>VXPQ01000032.1 GCA_009839485.1 Bacteroidetes bacterium SB0662_bin_6
GTGAGCGTGGTGGAGGATCCCGTAGCCACATCCCACAGCCTCACGGTTCCGTCATCGGACGCGGACGCCACGGTACTGCTATCGGGCGAAAAAGCCACCGAATTGACGTTCCCGGTATGCCCCGAGAGCTTTGTGGAGGATCCCGTAGCCACATCCCACAGCCTCACGGTTCCGTCATAGGATCCGGATGCCACGATGCTGCCATCGGGCGAAAAGGCTACCGAACTGACCCAAAATGTATGTCCCGATAGTATTGTGGAGGATCCCGTCGCCACATCCCACAACCTGACAGTATGATCACCGGACGCGGATGCCAGAACACCGCCATCGCGCGAAAAGGCTACTGAAAGGACATCCCCAGTGTGTCCCACAAGCGTTGCGGTGGTAGAATCGGTAGCCAGATCCCACAGCCTGACAGTTCCGTCATAGGACGCAGACGCCACGGCACTGCTATCGGGCGAAAAGGCTACCGAACTGACCCCGGACGTATGCCCCGAGAGCGTTGCGGTGTTGGCCCCCGTAGCCGCATCCCACAGCCTGACGGTATGATCATCGGTTCCCGAAGCCAGCATACTTCCATCCGGTGAATAAGCGACCGATAAGGGGATGATTCCGGGTCCGAACGTAGAGGTAAGATTTCCTGAAATCACATCCCACAACCTGACGGTTCTGTCATAGGACGCGGATACCACGATACTGCCATCGGGCGAAAAGGCCACCGAACGGACCCGATCCGTATGCCCCGGAAGCGTTGTGGAGGATCCCGTAGTCACATCCCACAGCCTGACGGTCCCGTCATCGGATGCGGACGCCACGATACTGCTATCCGGCGAAAAGGCTACCGAATTGACCCGATCCCTATGCCCCACGAGCGTTGTGGTGTTAGATCCCGTAGCTACATCCCACAGCCTGATGGTAAAGTCATAGGACGCAGTCGCCACGATACTGCTATCGGGCGAAAAGGCTACCGAACTGACCGAGTGCGTATGTCCCACGAGCCTTACGGTAGTGGATTCCGCAGCTACATCCCACAGCCTGACAGTAAAGTCGGTGGACCCGGATGCCAGGATATCGCCATCGCGCGTAAAAACCACCGAAGTAACCCAGGACCTATGCCCCGGGAGCATTGCGGTGATGGATTCCGTAGCCACATCCCACAGCCTGACGATCCCGTCATAGGACCCGGAGGCCACGACACCGCCATCGGGCGAAAAGGCTACGGAAAGGACCCCGGACGTATGCCCCAATGTTGCGGTGGTGGACTCCGTAGCCACATCCCACAGCCTGACGGTCCCGTCATCGGACGCGGACGCCACGATACCGCCATCGGGCGAAAAGGCTACCGAACGAACTTCGTGAGTATGCCCCGAGAGCGTTGCGGTGGTGGATCCCGTAGCCACATCCCACAGTCTGACGGTCCCGTCACGGGACCCGGATGCCACCATACTGCTATCGGGCGAAAAGACCGCCGAATGAACCCAATGCTTATGCCCGACACTGGTAGTAATCGGCCAGCCTCTTACCGGTTGCCCAAAGCTCCTTCCGTGTACAAATGGTGCAACCGCTAACAAAAGACCCACAAGCACATGCCTGCCTATCCTGGAAGCAGGAAGCACCGTATCATGCTTATGCTGTCCGGCGCGAAGGCAGCCTGCGCGAATCGATTGGAACCCGCAAATACGAAATGGAGGGTACATCATCCCCGAAACATAACAAGTTCAAAATTTATACACGGGTCTCATAACCAAAGTTAAACTTCCTGAATGAAAATCGCTCTTCTCGGTTTCGGTACCCGCGGGGATGTGCAGCCGTACGTCGCCCTCGGCAAGGCGCTGAAGGCGCGCGGTCACGACATCCTGCTGGGCGCTCCCGACAATTTCAATGACTGGGTTGAAGAGCACGGGCTGAAGTTTCACGGTCTCGGAATCGACATGGAGGCATTCCTCCAGTCTCCTGAGATCCGCCGCGTCATGGCCGGGAATTGGTTCGCGCTCGCCAAAATCTGGCGGCAGACGATTCACCCTATGGTGTTGAACCTCCTGGAGAATACCTGGGAAGCCGGAAAGGACGCAGATGTGATCGTCTACCACCCCAAAGTCGTCGGCGCCACAGATGTCTCGGAAGCCACCGGTGCGCGCCTCGTGTGCGCCGCCCCGATCCCGCTTTTCCCGACCGGAGAATTCCCGCTTCTCATGCCAAAGCGGAATTTCGGCGCCCGGCTTAACCGCTTCACCTACAACGGGTATTACCTGGCCCGACCCCCGTATCTGAAAATCATCAACCGCTGGCGCTCGGAGTCTCTGGGACTCGGCAAAGGACCGGCGCTCGCTCCCCTTGGGGGCCACAAGGGCGGCATGGCGACACGGATATGCGCCGTTTCCCCGTCCGTCATACCCCGCCCGGACGATTGGGGCGAGAACATGCACATGACCGGATACTGGTTTCTCGACGAGGGGCATGGCTGGAGCCCGAACCCCGCCCTCGCCGATTTCCTCAATGCCGGTGATCCGCCCGTGTATATCGGCTTCGGATCCATGACCACGCAGCGCCCCGGCCATCTCGCGCGACAGATCGTCGAGGGAGTGCGGCGCGCCGGCGTGCGCGCCCTTCTGGCCACAGGCTGGGGCGGCCTGGAGGAGCTCGATGTCCCCGGGACGGTGCATGTGATCGAGGGAGCGCCGCACGACGCCTTGTTCCGGCACGTCAGCGCAGTCGTCCACCATGGCGGAGCCGGCACGACAGCCGCCGGTCTGCGCGCCGGACGGCCGACTCTGGTGTGTCCCTTGTCCGTCGATCAACCTTTCTGGGGGCACCGTGTGTGGGCGTTAGGCTGCGGCCCTGAACCGCAGCGACTCAAGCGCCTGACCGCCGATTCCTTCGCGCGCGGATTGGAAGGACTGGTCCAAACCGATTCGTACCGCACCCGCGCCGCCGACATCGCCCGGTCCATTGCCAACGAAGACGGTATTGGCCGCGCCATCGAGATCATCACCGGCGGGTAGTCCATGTATTCTATATATTTAGCCCACCAAGGACGCGGCCTGCATCCCTTTCGATAGGAACCACGAGGCGCGCCCATGCATCATTTTCGCAAGCAAACCATCGTCCCATGCGTAATCCCGTTCACAAACCAGCACTCTTTCTGGCGCTTTGCGCCCTGATTCTGGCCGGCGGCTGCGCCGGAGAGGAAGACGCTCCGGAAGCTGCCGATACACAGCCGACTCCCGCCATACGCATCGTCTTCTTCGGGGACTCCATCACCGAAGCGGGCGTCTTTCCGGGAGGATATGTCACCCTGGTGTCGGAAGCCCTGACGGAACAATACCCCGGGGGCACGGTCGAGGTGATCGGCGCGGGCATAAGCGGGCATAAGGTGCCCGATCTGCAGGAACGACTTGATCGCGATGTGCTGGTCCACGATCCCACGCATGTGGTGATCTATATCGGCATCAACGATGTCTGGCATTTCTATGAATTCGATCATGTCACGGGCACGGAACGGGAAGTGTTCGAGGAAGGATTGCACGATCTGATCTCGACCATGCAGCGTGCGGGTGTGCATGTCTCCCTGTGTACCCCCAGCGTGATCGGGGAAGACCCGGCCAGCGACACGGAGGTCAATCAGGCACTCATGGAATACGCGGATATTTCACGCGCTGTGGCGGAGGCTTCCGGAGCTACCCTGTGCGACTTGCGGGCTGCGTTCGAGGATCATCTCGCAGCACACAATCCCGACAAACACTACGAGGGCGTGCTGACGACAGACGGCGTGCACCTCAACGAGGAGGGTAACCGGTTCGTCGCCGACCTGATGCTGCAACACCTCGAACGGCTACTCGAGCAGTGAGGCGCAAAGCCGGCCGGACTGCACGCTACCGGGGATACTTTTTCATGTCCTTGCGGGCCTGCACCAGTTCCGCCGAGTATTGCTTGCTGCGTTCCCGGAACGAAGCGATCCGGGCTGCCTGCGAGGCGTCCTCAATCAGGTTGCGCTCCTCCGCGGAATCGTTGACCAGATCGAACAACTGCTCGAAATCCGGCGCTCTCCCTTCGAAATCCACATCTTCCGCGGTGTACTGTGACGTATCGCTACGGAAATAACGGACATACTTCCAGTCCTTCGTCCGAACCGCCTCGATAAACGGTCCCGTACGTAACAGAAAGAGGCTTTCAAGGAATATCTCGTCCCGCCATGCCGCCTCGGGATCCTCGATAAGCGGGCGCAGGCTGCGGCCCTGCATGGTCTGCGGCACATCGAGACCGGCGTAGGAAACGATGGTCGCGGGCACATCGATGCTGAGTGCAAGCTCGTCGATTGTGGCGCCGCGCCCGCCTGCCGGTGTTCGGGGATCGTACACGATGAGCGGAACGCGCGTAGCCACATCGTAGAGCAGGGATTTGCCGCCCATCGAATACTCGCCCATCAACAAACCGTGATCGCTCGAAAAGATGATGATCGTGTTGTCCGCCAGACCCCGTCGCTCGAGGCTCTCGCGCAGTTTGCCGACCGCGATATCCAATCCATGGATCAACTGGTAGTAACGAATATGGTACTCACGCAGCACATCGTCGCCGGCGTAGCTATAGGAATACGTCGTCATCCGCCCTTCGCGCGGGTGCACGTCCAGCGAAATATGCTGCGCCGTATCGTCTCCCCGGGAAGCCGGAAGCACAATCCCCCGATCCCGGTACAGGGAGCCGTACACCGGGTGATCCGCCAGTTCGGGATGCGTGTTCGCAGGCGTGAACATACGGTTGAGACCCTGTTCGTCCGGATAAAGCATAGTGCCGGAAATGGATCCGTGCGGGGCCGAAAAACTGACCGATAGCATAAACGGACGGTCGGCGGGCGCCTGATCGAGAAAACGCTCGATGCTCTCGCTCATAATCGGGGTCACGATCTCGCCTTCCGAGTCATGGTAGATGGCGAGATGATCGAATTCCCTGGGCCAGAACCGCGCCCAGTCGTCATGGCCCCGCCAGAAATCGAACTTTTCGAGCGGGCTGCCGCGAAACGAATACTGCTGGAGACCGATTTTCCCGACGAATCCGACGTGATAGCCCGCTTTGCGCAAGAGCGCGGAATAGGTCTGATTCCACTGGGTTTCCGAAAGCACATTTGGCGACGAGAAACCGATCTGATGCACGCGCTCGTACTGGCCGTTCATGAAACTTACGCGGCTCGGCATGCACACCGGCGCCACGACATGGGCTTCGGTGAACCGGGCGCCGTCCCGCGCAAGCCGGTCGATGTGGGGCGTCTCAAGCACAGGGTGACCGGCAATCCCGAGAGCGTCTGCCCGCTGATCGTCGGTCAGAAGAAAAATGATGTTCGGGCGAGATGCCTCGGGTGCAGACGAAGGCGTTTGCGCCTGGCAGAAAGCGGGCGACCCGGAGAAAAAAAGCAGGGCAAAGCCCGCAAATAGATAGACTGAAAAAAAACAGGTGAAACGCATAGCGCATTCGCTTTTATGACGATACCCGGACAGGCAGATGGAACTATTACCCTTGAGCGCCGGACCAGGAAATAAACTACACAGGGAGAGTATTAATAATTAAAGTTATGTTTGCGGCGGTGCAAGCGCCGGAAAGGACTGCGGATCCATAGAGAAAACCCGCCAGTGAATGGCCGGGAGCAAACTTCAATCTGGTCCATATAGCATTTTTTTGTAATTATGCATTCGAAATGCATAATTGCAACGCACATATAGCTGGCATCCCTCGTCGCTGATGACCCCGCTCCGCTTAGGTATACTCGCACCCATCGTTTCCTTTGTCGCCTTCGCATTCGTCGGCTGTGGCAACGCAAACGACCCTTCCGGGCCGAATCCGGCCCCGCTCCCCAATATCGTCTGGATCATCTCCGACGATCAATCCTTTACCGATTTCGGCTTCATGGGGCATGACGTGGTGCAAACCCCGCAGATCGACGACCTCGCCGCGCAATCGCTGGTCTTTCGCCATGGCTACAATCCGACCAGTCTGTGCCGTCCCAGTCTGGCTACGATGATCACGGGCAGGCACCAGCATGAGCATGGACTGACCTTCAACGACCCCGAACCCGGAGTACGCAGAGGCATAGCGAACCAACTCCTTCTGCAGCAACGCCCCGCCCCCTCGCTCCTGGCGGAAGCAGGCTATGTAAGCCTGCAGACCGGCAAGTTCTGGGAAGGCTCCTACCGGAACGGCGGCTTCAGCGAAGGCATGACCGTCGGAGAACGCCACGGCGACCTCGGGCTCACCATAGGCCGGGAGGGGATGGAGCCGATTCGCGATTTCGTGCAGCGGCACAAGGACGAGCCCATGTTCATATGGTATGCGCCGTTCCTGCCGCACCTGCCCCACAACGCCCCCGCCGAATACGAGGCGCCGTTCGCCGACCTCGGCCTGCACGAATTAACGTTGCACTACTATGCGAGCATTCTCTGGTTCGACACGACCGTGGGCGAACTGATCGACCTGATGAAAGAGGAAGGCGAATATGAAGAAACGATTTTTATCTTCATTGTCGACAATGGCTGGGTGATCGCGGAAAACGAAGCGGATCGGTTGGTCGACCGCAGCGATGGGACCATCCGCCCTCCACACTGGAAAAGCAAGCAGTCCCAGTACGACCTGGGCGTGCGCACACCCGTCCTGCTGCATTGGCCCGGCCATATCGCACCCGGAATTTCCTACGAACTTGTCAGCTCGATCGACTTATTACCAACAAGCCTTGCAGCGGCAGGACTCGATATCCCCGAAAGCCTTCCGGGATTGAACCTCCTGCCGAGAGCCTTGCACGGCGAGCCGCTCGCGCGCAACGCCGTATTCGGCAGCATTTTCAGACATACGGCCAAAGAATGGGACCGTCCGGACGCCAACCTGTTCTTTCGCTGGATCCGTGCCGCAGACTGGAAACTCATCCTCCCGGAAATCGAGAACGAGCCGCTGGAACTCTACCACATAGCGGAAGACCCGCTGGAAAACATGAATCTGGCGCATCATCCCGAACAGGCCGAACGGATCCGGGAGTTGCGGGTTCGCTTGGATGCCTGGTGGAGCCCTGTGGCGGAAAGTAAAGACAAATCCAATAAATAAAGAAACCCCTTACATGCCGTTCATGCCTTCGCGCCAGCGGCGGACCCCGTGCCGCGTACTTTGCATCCTGCTCCTTTGGGGGTGTCTTGCCCTCCCTGCCCCACTGGCAGCCCAGGACATCTCGGCCGATACGTTGCATGCCGCCCTTCCGGCAAGCAATGCGTTGCGCGTTTATCTGGATTGCGACCGCTGCGACTTCAATCACATCCGCAGCGAAATCACCTTCGTGAACTACGTGCGCGACCCGGAACAGGCCGACGTGCACGTATTCATCACCGATCAGCGTACAGGCAGCAACGGGAGGCAGTACCAGTTTTCGTTTCTGGGGCGCGGCGATTACGCCAGCGTCGAGTACACGTTCGAGCACACCATAGACCAGAACGCAACGAACGACGAGGCCCGCGAGGCTGTAAATTCAGCGATCCGGCTGGGCCTCGTGCCGTATGTCGCGCAAGCGCAATCCATCTCCGGATTCTCGCTCGACTATTCCAGAGAAAATATGGGAGCGGGCGACACGCAAACGCACGATGCCTGGAGGCACTGGATCTTCACGGCCTACGCAGGAGGCATCGAACTGGAAAAAGAATCCAACCGGACGGTGTTCGACTCCCGCTGGGGCTTTTTCGCCGATCATGTAAGCGAACAGTGGAAAATACGCCTGCGCCCCTACTTCAACTACGATCTGGTGAAGATCAAGCGGGAGGACAACCCCGATGTCAGAAGCAGCATCTCCCGGCACGGCTTCGACAGCTACGCCATCCGGAGCCTCGGCCCGCACTGGTCGGTGGGCCTCTTCGGGGACTACGTGACCCGCAACGACCGGAATCTCCGGCACTGGGGCGAAGTAGCGCCGGGCATCGAGTACAGTGTGCTGCCCTACGAACAGGCCACGCGCCGCGCCATAACCGTCGTGTACAGACTCGGGGCCTCCTACGTGGATTACTTCGAGCGAACCATCTTCGACGAAACCAAAGAAACGCTCCTGCAACAGCGACTGGAAGCCTCCGTGGCGATCCGGCAACCGTGGGGCGATATCTACGGAGGCATAGAAGGGTCCCATTATTTCCACGACACAACCAAGCGCAGCGCCGAATTCTTCGGGTACGTTTCGGTGCGGCTGCTGGAGGGGTTATCGCTCCGCATACAGGGAGATTTTGAAATGATTCAGGATCAACTGGCGCTCCCGGCCGGTAATGCCTCTCTGGAAGAAATCCTGCTGCAACAACGTGAACTGGCGACGGACTTCGAACTCTCCGGGTCCATTGCCCTTTCGTATACGTTCGGATCCGACTTCGCCAATATTGTCAACACGCGATTCTGAGCCGTTTCGCGCAAGACCGCCATGGAGAAGCGCACACATCCTGAAATGCGGTACATTATGCGGAGTATGTGACCGTCACCGATCATGTCATGAAGATCGTTCCGGGCAATATGCATAAACGTCCGCTTGCGATAACACCGGAAAAGGTACCATGAGCGTCCAGCACGACACCTCCGGCCGCCGATGGATCCAGGTCGAGGTGGAGACACCGGGAAGCGCAGTGGACGTCTGGAAGGCTGTCGCCACCGGGCCGGGAATTTCTTCCTGGTTCCTCCCGAACACGACCGAGGAATGGGTCGGGGGCTTGATCAGTTGGGACATGGGACCGGAACTGGAAATGAATGTCGTCGCCACCGTGACCGTCTGGGACCCGCCGCACCGGGTCGTCAACCTGGAAAAAGACTGGCGCCCCGGAGCGCCGCCCATGACCAGCGAGTGGACGATCGAGCCGCGCCCTTCGGAAATGTGCGTGGTGCGCGTAACGCATAGTGTGTTTGCGGACGCCGACGAGTGGGACGAGGAACTCGAGGGCATCGAAAACAACTGGCCCTGCTGCTTCCAGGTGCTGCGAAGCTACATGGCGCATTTTCGCGGGCAGCCCGCGTCGATTGTCCGGGTCACCAGTCCGGCGCCCGGCTCACTGGACGATGCCTGGAATGCGGCATGCAATGCGCTCGGCATTGCGGGCATATCCGAGGGAGAGCGTTTCCGTGCTCCCGATGGTGCGCCGGGGCTTGCGGGTATCCGGGAGCGCGTCCCGAAAGGACCGCTGCCCTATGCGATGCTGCGGCTCGACGATCCGGAACCGGGCATTGGATCCGTGACCGTTTTTCCCTTTGAGAATCAGGTGCTGGCTTCCGTCGGAATCTACCTGTACGGCGACGAGAGATCCGCCATCGCCGCCCGCGACGACCCCGCGTGGCAGGAATGGATAAACGTCTGCCTCCAGTGACGCTGGAGCAGACATCATGAGACATCAGAAACGTATCGAGCAAACATCATGAGCGTCAAACGCGATGCATCCGGCCGCCAGTCGATCCAGGTCGAGGTCGAGGTACCCGGCGCCGTAGAGGAAGTCTGGAAGGCCGTCGCCACCGGACCGGGGATCTCTTCCTGGTTCTGCCCCACCGAAATCGAAGAGAAAACGGGGGGCGTAATCCGAACCATGATGGGGCCGGGAATGGAAAGCCTGGCCAGCGTCACCGTGTGGGATCCGCCGCGCCGGCTTGCCGCCGAGGGACCGGGCGCGGGCCCGGATGCGGCGCCGATGATCACCGAATGGATCGTGGAACCCCGGTCCGGAAACGCCTGCCTCGTCCGGGTAATCCACAGCATGTCCGGGGGAACCGACGAGCAGAGAAAACAACTCGAAGGCATCGAGTGCGGCTGGCCGTACTTTTTCGCTATACTGCGGGTCTATCTCGCGCACTTTCGCGGGCAGCCCGTTTCGATCATACGGACCATGCAACAGGATTCCGGTCCGGTAAACGATGCCTGGAGCGCCCTGACCGGCACCCTCGGGATAACCGGCCTCCGGAAAGGCGCCCGCTGGACCTCGCCCCCCGGTACGCCCTCCCTGACAGGCGTCGTGGAACAGGTGGACGGTGACAAGCAGCCGTACGCCGCGATCCGGCTGGACGGGCCGATCCCCGGAATCGCCTCGGCGTCCGCGTTCGCGATGGGCGACTGCGCCATAGTTACCATGGGCATCTACCTGTACGGCGACGAAGCACCCGCCATCGCGGCCCGCGACGAACCCGCGTGGCAGGAATGGATGAAAGAACTTTTTTCGTAGCCGGCAGCCCGCAGCCCATACACTACCGCCGGGTCGTTGCGACTGTTTTGGAAATATCCTGATCCATCCCGGACACACCGGCGTGCAAACGCAGCACCTTGACCGTATCGTCGCTGCGGGCGACGAAAAGAAGCAGACCGCGCTCGTGCGGAACGAGGCGCAAGGCGCGCACTTCCCCCTCCAGCAACAGGTGGCTCTCGACAGGATCGACCGCCTCGAAACCGCCCTTGCCGTCTCCCCGGAGCAGGAGGCCGTAGCTGGCGTCGTATCGTCCCCGCGAGGGCCGCACCCCGTAAAAATTGCCGCCGAGGATCAGGTCCTTGTGCCCGTCCCCGTCGAAATGACCCGGGAGGATGGCGTATACCGGCGAAAACTGGGCCTCTTCGGGCAGTTCATGCAATGTGAATGACCCGTCGCCGAGGTTTTCCGCCCATGCGCTGGCGAAGGTGTTCGCCTGCCTGACAAGGGCGTCCGCTCGCTCGTCCTCCGTGAACAGGTCCTCATAGCGTCCTTCCCCGAAATCGGCATACGTGGGAAACGTGCGCAACAACGAAGGGATATGGAGAATGATTTCGTCGCGGGTGGCAATGGGGTATCTGTCCCCGTCCCGCATGACCGTCAGGATATGATCCGTATTCCCGTCGCCGTCGAAGTCCCGGATGTACATACGCGCCGGCGCTTCCCGATCCGCCCGCACGGACGAGTTGCGTCCGAGGTTGCCCAGGATCAGATCGGGATCGCCGTCGTCGTTCATATCCTCGACCGAAATGCTCTGCCACCAGCCTTCGGAACCCTCTAATCCCGGGGCTTCCTGTTCCACGAACCGTCCGTCCCGCTGCGCAAACACGCGCACGGGCATCCACTCGCCCACTATGATCAGATCGTCCCGCCCGTCGCCGTCGTAGTCGGTCCAGGCGGCCCCGCTCACCATACCGGCTTGCGAAATATCCGGAGCCCAGGTCTCCGTGACATCGGCGAATACCCCGGACCCGTCGTTCTCCAGAAGATAACTGCGCGGAATCGCCCCGTAATTATTGGCCTCTACCCGACCCCCTGTAAACAGGTCCATATCTCCATCCCCGTCGAAATCGCCGGGCGCCACGCAACATCCGTTGACGTACGTAGACGGCAGCGCCCCGGAGTCACGTACAAAGCCGCCCGTTCCGTCGCCGATATACAGACGGTCGAGCAGCGCCTCGGCCTGTCCCCAGTATTCGTTGCCCCCGCTCACGACGTACAGGTCCAGAGCCCCATCCCCGTTCGCGTCGAAAAAAGCGGCATCCACGTCTTCATGCAGGCTGTCCGCCCGCCACACCGCGTCGGAAACGGAAGCAAAACGCCCGTCGGCCTGCTGCAGGAAAAGGCGCGCAGCCTGCCTTTTGGCGCCGCCTGCGAAAATATCCGCGCGCCCGTCCCCATTCACATCGCCCACGGCAAAGGCGGGCCCTTCCGTCGAGATTTTGTGGGGCATCAGCCCTTCCCGGTTGAAATCGAAGTACACATTTTCTTCGTGCCGGAAGTCAACATCCAGCGACGAGGTCACGTCTTCGAAAAGCGGAGCGGGCTGCGGGGCGGGGCGACAGACTTCCGCAGCATCCTCCTGTCGGAGCACAATCATCCGGTCCGCCGCCACGTCGGTCAGGGTCTGGCGGCGGCCGTCGGGCCAGACCACAAACAGACTGTCCACGCGCGTTGCGGCGCCGAGGCCTATGTGCAGGCGGGGATCCACAGAAGATTGCCATCCCCGGACCGGCATGTGCTCGCGCACCTGCATGCCGCCCCCAGCGTAGAGCATCACTTTCGCCCCGATGCCCGCCGTATTCGGTCCCTGCCCTTCGAGGCGCACCTGTATATAATGCCGATCGGACAAACGATCCGCACGATTCTCGTAGACCGCCGCAGGCTCATCGATATTGTTGACGACAAGATCGAGGTCACCGTCGTTGTCGAGATCCGCGTATACGGCCCCGTTGGAAAAACCCGGGTCCTCCAGGCCCCATGCGCGCGTCCGGTCGGCGAAGGCAAGCCCTCCGTCGTTCCTGAAGGCGTAATTGGCAATGCGCACTTCCGGCATGCGTTCGACCAACGCATACGTTTCCGGCGTGATTTCTCGCGCAAGGGCGGCCTGTACCCCCGGAGCCGCCGCGAATTGCGCATAATCCATGTCGTTCGGACGACGCGGAATGCCATTGGTCACGAAAAGATCCTGCCTGCCGTCGTGGTCGAAATCGGCGAACAGGCTCCCCCAGCTCCAGTCGGTGGCTTCGATCCCGGCCAGATAGCCGATTTCGCTGAAGCGGCGCAGACCCCGATTGAGTTGCAGCGTATTGCGCACCACCTGGTGATGGTATCCGAAGCGGCGCTTGAGATCGTATATCTCCCGGGACTCTCCGATATCCGACCGGTTGCGGTATTCCTGGCGCGCCGGCAGCATGTCGAGCACCACGATATCGATCCGTCCGTCGTTATTGAAATCGGCTGCATCGTTCCCCATGGAAGCGCGGCTGGTATGCCCCATGGCTGTCCGGATCGACTCCGTGAACGTGCCGTCGCAGTTATTGTAGTACAGGTAATCGTGCTCGTGAAAATCGTTGGACACGAAGAGGTCCGGACACCCGTCGTTGTCAAGATCGCTTGCCACCACGCCCAGCCCGTAGCCGATCCGCCCGCCGTATATGCCGGCCGAATCGCTGACGTCGGTGAAAAAGGCTCCGTCGTTCCGAAAAAGCTTGTCCCCCGCCCGGGGATGGCGTTCGTATCGAAGCGTGTCCGGGCCGTAGGTGTCCTCGACATGCAGGGAATGATTGAGGAGATACATGTCGAGGTCTCCGTCCCCGTCGTAGTCGAAAAAGACCGCCTGCGTGGAAAATCCCTCATGCGCCAGGCCGTATGCGGCGGCCTGATCCGTAAACGTGCCGTCGCCGTGGTTGATGAATAGTTCGTTTCGCCCTTGCTTGTCGAGAAAAGCCACGTTGGACACGTACAGGTCGAGCAACCCGTCGCCGTTCATATCCGCCATGGCGACCCCTTTCGTCCAATCCCCTTCGCCCGCTACGCCTGCCTGATCGGTCACATCTTCGAACCGGAAATCGCCCCGGTTCAGGTACAGTCGGTTGGGCAGCGCACTCGCCGTGAAATACAGATCAACGAGACCGTCTCCGTTCACATCGCCCGCAGCCACGCCGCCGCCGTCGTAGTAATACAGATAATTGAGAATGTTGAACGACGTATCCGCAGGCAGATCGTTGCGGAACCCGATGCCCGTATCCTGTGGCGAAAGCCGCTTGAAAAGCGTATCCCGGGTACAGCCCGCAAGCAGGACGGCAAGGACGACCGTGATCCATGCGCCGGAAACCCGAGCGGTCGCACCTCCATGCATAAGCGATCGTATGAATACCGCAGGGCGCATCAGCGTACCGAAATCACCTGCACGGGGCCGTCGTTCACAGCGATCGCAATGAGGCGGTCAGCGACCAGGGCCATGTCCCGCGCCTGCCCCGGCACGCGAAAACCGCTGTCCGCGATCGGAACCGGAGCGAACGCCCCCGTGCCGTCGCCCCGAAGAAACAGGCCGTACCCCGCGTCCATCCGTCCGATCTCGGGCTTCGCGGCATAAAAATTGCCGGCCATGAGGAGGTCCTTGTACCCGTCCTCATCGTAATCTCCGGAGAGCAACGCATAGACGGGCGTAAGCTGCGCCTCGAACGGTAGAGGGTGCAGGGAAAACGTCCCGTCGCCCCGGTTCTCGATATACGATGTGGCCAGCGTGTGGGCATGCCGGACCACCGAAGACGAGCGTTCCTCCGGCGTAAAAACCTCTTCAAGGGGCGTGCCGGCATAGTCCGCAAAACGGGGAAAACGCGCCTCGAGCACCGGGAGCTGCCGGAATAGATCCTGGCGAAGAGGCATCGGGTACAGCACCCCGTTCCGGTACAGGGAAATGACCTGATCAATGCGCCCGTTCCGATCGAAATCGTTCACATGCATCGTGAGCGGTTCCTCGTCCGAAGCATGCAATACGGTGTTCAGCCCGAGGTTGCCTGCTACAAAATCCATATCACCGTCCCCGTCCATATCCCCGGCAAGCAGGCGGTTCCACCACCCGTGACTCTTGTCCAGGCCGTTTTCCGATTGCGGAACCAGCCCTCCTTCGTTCAGAAATATGGTGATGGGCATCCATTCGCCCGCCACGACAAGGTCCGGCCTCGCGTCGTCGTTCACATCGGCCCACACGGCGTCCGTCACCATGCCGACGCGCTGCAAAGCCGGAGCTACCTCCTCGGTCACGTCGGTAAAGCGCCCCTGCCCATCGTTACGGAGCAGCACGCTCGAGGGATCGAGCCCGTACTGCCAGGGAATCAAACGCGCCCCCACAAACAGATCCATGTCCCCGTCCAGGTCGTAGTCGGCGGGGACCACACAGGCGCTGCTCGCATACAGGGAGGGTAACGCATCCGGCGCTTTGACGAAACGCCCGGCGCCGTCGTTCAGATACAGACGATCCCGGAAAGCCGGGGCCAGTTCCGAATATTCGCTGCCCCCGCTCGCCACATACAGATCGAGATCGCCGTCTCCGTCCGCATCGAAGAAGGCGGCATCGACATCTTCGGAGATGGCGTCGGCGGCAAACGGCGTACTATCGGAAGCCGCGAAAACGCCCCTGGGCCGCTGCCTGAAAAGCCCTCCCGGCGAGTCCTTTGCGCCGCCCACATATACGTCGTCGAGGCCATCCCCGTCCACATCGCCCACGGCAAAGCGCGGACCTTCGGTGGAAAGCATGCGAAGCGGGAGTAATTCCCGGTCGAAATCGACGAAGTCGTTTTCCGCATGCACGAACGCCAACCCGGACGTTTCCGTCCCATCCGCAAAACGCGGCGGCGTTCCAGTGCGCGCAACAGGCGGTACGGCGCCCGCTTCCTCCTGCCGCAGGGTGAGCAGGCTGTTTATCGCGGGCTGTTCGAGGACCTGCCGCCGGCCATCCGGCCACCGGACCTCCACCGAATCGGCCACACCTTCCCCGAGCCCGAAGGTCAGCACATGGTCCACCGTGGACTGGAAGCCGCGCGAGGGCATCTGCTCCTGAACGAGAGGCGTTTTGCCCTGCCATACGGTGACCCTGGCGCCCACGCCGAAGCGGTTGGCGCCCTGCCCTGTTAGCGCAATCTGCAAAAAACGATGCGCATGCAGCGTATCCGCTTCGTTCCGGTATATGAAAACCTCTTCATCGATATTGTTGATCACCAGATCCGGATCGCCGTCGTTATCCAGATCCCCATATGCCGCCCCATTGGAAAAAACAGGCGTATCCAGACCCCATTCCACCGTCTTGTCGGTGAACGTGCGATCCCCGTTCCCCTGGAAAACCACATTGGGGATCGGCTTCGAAGGCATGCGTTCCAGCAATTCGAGGTAATCGAGTTTGTCGGTGCGCTCGCGCACCATACGCTGGATTTCCGCGGCGAAGAACGCCATGAAATCCTGATCGATCACGTCCCGGTATACCCCATTGGTGACCAGGATGTCCTTGTGCCCATCCATATCCAGATCAACGATCAGGGTGCTCCAGCTCCAGTCGGTGGCCGCCACGCCCGCAATGGGGCCTATATCGCTGAACGCGCCGTCGCCGCGGTTGTACTGCAACGTATTGCGGGTGAACTGGTGATAAAATCCATTCTCCACCTTTTCCCGGTAGATATTCCAGGACTCGTGGCTCCCCGTGGTCTTGAGCCGGTAATCGTCTGCCGGAAGCATATCCGTCACATACAGATCCGGACGGCCGTCGTTGTCCATGTCGGCGGCGTCGTTTCCCATGGAGGAAAGACTGATAGAGGGAAAATGCCCCTCCAGCGCTTCGGTAAATGCGCCGTTCCCGTTATTCCGGTAGAAGTAATCGCGTTCGAAGAAATCGTTGGACACATACAGATCGAGCCAGCCGTCCCCATCGAAATCACTGGCTATCACATCGAGTCCGAACGCGATTTCGCTTCCGTACATACCCGCTTCGACGCTCACATCGATAAAAACCTCCCCATCGTTCCGATACAGTTTGTCGCCCCCGCCCTCATGGCGGCTGTCGCGTATGTTGCGCAGGCCGAAACTGCTCACTTCGCGCGGCGAATTGTTGACAAGGTACATATCCAGATCCCCGTCCCCGTCGTAATCGAAAAACGCCGCATGGACGGAAAATCCCGCGTCGTCGAGACCATAGGCAGCGGCCTGCTCCTCGAAACGGGGTACGCCGTCGTCGTTCGGTCCCTCGTTGATAAAGAGAAGGTTGGCCCGATCGTCCCTGGATGCATCGCCCGCACGGCAGATATAGATGTCCGGCAAACCATCCCCGTTCACGTCGGCGATGCTCACGCCGGTGGACCAGCCGCGTCCGCTTTCCATCCCGGCCCGGCCCGTCACCTCTTCGAACCGGAACGCGCCCCTGTTCAGATACAGCCGGTCGTCCAACTGATTGGCGGTCAACACCAGATCGCGCAATCCGTCGCCGTTCAGGTCGGCAATGCCCACTCCACCGCCGTTGAAATAATTTCGATACGTAAACACATTGAAGGATTCGGTGGGGCGCAGTCGGTTTTCGAAACGGACGCCGGACCAGGAAGAAGGGATCAGGGTGAAGAGACGGTTGCCCGAAGGCACTTCCTGCGGGCCGGAACACCCGGCGAAAAAGCCTGCGGCGACAAAAATAACAAAAGCAAGTGCGACGCGTACCTTTCTGTGGATATGTTTTATCATGTACAAGTATTGAAGAAGTGCGCGCGCACAAAAATTTTCCCGTACATGTCCCCGTACGAGACGAAAATATAACCTCCGGCATGTACATTACGTTGCCCTGAAAATACGAATCGTCTCCTAATTCATACACCATTGCGGAAACATGGAACGGACGGCTTGGATGCTTGCAGCCATCCTGTTTCTCTTCGTATTCGGAATCGGGACGGTTCGCGCGCAATCTTCCTCCGTTTCATCGAACCGAAACGATAGCGAGGGGACCGTGCGCGGGATAGTCACCGACGCCTCGAACGGATTGCCCCTCCCCGGCGCCAATGTGCTTCTCCGGGACAGCACAGGTAGCACAATGGGGTCCGTGTCGAACCGGGACGGCTTTTATCTTATCTCCGGACTGGCGCCCGGCGCGTATCGCCTCCAGGCAAGTTTCATAGGCTTCGAGGCGTATACGGATACGCTGATCGTCGAAGCAGGAGCAAGGATAACCCGCCATATCGCGCTGGTCCCCGCCACGGGAGAACTGAATGAGGTCGTCATCGCCGCCGAAAGCGGAGCGGGGCGCATGAGGGCAGGTTTGCAGACAGTCCGGGCCGCAGGGATCCGGCGAATCCCCGCACCCGACGCGGGCGGCGATCTGGCCTCGTGGCTGCAAAGCCTTCCGGGCGTCGTAGCGCTCGGAGACCGGGGAGGGCAACTGTTTGTCCGTGGAGGCACACCCGCGCAGAACCTGGTGCTGGTCGATGGCCTGCCGGTCTGGCAACCCTTTCATATCGTCGGATTCTTTTCGGCGTTTCCGCACGACCTCGTGTCCAACGCCGATTTTTATGCGGGGGGATTCGGAGCGCGCTACAGCGGGCGTATTTCTTCCGTGGTCGACGTAACCATGCGGGAAGGCAATGCACAACGCTTCGCAGGAGCTGCTTCCATCAGCCCGTTCCTTGCAAGCATGCGCATCGAAGGGCCTCTCCGCAAGGAAAAGGTGTCCTTCCTCGGATCCGCCCGGATGTCCGTCATCGAACAAGCCGCTCCGGTGTTCCTCGCAAAATCGCTGCCTTTGCGTTTCGGCGACATGTTTTTGAAACTTACCTCGTCGGGGAGCACGAACAGCCGGTGCAGTCTGTCGGCGCTGCATACCTTCGACCGGGGGGCCATAGATGTGGACAACGACGATCCGGGAGATGTTTTTCGATGGAGCAATACGGTCGCAGGAGGACGCTGCATCGCGTTTCCTGCAAACACCTCCTCCGTTTTCGAACTGGTCGGCGGCGTGTCGTATTTCAACAACGCCGTGGAGCAATCCATGACCCCTGAACGCGCATCCGACGCCGTACAGATAAGCACGAAGGTCAACCTGACCACCCCCGTGCGGGGCAGACAACTTCGGGTAGGGGCATTCGCCCGGGCAAACTGGCTGGAGTATACGCTGGGCGAACAGTTCCAGAACGTACGGGCGGACAGCGATCTGCTCATAAGCGCAGGGGCGTATGCGGAACTGGAAACAACGATCGGCAACAGCATATCCGTCACGCCCGGCCTCTCCGCCACATTCTATCCCACTCCCTACAAATCCGTCGTAGAACCCCGACTACGCTTCTCCTGGCGCCAGCATGCAGACCAAACATTCCATGCAGCACTGGGCCTCTACCGGCAGACGATCACGGGCATAAACGACGAACGAGACGCCGGATCGGTGTTTACGGCATGGGTGCCGGCCCCCGTGGACGGCGCACAGGCGAAGGCGGTGCATCTGCTGATCGGCTGGGAACGCCAGATCGGGAATGCGCTCCGGCTGGCCGCGGAGGGATATCACAAGCGATTGCGCGACATACCGGTGCCCATCCTGAGTGCGATCGCCCGCTTCACGACGCCGCTCACGCTTGCCGATGGAACCGTGTACGGCACGGACATCCGGCTGGAGTTCCAGCGCGGCCCGCTCTACGGATACGCAGGCTACGGACTGGCGAATACGTCCTACCATGCCCCGGACGGAAGCTTCGGAACATGGTTCGACGAGAATATCGCGCGCTACAATCCGCCCCACGACCGGCGCCACCAGGTGAGCGCGGTCCTCGGCATGGAGATACGCAAATTCACCGCGAACATCCGGTGGCAATTCGGATCCGGGCTACCCTTTACCCGCGTACTGGGCTTCGACGACATTATTGCCTTGCGCACCCTCGTGGATGTGCGTGAAGCGGCCCGGCGTCCCCGCGTGCTCTTCGAACGCCCGTGGAACGCACGCCTGCCCACGTACCACCGTCTGGACCTGTCTCTGGAACGGCGCTTCGATATATCGGGCGCCCCGCTGAGCCTGCAGGCCGGCGCCATCAATGCGTACGACAGAACCAACCTGTTCTATTTCGACGTATTCAGAGTACGCCGCGTCGATCAATTGCCGATCGTCCCGTTCGTAGCCCTGAAGATCGAGCGTTTGTAATGCGAACGAATATCCGGAACTTCTTACTTGCCGCGTGCCTCGCCGGAGGCCTGATCTTCGGAGGATGCACCGAAGCCTTCGAGCCTTTTCAGGAAAACGATCTGTACTTTTCGATCTACGGCTATCTGGACGCAGCCGCCGATACCCAGTTCGTCGCCGTAACCCCCTTGCGAAAGCTCGTGTCCGCCGATGCGGGGCCCATCGACGCCGCCGTTATGCTGGAGCACCTGGAAACGGGCCGGACGACCAGTTGGCGGGATTCGCTGTTCCGGTTTTCCAACGGCAGCATGGGGCATGTCTTCTGGTCGAAGGAGCCGGTGGAGCCGGGTCACAATTACCGTTTTACGGTAACCCGTTCGGACGGGGCAACCACTGCGACGACCGTTCGGATGCCTGCATCCTTTCCCGACCCGGAACTCCGCACCAACCTTATTCCGTTTTCTCCGCTTCCCCCGCCCCGGCTGCAGAACATCGGGCTTCTCGGAATAGAAAAACTGGTCGATCTCCGCATCGTGTACACGCTGCGTACGGAAGAAGGGGGCGTCAGCGATCCGGTCACCCTATCGTACGTGGACAAGATGCGCCGCAGTTCCGAAAATCGGCTGGGCCTCGCGTTCGACGCCTACGAAGACGTCAACTCGCTTTTTGCGGGGAGCTGCCCGCAGGTACTGACCGCCACGGTCATCGTAGGCGGCGGCACCTCCGACTGGCCGGATTTCTTTCGCCTGGACGACGAGATGCTGGCCGATCCCGATCTTACCGGCGACATCCGGAATGGCATGGGCTTCCTGGGCGGCGCGATCCGATGGGAGCGGCCGTGGTCGGGCCTGGTCGTGCTGTTGGGCGGCAGAAGAGGCCAGTGTCTGAGCCGAAGAAGGTAGCGACGCCGCATATCCAGGCGTCCTTTCGCTATCTGCCTTTTTTCGTTTTGATCTCGATCACTCCGTTCGCCCCCCGCGACCCGTAGATTGCCGTGGACGCCGCATCCTTGAGAACATTGATCGACTGAATGTCGTGGGGATTGATGTACGACATGAACGGATCGATGGCGAGAGGAATACCGTCCAGCACAATGAGCGGTTCGTTGCTGCCCTGAATTGAACTCACCCCTCGAATCCTGATGCGCCCGTTGATAACCTGCACGCCCGCCACGCGTCCCTGAAGCATCTCTGCAATGGTCGCCGTGGGATTATCCTGCAGAATTTCAGAAACGTCCAGCGTGGTCACAGCCCCGGTAGACGCCTCTTTTGCAGAATCTCCGAGCGTACCACCGTCCTGCGCACCTCCCGAAGCAGCACACCCACCTATACCCAAAGCACCCGTCAAAAATAGAACGAGCACTGTGTTCGTTCTTATTGCCATGGTTTCGCCTCGTATGTGACGCAAAGCTTTTGCAACACTATCAGGATACGCTGACTAAGCCCACTTCGCTCAGAGTATCCTGTACCATTGAGACGTTGATGCGATCATAAGGTTGTCTAAAAAAACAAAAAAACGCCAACGAACGCACGAATGCCCCCAAATGCAAGAAGCCCACCCGAAGTGACTCCGGATGGGCTTCCGCCTTACAACCTGACTGCCAAAGCGTTTAGTAACCCGGATTCTGCGTCAGATTCGGATTCGCATCGAGCTGGGTCTGCGGAATCGGGAAAAGCACGAGGTGCCCGTCAAGCCTCTCCTTGAAATCCCAGGGGGCGGTAAACTTGCCCGCGCGGACCAGATCCTGACGGCGACGCGCCTCGTAGGTCAACTCGAAAAGCCGTTCGTTCATGATACGATCGCGCATGGACGCCTTGTCCGGATAATCGCTAAGCGCAATGGGCTTATCCGGGTCGAAGGCGCGCTCGCGCACGAGATTGATCAGATCGACGACCTCCTGAGTCGGGCCGTTTATTTCGTTGAGCGCCTCGGCCTTGATCAGATACATCTCGGACAAACGCCACCAGGCATAGTCGTGGCCATGATTTCCGCCGTCGTTATCCACGTCGAAGGGGAATTTCAGGATGCGAATGCCCTCTCCTTCCGTGGCGTTGGTGACATCATTGATTTCCGGCGTGAAAATTAGCGGCTCGCCCTGCCGGTTGTCCACCTCTTCGCCCGTTTCGTAATTGACGGCCTGCCCGATCAGGAAGATATCCCTCCGCGCATCGTCTTCGTCGAACGCATTGTACACATGGGCAAGCGTCGAGAAGCCGTTCCATGGACTCGGGCTGCCCTGATTGTAATGCAAGGCGCGGTGCGGGAAGTTGACGCCCAGCCCCGGCTGGTTCAGGTGCTGCACTTCCATCACGAACTCGGGAGAGTTTGCGTTCGCCACCGCGAAATTTCCGTGGAAATCGGAAAGCAGGCTGTACAGACCCGAGTTGATCACCGCGTCCGCCGCGGCGATCGCGCTCTGGCAATCGCTCTGACCGCAGGGATTCGGGCCGGACGTGTTGATCTCGGAACTGTTGTTCGTGAACACGTTCGCATTGAGATGCAACGTCGCCAGCATAGCGTTGGCGGCGCCTTTCGTAAGGCGTCCCTGATTCGAGCCGCTCCACTGGGCGGGCAAATCGGGCACGGCAGCCGTCAACTCGCTTACCACGAAGCTATGCACCGCGGACCGGGATTCGGTCGCAGGCGGATTTTCCGCATCGATCACGAATTCGTCGTCGCCTACGATGGGCACATTGCCGAAAAGGTCGAGAAGCACGAAATAATAAAACGCCCGGAGAGCGCGGATTTCCGCATTGAGCGCCGCGTCCGTATTGCCTGCTTCTTCCAGAATCTGGAGCAGGCCGTTGGCGCGGGCGATGCCGGTGTACGTATCGATCCAGGCGCCGTTCAGGTCGGAAAGGCCGGGATCCCACGTGTGCCGGTGTATGGCGAGCCAGCGTCCGCCGTCGAACCAGTCGGAGCCGCGAGTGGGCACCAGCGTTTCGTCGGAACTGACCTGACTCAGGTTGTGGTAGCTCCAAAGCAAGGACCGGAACTGGGAATAGACGGGCGCAAGCGCCGAGATGATCTGCTCATCCGTCTCGTAGAACTGATCCGGCGTGACGATGCCGAACGTATCTTCGCCGAGGTCCGTACACCCGTGCAGCACAAAGGATGAGGGAATAAGGAGCGCGAGCACCAGGATTCCCTTAAGCAGTCGTGGTCTGCGGGAAATGAAATCTTTCATCGGTATTCGGTGGCTATGCGTAGTAAAAAGATGGACATGGCTGCAATCGACCGGGGATTGCAATCACCGTGATGCTCAGAACCCGAGCGCTACACCCACTGTAAAGGTGCGGGGCCGGGGGTAATTCGTGTAATCGATGCCGATCGTGGCCAATCCGGCGTTTGTATTCACTTCCGGATCGTATCCCTCGTAGTCGGTAATGGTCAGCAGGTTGTTGGCCGAGAAATAGATCCGGGCGCTGGTCAACTGACTCATCATCTGCGCCGTATCGATCGTGTAACCGATGGTCACATTGTCGACGCGAATGAACGAGCCGTCTTCGATCCAGCGCGAGGAGTATTTGGCGGCTTCGGTCGTTCCGTCGGGATCGTCGAGCGCTGCAGCCAGGAAGTTTTGCCCCTGGGTAACCGCGCTCTTCGTCTCGTAGACGAGTCTCGTGTTATTGAAGATGTCTACGCCCTGAACGCCCCGGATAAAGAGGCTGAAATCCCAGGATTTCCAATCCACGTTGGCGCGAAACCCGTACGTGAAATCGGGCTGCGCATTCCCGAGAATAGCCCGGTCGTCGCCGGTCGGCTCGATCTGGCCGTCTCCGTCAACGTCCTGGAATTGCTGTACTCCACCCTCGACGCCGGTAAAGATCGGACCGTAAAACGTGCCGAGCGGCTCGCCGGGAAGAATCAACTGGGCGAAGGCGTCGGATTGCCCGCGTCCGCTGATCGCGCCCGTGATGATCTGATCCCGAGTGCCCAAACTCACCACTTCGTTCTGGTTGGCGTTGAAAACGCCCCCGAAGGTGACATTCAGATCGGTATCCTGAATCGCCGCGTAATCCAGCGAAAACTCGATGCCCTGATTCTGTGTCTCGCCCACATTTTCGATGCGGGTCGGCACGGGAGCCGGCTGCGGCACGGGGATTTCCAGCAAAAGGTTGCTGGTGTTCTTGACATAGTACTCGACGGAACCCGAGAACTTGCCCGACAGCAGGCTGTAATCCAGTCCCACGTTGATGGAGGAGGTCTCCTCCCACTGCAGGTCCGGATTGGCGAAATTGACCGGCGCAACTCCCGTAATGGGCACTCCGCCGAGCACCGCGCGGTTGCCCGGATCCGCGCCAAGCTGCGCAAGTGACAGGTAGTTGGCAATTTCCTGGCTGCCTACTACACCCCAACCGGCCTTCAGCCGCAAGTCGTCGAACAGATCGTTGCCGGCAAGGAACGATTCCTCGCTAATCCGCCAGGCGCCGGAAACAGCGGGAAACATGGCCCACTTGTTGCCATCGCCGAACCGGGAAGACCCGTCACGGCGCAGCACGCCGGTAAGGTAGTACCGCTGGCGATAATTGTAGTTGACCCGACCGAAGAAGGAAATCAGACGGCTGGTTTCCTTTTGCGAGGTCGGCGGAATCAGCGAGGCGCCGGCTTCCAGCGAATTGTAACTCAGGGCGTCGGTTACGTAATCCCTCGTCTCCGCGCGAAATTCCTCGAACAAAAATTCGTTGTGCTCATAGCCTGCGAGAATATCCACCGTATGGTCGTCGGCGAAAATCTCGTTGTAGGTAAGGTAACTCTGGAACGTCTGCGAGGTGCGTTCCCTGTTGGCCTGAATCGCACGCCCTCCAAATTCGTAGCCGACCGGGCTTCCTTTCGGCAGGTACGTCCGGCGCGTGGCTTGCGACCTGTCCGCTCCGTAATTCATTCTGAACGTCAGGCCCTCGACAAGATCGATATCCGCCGATACGTTGCCGAGGGTTCGGGTCATCTTCGAGAAGTCTTCCACCTGATTGGCAAGCGCTACCGGGTTTCGCACGGACTGCCTGCCGGCTCCGGTTTCATACCAGGACCCATCCGAATTGGTAACGGGAAACGTGGGGTTGTACGCAAATACGTTGGTGAAAAGCGCACCCTCGAATCCGCCCGTCTCACTGTACTGCACGAAATCGTCCTGATTGAACGAACTCGTCAGATTGATGCCGAGACGAATCCGGTCGTCCAGCACCCCGGTATCGGCGTTGAGACGCGCCGTCAAACGCTCGAGGCCCGAACTGATCACGGCGCCCTCCTGATTCAGGTAATTGAACGAAGCGCGATAATTCGTGCTGTTCGCGCCCCCTGCGAAGGACAAATTATGCGAATGCGAAACGCCCGTCTGCGTAACCTCGTCCTCCCAATTGGTATCGCCGCTGCCGAGTGCGTCAAGATTGGTCTGGTTAAGTACGCCGGCGCTGACCTGTTGCTGCACGAACGACCGGTACTCGGAGGCCGAAAGCAGATCCAGCGACCGGGAAGCCTGGGAAGCGGAAACGTACCCCTCGTAATTGACGGAAAGACGTTCGGAAGAACCGCCTTTCGTGGTAATCAGCACCACGCCGTTGGCCCCGCGCGAGCCGTAGATCGCCGTGGCCGAGGCATCCTTCAGGATGGTGATGTTTTCGATATCCCCGGGATTGAGCATGTTGAGCGGGTTGCGGCCCGGAGCGGGAGCGCCCCCCACGCCCACGCCTCCCGGCGTAATGGGGCTGTTGTCGATGGGCACGCCGTCAATCACGTAAAGCGGGTCGTTCGAAGCGCTGATGGATGTCCCGCCGCGAATACGGATGTTGAACCCCGCGCCCGGCTCCCCGTTGTTCTGCGTAACGTTCACGCCCGCCACGCGGCCGCGAATGAGCTGGTCGGGGGCCGTAACGAGGCCCTTCCGGGCATTGGTCACATCAATGGTGGCCACCGAACCCGTTACGTCCTCCCTGCTCTGCGTGCCGTAGCCCACCACGACGATTTCTTCCAGTAGAATCTCGTCCAGTTGCAACTGCACATCGATTACGGTAGCGTCACCTACCGGAATGGACTGGGAAAGGTATCCGACAAAGGAAAAAACGAGCACGTCTCCCGAGCCGGCCTCGATGCTGTAGGAGCCATCAAGTCCTGACGTGGTGCCCGTAAGCGTTCCGTCAACGACGATATTGACGCCCGGCAAGGGAATATCCGTTCCGGCTTCTGTGACGGTTCCGGTGACCTGTGCAAAAGCAATGTTCGCTCCAAAAAGCGCCAATGCCATCGACAGCAGTAGTTTCCTGAACATGTTTCTACGCAAACCAGTTGGGAAGGAATACAGGTGAAGGATGCAAAAAACTGCAGGGCGCAATATACGCATTGGCGGGGTTCTCTCACAATCACACAAACATACCCCTTTTTTTCTTTTGACAAAAATTTCATGCATTTTCGCCCGCTTCCGCATGAAGCCGCTCCTCAAGCGCTTCCAGCTCCGCTGTGCCGATGCCCAGTTTGACTTCCAGTTCTTCCAGCGACAACCCTTTCGTTTCAGGCATTATCTTCACGGCAAAGAACAGTTGGAGCACCATCATGGCGCTGAAAAAGGCGAAGGCGAACCCGCCGGACGCCTCGGCCACCACAGGAAAAGTCCAGGAAACCGCAGCAGCCATGAACCAGTGCGTGAACGAGCCGAGGGATTGCCCTTTCGACCGCACTCGGTTCGGGAAAATCTCCGTAAGGAACACCCAGATCACCGCTCCCTGAGACAAGGCGAAGAAGGCAATGAATCCGAGCAGGCCGATCAGCACGGGAGTCCCCATCTGGTCGCCCCCGACGAAAAACGCCCAGGCCACCAGCGCAAGGCAGCCCGCCGTGCCCGCGGAGCCCACAATCATCAGCGGACGGCGCCCGAACCGGTCGATGATGAAAAACGCCGCAATGGTGAAGATGAGGTTGGTGCCGCCCACAGCCACTGATCGCAACAGCGCGTCATCGACGCCGGCCCCCGCCATGCCGAAGATGCGCGACGCGTAGTACATCAGCGCGTTGATCCCGGAAAGCTGGTTGAACATGGCAAGCCCCCACGCCAGCAGAATCGGAAAGGTATAGCGCTTCTGGAACAGTTTGCCGCCCGTCTGACCGGTCGCGGTCTTCAGCGAAGCGACGATTTCCGCCATTTCGTTATCTATCTCCACTTCTCCAAGGCGCTCCAGTACGGCCCGGGCTTCCTCTGAACGCCCTCGCTTGACCAGCCAGCGGGGGCTTTGCGGAATGAAAAAGAGCAGCGCGAAGAACAGTGCGGCAGGAGCCGCCTCCACGCCGAACATCCACCGCCAGGCCGTCGCATCCGCAATGATCTGGGCCACCACGTAATTGGAGAAAAAGGCCAGGAGAATCCCCGTGACCACGTTGAGCTGGCTGACGGCCACGAGCCGTCCGCGCAACCGGGCCGGGGCGATTTCCGCAATGTACATGGGGGCTACCACGGATGAACCGCCGACGGCCAAGCCGCCGAGAAAACGGTACAACAGAAAGGCAATCCAGTTATCCGCCGTAGCGCTCCCCAGCGCGGAGACGAAGTAAAAGACCGCCAGCACAATGAGCACACGGTTCCGCCCGTAGCGGTCGGCGGGAATCCCGGCGCCGAATGCCCCGACAATGGTGCCGATAAGCGCGGAGGCCACCGTAAAGCCCAGCCAGAATTCGTCCAGTCCGAACACCGATTCGAGCGCCTCGGTCGTGCCGGAAATCACGGCCGTATCGAAGCCGAAAAGAAGGCCGCCGAGGGCGGCCACGATGGTGCTGAAAAAGACGGTGCGACGGTTCATAATGGTCAGAACTCTATGGCTCGTTGATCGAAATACCGTTAAAGGGAGATGAAGCGGATAAAACCCGGCGGGGCCAGTCGATTACCAGACGGAAGCCAGTGTCCACATGTCGAGCGACACGAGGCGGGCGGCGCCGCCTTCCGCATAGATACTCACCCCCTCACTGTCCGGAGACGGAAACACCTGGCTGGTGAACACAATGGCGCCGTCATCGGCAAAAACCTCCACGGACGACCAGTCCACGAACACATGCAGTTTTACGCGCCCCTCCGGCGCTTCCATAGACGCCTCGAAGAGGTCTGCATAGGTCGGGTGAAATTCCTTTTCGCCGGACCGATACCGGTCCACGAACACCTCCTTGCGAAGCACGTCATACCCGATCACCGTTTCCTCCCCTTCGCCCTGACGCACTTTCAGGCCGACTTCCGCGGCGTCGCCGACCTCCAGTTCCACCACGAGTTCAATCGCCTTGCCGGCGATCCCTTCGCCGGTCAGGTCGTGTTCTCCTTCCGCAATGGCGCGTACGTCGAGGCGGCGATGCGTTTCGCGCAGCGTCTTCAATTCCTCGACAGGCTTCTGGACCAGCCACACATCGCCGAGCGCGTTGGCCCGCAGCGACAGGGCGCGCGGCAGACTCTGCGCACTGCGCCAGGGGTCCGTCGGAATCTCTCCGGCATACAGCCAGTTGTTCAGCCAGCCCACCCACAGGCGGCGGCCGTCTTCTTCCGGTACGTCGGACCAGGAAATGGCGGCGTAAAAATCCTTTGCGTAATCTACCCAGCGGGTATCCGCGTGCTCGGCAACAAAGGTGGTTCCGTCAAAATGCCCCACGAAGTACTGCCCGCCCGAGCCGCCCGCGACGGCGCCCCCTCCATTATCCACGTCCAGCACCCAGCGTGTCTCCCCGGGCCGGTTCTCGATGGGCAGTTCGAACAGATCGGGACATTCCCAGATGCCGGTCACGTTCCCCGCAGGGCCGAACTCGCTCAGAAACGTCCAGGATTTCAGGTCCTTCGAGGAATAAAAATGCACCTTCCGGTCCACGGACAGCGCCACGACCATCACCCATTTCTCTTCCGGCGCATACCAGAACACTTTGGGATCGCGAAAATCCGTAAGACCGAAATCGAGCACGGGATTGCCCTCGTAAGGCGTCCAGGTGCGCCCCCGGTCGGTACTCCATGCGATATACTGCGCCTGCAGGCGCCGCTCCCGGTAGTGCCCCGTATAAATGGCGATCATCGGGGGGTTCTCATCGGTTCCGAACCCGCTCGTGTTGTTCCAGTCCACCACCGCGCTCCCGGAGAACGCCATGACGCTGTCCGTCTCAGGAATAGCGACGGACAAGTGCTCCCAGTGAAGCAAATCGGGGCTCACCGCATGCCCCCAGCTCATGTGGCCCCAGCGCGTACCGAAGGGGTTGTACTGGTAGAACAAGTGGTACTCGTCGTCGAACCAGACCAGCCCGTTCGGATCGTTCATCCAGTTGACGGCGGGCGTAAAGTGGTATTGCGGGCGGTAGCGCTCCGTGTAGGTGGGTTCGGGCTGCGCACTGGCGCGGTGCGCCGGGACGGTGGCCAGCAGCACGGCAAGGAGAACCGGCGCGGTCCATACAGCGCAGCGCAAACGCAGGGAAGAAAAAAGCATGGGTTTATCCGACATGATCACAGGGCTGGTTTGGAACGCATGAAATATAGGATATTCGAAGAAATACGATATCGCTCGATACCCATCCCGGTACAGGGTAAAGGGATCATGCCCCTTGCCGATACGTAGCATGCTGGTTCCATGACAAATGTCGCTCTGAGAGAAAGTATGCGGCATCTTCCACGCCATTCGCAAACCGGCACGCCACGGCGCTCCGTTCCCCACCCTCTTCCGCAACGATGAATACAGGACGCATAAGGCGAATCCTTTTGCTTGTTGTCCTTGCCTGCATCGCGGGCGGTTGCGATACCGGCATCAACGAAGAACCGCCCCCGGTGCTCGTTCTGCTGCCGCGCGAGGTAGAAGAAGACGAATACATAACGACCGGGAGCGGTTTGCAATATCACGATTTCGTGATTGGCGACGGCGAAGAAGCCGATTCCACCCACCGCGTCATAGTACATTATGCCGGATGGCTTACGGACCAAAGACTGATAGGAACTTCGTACCTTACGAATGCGCCGATCACTGTCACTCTTGGTTCCGATACGATCATCGACGGATGGAGCGAAGGGATTCCGGGCATGCGCGAAGGAGGCGAACGCCAGTTGGTTGTTCCCCCGGAACTCGGTTATGGAGAGGACGGATTCGACGGAGCAGGCATTCCTTCGAACGCCACGCTTATCTACGAAATCGAACTCCTCAGTATAGAATCCGAAGAATCCGATCAGTAGCCGACCGGTTCGTCATCCGGAGCCCTGACCTCTGTCCCCTCCCTTCATGATCGAAACAAGCATCATCGGCAGTTACGCCTGGCCATCCTGGTTTTTTACCAGCCTGGAGGCCATGAAAGAGGGCAGGTACGGCGTCCGGGATATCGAAGAAACACTGGATGACGCCGTCGATCTGGCGATCCGGGACCAGGAGGATGCCGGCGTAGACGTGATTTCCGATGGCGAAATGCGCCGTATCGGCTTCTTCACCGCCGGTTTCTACGGGCGGCTGAAAGGGCTGGGAAATATCGAACCCAGCCCCCGGCGCATCGGCCCGGCGGGACACGACCAGCGGGAACGGTACGAAGCGCTGGAACCGATTACGGCGCCGGACGGCTTGGGCCTCGTCGCCGAATACCGGTATGTCCGCAAACGCACGCAACGGCGGATCAAAATGCCCTGTCCCGGCCCGTATACGCTGGCCGGACGCATCAAAACCCCCGGAAAACACTATCGGGACCGCATGGAAGTGGCCCACGCGTTTTCCGATCTCATCCGGGCCGAATTACAGGAATTGGTCAAGGAAGGCGTGGATTTCATCCAGTTGGACGAACCCTCCTATGCGGTCCATCCCGACGCGCCGACCGAATTCGTCGACCTCTTCAACCGGACCGTCGAGGGCGTCGACGCCCGCATAGGCATTCACCTGTGTTTCGGAAATTTCGTGGGGCGGCCTGTGGCGCACCGTACATACGCTCCGTTGTTTCCCCATATTCTGGATATGCATGCGGACGAATTCGCCATGGAATTCGCAAACCGCGAGCTTGCCGAAATCGAACTGACTGCACGCCTTGTGGAAGCCGGAAAAGATGTGGCGGCGGGCCTCGTGGACGTGAAGAACTACTTCGTCGAACCGCCGGAACTGGTGGCGGAACGCATCCGGGCGCTTCTTGCATACGTTCCCCCGGAGCGTCTTTCCATCACGCCGGATTGCGGATTCAGTCAGACGGCGCGCTGGGCGGCCCGCGCCAAACTGCACACCATGGTGAAGGGGGCGCATATCGTGCGGGCGGAACTGGGGTAACGAACCGCTACCCCATCAGATCGCAACTCCACCGCCCCCCGGCGGCAAGCTGCACTGTGCGCAGCCCAAGGCGCGCCGCCTCCTCGAAAAACGGCTCCGGTGAAGCCGTATTGAAAGCAAACATCTCGTAGTGGCACGGGATGGCTGCCCGCGCCCCGATATCGTGCGCCAGATGCGCCGCTTCCTCGCCGGTAAGGTTGCCGGGCACGCCGCGCGCCGGATCCCGCCCGTTGACGGGCAGCATGCAAACATCGATATGGAACGGACGCAAAAGATCGGCCATGCCCTCGTACCGGATCGTATCGCCGCTGTGATACACGGTCCACGGCCCGAATTGCACCACATACCCGAGGTGCGTATGACGCCCCGCTCCGTCCGTTGCGAGCGTCTCGTGCGCTGCCGGCACGGCCATGAACCGGAACGGCCCGACTGTATTTTCCGCCCCGACCGTCATGCCGACGGGCCATGAAGGATCGCACCGAAGACGATCCGCCACAAAGGACCGGTTCGCCTCCGGAATGACCAGTTGCAGCGCATCGTTCGCCTGCATCAGCGGCAGAAGGGTTTCCGCATCCAGATGATCCGTGTGGTTGTGGGTGGAGGTCGCCGCATCTATGAAATCAAGGCGCTCCGGCGCGATGACGCGTTCCGTGATCCGTACATGCGGCTTGGAGGTGCCGTCATATTTCTTCGTCAGCGAGTCGGACAGGTACGGGTCGAACAACAAGTGAGCGCCCTGCCATTGCAGCAAAAAACCGCTTTGCCCCAGCCACCAGAGGTGGAAGGGTTCGGAACGGCGATGCGCTGCGCGCACATCCGCAAGAAAGTCGTCGCCGGATCGTTCGGGTTGGATCATGGAATACGTACTACAGAATGACACGGATCGGGAATGGCAGGCCATGCCCGACAGCAAAAATAAGCCGCCTGTATTGTCGGCACATCGACTGGCGTATCTTTCCAGGCGGATACGCCCCCAAAGGTACGAAAAGACGTTTTCCCGCTGCGAAATTTCCTACATTGGCAACCTTCTCGCAGTACATAGTAACCGCAGCGGTTTTGCCAACCCCCATCCCCTCCTCATGCGACGACGCACAATCTTCCCGATGCTTTCCCTCCTGCTCATGGCTTCCTGTACCGGCGCGCCGGATGAGGCGGAAGCGCCGGAACCTGTTCCCGGCGTACAGGTCGCCCCGTTCGGCGAGGTGGACGGCATACCCGTAGAGCTCTTCACGCTGGCGAATGCCCACGGCATGGAAATCCGCCTCACGAACTATGGAGGCATCGTGACCCATCTGTTCGTGCCGGACGCAGAGGATACGCCCGGCGACATCGCGCTTGGTTACGACACGCTTGAAGGGTATCTGGAGCAGTCCCCATACTTCGGCTCCCTCATCGGGCGGTACGGAAACCGGATCGGCGGAGCCGCCTTCACCCTCGACGGGGAAACCTGGACGCTTGCCGCCAACAACGGCCCCAATCACCTGCACGGAGGCGAACGGGGATTCGACAAGGTGGTCTGGGCAGCGGAACCCTTTGAGGAAGCCGGCCGGCGCGGCGTGCGGCTCGCCTACACCAGTCCGGACGGAGAGGAAGGCTACCCGGGCACGCTCGATATGGAAGTGACGTATACGCTCACCGACGAAAACGCCTTCGAAATCGACTACCACGCCACGACGGACAAGGCAACCCCCGTCAACCTGACGCAGCACACCTATTTCAATCTGGCCGGAGTGGGCAGCGGAGACATCCTCGGTCACGAACTCACGCTCCATGCGGACCGGTTCACGCCCGCTGACGAAACGCTGATCCCCACCGGAGAACTGCGACCGGTCGCAGGAACCCCCTTCGACTTCACGGAACCGACCGCCATAGGCGCGCGCATCGACGCGGATAATCTCCAGATCGAGTACGGGGGCGGCTACGACCACAACTTCGTACTGAACGGAGAGCCCGGTGTCCTGAGACTCGCGGCCCGGGTCGCGGATCCTGTCACCGGGCGCGTCATGGAAGTGCATACCACCGAGCCGGGCATACAATTCTACACGGGGAATTTCCTGGACGGATCCATTACCGGCAAGGGCGTATCCTATGAGAGGCGCAGCGGCTTCTGTCTCGAAACGCAGCATTTTCCGGATTCGCCGAATCAGGACGCGTTCCCGTCGACGATTCTGCGACCGGGCGAAACGTATACTTCCCGCACCATCTATTCCTTCGACGTATTACCATGATGGAACAGGCTACGCTCGGAGGAGGCTGCTTCTGGTGTCTTGAAGCCGTCTTTGAGCCGCTTCGAGGGATACGCAAAATCGTCCCGGGCTATGCCGGCGGCCATGTCCCCGACCCGACCTACCGGCAGGTATGCACCGGACGTACGGGGCATGCTGAAGTCGTGCAAATCGACTTCGATCCTTCCGAAATCTCCTACCGGGATGTTCTTAATATTTTTTTCACAATGCACGATCCGACGACACCGGACCGGCAGGGTGGAGATGTCGGACCGCAATACCGCTCCATCATCCTGCACCATGACGAAGCCCAAGCAACCGCGGCGCAAAGCGTGCTGGCCGAGTTCGACGGCAAGGGTATCTGGCACAACCCCATCGTGACCGAAATAGAGCCGCTGGACACCTTCTATCCTGCGGAAGAGGAACACCATGCGTACTACCGGGACAATACCCGGCAACCTTATTGCCGCATCGTCATTGCTCCCAAGGTCGCCAAGCTGCGCAAGGAATACGCGGCTCGCCTGAAGTAACCCGTATGAAGTAGGACCTGTTAACACTATGTCTCTCGATACACGCCCCCTCGGATATACCGGAGAACAACTTACCGGCGTCGGCCTCGGCACCTGGGCCATCGGCGGCGGCGACTGGCAATACGGATGGGGGCGCCAGGATGACCGGGACTCCATCGCCGCCATCCGCCGTGCGCTCGATGTGGGCATCAACTGGATAGACACAGCCCGCATCTACGGCCTCGGACATTCCGAAAAGATCGTGGGGGAGGCCATTGCAGGCCGCCGGGACGAGGTTTTTCTGGCCACGAAATGTGGACGCCTATGGAACGACGACGGCGCCATCTACGGAAGCCTGAAGGCCGCCGATGTACGCATGGAATGCGAATCGAGCCTGAAACGCCTCAAAACGGACGTGATCGACCTGTACCAGATTCACTGGCCCGATCCTCTCGGAGAAATCGAGGAAGGATGGACCGAAATCGCAAAATTGGTCGAGGAGGGCAAGATCCGCTATGCCGGCGTATCCAACTTCACGGTGGAACACCTGCGGGCCGTGCAGACCATTCACCCGGTGGCGTCACTCCAGCCGCCCTACAGTATGTTGCGGCGCGGCGTCGAGGATGCCCTGTTGCCGTATTGCGCCGAAAACAACATCGGCGTGATTGTCTACAGCCCCATGGTATGCGGTCTTCTGACCGGTAAATTCTCCAAAGCCCACCTTGCCGGGCTGCCTGCAAACGACTGGCGGCACGGGAATGTCGAGTTCCGGGCGCCGGCCTTCGAGGCGAATCTTACCCTGGTCGATGGCCTGAAACCGATCGCCGAGCGCAACGATCTGACGCTTTCTCAACTGGCCATCGCATGGGTGCTCCGGCGACCCGAGGTGACCTCCGCAATCGTGGGCGCCCGGAAACCGGACCAGATCGAGGAAACCGCCCGGGCAGGCAACGCAGCGCTTTCAGAAAACGACGTGCACGCCATAGAAAACCTGCTGGCGCAACGGCAGGAAACGATCGCAGCGGCGGCCTGATTCCAGGCGGATCGCGACTCCATCCGCCCGAGGTCTGCGCGCCGACCGGACAGGCTACCCTTCTTGCGGAACCGGCAATCCCAACTGGTCGGCAGCATCGAGAATCAGCGCATGAGCGCGTTCCGGCGTTTCCGCTTCGGCATAGACGCGGAGCAACGGCTCTGTCCCCGAAGGCCGTACCAGCAGCCAGCCCCCTTCGACATGGTGCTTGAACCCGTCGAAAGGATCCACCCGCAGCACGGCAGAGCCTGCAATCGCTTCCGGCCCGTCGCCCTTCCGGAGCCGCTCCAATATGCCTGCCTTTTTCGCATCGGTGGTGCGAAAATCAATGCGGCGGTAGGCTTGTGCGCCGAACTCGTCGTGTAACTCCGCTACAAGTTCCGACAGTTGTTTGCCCCGTTGCGCCATCATCTGCATCACAAGCAGACCAATGTACAGACCGTCCCGATCCGGAATATGCCCCTGTGCGGCAATGCCCCCTGATTCCTCACCTCCCAGAAGCACATCCCCCTTCACGATATGCCCGGCAATGTACTTGAAACCGATCCGGGTCGTCTCGACGGGAAGCCCGTATGCTTCCGCCATGCGATCGATGATCGAGGTGCTTGAAAAGGCTTTGACAACCCGGCCCGACATCCCAAGATCCTTGTGAAGATATCTGACGAGCAACGCCAGGAGGGTATGCGAATCCACAAACCTTCCCCGTTCGTCAAAGAGGGCCACCCGGTCCGCATCTCCGTCGTTGGCAATGCCCGCAGCGCATCCCTCGGCGACAACAGCCTCGGAAAGCATTTCCAGATTGCACTCGATCGGTTCCGGCGGCTGCCCTCCGAACCCCGGATTGTGTGTACTCCGCAACGCCGCCACCTGCCCGGCGCCGAGCAATTCGGTGAAAACGCCCTGCCCGGCGCCGAACATGGCGTCGTGTGCGACACGCAGACCGGAAGCGCGGATCGCCTTGATATCAAGGCGGCTCCTGAGGCAATCCAGATAGCCTGTCGTGAAATCCTGCGCTATAATTCCTCCGCTTCTCCGCAACATATCCAACGGCTTCGGAGCAGGCAGAATATCATCGTCGGCAGGTATCCGGGCCTCTACCTCAGCGATGCCGTCCGGCAGCAGGGGTCCGCCGAAATCCGCCTTCAATTTGAACCCGTTATATTCGGGCGGATTATGACTGGCCGTAATGACGATACCGGCCGCACACCCGAATTCCCGTGTAGCCCAGCTTACGGCGGGAGTAGGTACGAACGATTCCGGCAACAGCACCTCGATGCCCGCCGAGGCCAGTACGCGGGCGGCGTATTCCGCGAAGGAACGTCCGAGAAACCGCGTATCGTACCCGACCACGACCTTTGGGGCTGCAGGGGATTGTGCAAGAACCCATTCGGCAGTCGCATGGGCCACTCTGTGCAGATTGCGGAACGTGAAGTCCTCTCCGATCACGGCGCGCCAGCCGTCTGTTCCGAAACGAATATCCGCCATTATGCCCCTCCCTTGCGGCTGGCTTCCATTAAATCCTGTGCGCTTTGCAGCGCCGCATCCGTAACATCGGCCCCGGCCATCAGTCCGGCCAGATGTTCTGCCCGCTGATTTTCGACCAGTCGCCGTATGCGCGTTTTCGTACGATCCCCTTCTACATATTTCTCGACCACAAAGTGCGTATCCCCTTGCACCGCAATCTGGGGCAAATGGGTAATCGCGACAATCTGATGGTTTGCGGCCAGCACGTGCAGGCTTTGCCCTACCTTGCTGGCTACCGCTCCTGAAATGCCTGTGTCGATCTCGTCGAACACCAGAATCGGGAACGCCTCGCTTCGCGCCAGTACGGTCTTCAAAGCCAGCATGATGCGGCTGATTTCCCCGCCGGAAGCCACACGGGCAAGCGGCCGCAACGCTTCCCCCCTGTTCGTCGAGATGTAAAACTCGACGCGATCCATGCCCGAGGCATGCGCCGCCATGCGCCGATCCCCGGCAAGAATCCAGCCCTCGGGGTCCTCGTCCACCGAAAACCGGACCTCGAACCGGCAATCGACCATGCCGAGTTTGCTGCACTCCTCCTCCACTGCTTCCCGGATAGCATCGGCCACCTCCTGGCGCCGGGCGCTCAGGCGTACGGCGGCTCCCGACAAAGCCTCCTGTGTCGTCGTTATACGATTCGCCAGGGCATCGAGCGCTTCGTCGAAACGCTCTGCCTCGTCTCGGGCCTCACCGATCCTGCGCCGGTGTTCAAGAACCGCTTCCAGCGTACCTCCGTATTTCCGGGCCAGTCCCCGTATATCGACGAGCCGGGTTCTGATTTCTTCGAGCCGCTCCGGGTCGAACGCCGCCTGCTCACCATACTGCTTCAGAAACGAAGACGTCTCCGCCGTGACGATACAGGCGGAATCGATCTCGCCAAGTATTTCCTCGAAACGGAGATCGATCTCCGCCAGTTCGCGCAGTTCGTCGCGTACGGCAACCAGTTGGTCGTGGATGGAATCCCCGCCTTCATACAAGGCGGAACTCAGCCGGACGGATGCCTCGTGCAGACGTTCCGCATGCTCCAGCACCCGCCGCTCGTTTTCGAGAAGTTCTTCTTCCCCTTCCCGGGGCGATATCCGATCGATCTCCTCGATCTGAAACGCATGGAGCGCCCGCTTTTCCTCCATATCGCGCTGCCGGGCCGTCAGCACGTCCCGTTCGGCAAGCAGCGCCGAGAAACTTCGGAAATGATCCGTGTATGATTCGCACGCCTCTCCGAGCCGTCCAAAATCATCCAGCAGACCGATATGCGTGGAAACATTCAGCAGCGACTGATGCTCATGCTGCCCATGCAAATCGATGAGGCGGGAGGCAACGGCTCGCATTGCCTGTAGCGTAGCGGGGGAGTCATTGATGAAGCCGCGGCTATACGACGGCGTGATTTCACGGCGCAGGATAATCACCGGGGCCGGATCCACCGCATATTCCTGAAGCAAAGACGCCACGGACGGATCGTCCGCCTGGTCGAACATCCCCTCTATTACCGCCTTTGCAGCCCCGGATCGGATGGCGGAAGGCGATGTCCGCTCTCCCAGAATCGCCTGCAGCGCCCCGATCAGAATGGATTTGCCGGCGCCCGTCTCACCCGTAATGACCGTAAGCCCCGCATCGAACTCGACACGGAGCTCCTCGATGAGTGCGTAATCGCGGACGTAAAGAGACTTCAGCAAGGGAGCGCGAAATGCTTAAACGAGGATCTCCGCAGAAACAGACAAGAAAACACCCCAGAACATAACCCCGGTTCAGGAAACCAGCACCCATCCCTCTGCAATTTTTCGCTCCGCAAGTTTGTACTTGAGCGTTTGCGTTTGCCCGGTAGACGGATTCTGGATGGTCACTTTCTCATTGCGTCCGATTTTATGATCCACTACGACGGTTTCCTTTCGGGCGGTCGGGTCCCGGTCGGCAGATGCTGTCTGCCCCCCACCCGACTTGACGCCGTAGGTGGGCTCCATGGAATCGTGGCGCGCCCGCGCCCGCTTCGGATCGAGACGGCGACGTGCAGGAGCGGAACGGGCAGACCGGGCGGATTGCTCAGCGACAAGCGGCCCCGCCTTGAACACGAAAGAAACAACCTCTTCGTTGATCGTCTCCATCATCTCCGCGAAAAGCTTGAACGCTTCCATCTTGTACTCGACGAGCGGATCCCGCTGTCCGTACGCGCGAAGCCCGATCCCCTCCTTTATTTCATCGAGTTCCCGCAGGTGCCCCATCCACTTCTCGTCGATGATATTGAGCATGGCGGTCCGCTCGAGGGTATTGTTGATGATACGCCCTTCCGTACCTACCGCCTCCTCCACCTTCACCACCGCCCGCAGCAAACGGCGCCCGTCCGTGAAATCCACGAATACGCGGGCCGGGCGGCGCTCTTCATCCTGCTCCATCACCTGTTGCATGCCCTTGTGGAACGGGCGCGACAAGGCATCCTGTTTGCGCCGGTAAAACGAGATGGCCTCATCGTAGATCAGCTGCCCCACGCCGTCTTCCCCAAGTTGCACGAATCTTTCCCGTTCGAGCTCGAATTCGAACGCCAGTTTGCGCAGGATTTCCTCATGCAGTTCATCCAGCGTGCCTTCCCCATAGTGCCTTTCCACCACCTTCGAGATGACATCCTGAAGCATTTCCAGAATCTCCCCGTGAAACCGCTCCCCCTTGAGCGCATGCAGGCGGCGGTCGTAGATCACCTGCCGCTGCGAATTGAGCACATCGTCGTATTCGAGCTGGCGCTTGCGAATGGAGAAATTGTTTTGCTCGACTTTCTTTTGCGCCCGGGTGATACTCTTGTTCACCCACGGATGCGTAATGACGGCGCCCTCTTCCATGTTCAGGCGGTCCATCACCCTGGCAGCGCGATCCGAACCGAACAGGCGCATCAGATCGTCTTCGAGGGATACGTAAAACTGGCTTTCGCCCGGATCCCCCTGCCGGCCCGATCGGCCCCGCAATTGCAAGTCGATCCGCCGACTCTCGTGCCGCTCGGTACCGAGAATGGCGAGTCCTCCAGCCTCGAGCACGCCGGGCCCCAGTTTGATGTCCGTACCGCGTCCGGCCATATTCGTGGCGATCGTCACAGCCCCGCGCTGCCCGGCTTCGGCCACAATATCGGCCTCTGCTTTCGCCCGGTCGCGGCGCGCATTCAACACATTATGGCCAATGCCCGACCGCTTGAGCATCCGGGACAGGGTTTCCGACACATCCACGGAGGTGGTTCCCACCAGGACAGGCCTGCCTGCCTGATTGTACTCGGAAATTTTTTCGATGGCGGCGCGGTACTTCTCACGCTTCGTTCTGAACACCAGATCGTCGAGATCGTCTCGCGTGATAGGCCGGTTCGTCGGGACGACCACCACATCCATCTCGTAGATTTTCCAGAACTCCTCGGCTTCCGTTTCGGCGGTGCCGGTCATGCCGGAGAGCTTGTCGTACATCCGGAAATAATTCTGAAGCGTGATGGTGGCGTACGTCTGCGTCGCCGCCTGCACCTGCACCTTTTCCTTGGCTTCGATCGCCTGGTGCAACCCGTCGGAATACCGCCGACCGGAAAGCACCCGGCCGGTATGTTCGTCCACGATCTGAACCCGTCCTTCCTGTACGATGTATTCCACGTCTTTCTCGTACAGGGTATAGGCCTTGAGCAACTGCTCGATGGCGTGCAGGCGCTCCGCCCTTTCCGAATACAGCGTGTAGAGCGTGCGTTTCTCCTCCTCCTCTTCCTTGGCGAGAAGACGCACATCGTTCATGCGTTTGTTTTCCTTCTTCTCCTCATCCAGTGAATCGTCCGCCTCGATGTGCTCCTCTACCTTCCGCCGCCGTTCCGCGTAGCGGCCTTCTATGGAAGCAATCTTGTCGCCCATGTCCGGGAGCACGAACAGATCGGTATCTTCCCCGGCTGTCCGCGCCGCAAACTCGCGCCCCTGCTCCGTCATTTCGATAGCATGCTGCTTCTCCTCCAGGGCAAAGAACAACGGCTCATCCACAAGCGGCATATGCTTGGCATTATCCTGCAAGTAGAAGAACTCCGTCTTGCGCAGCAACTGCGCCACGCCCGTTTCCTGAAGCAGCTTCTGGAGCTTCTTGTTGCGGGGAAACCCGCGGTTGGCGCGCAGGAGAGCAAGGCCGGCTTCGTTCTCGATCTCCGAGGCCGTCTTGCGGTCGCCGGCCTCTTCGGCCCGGTCCCGTTCGCGTAACCGCCGCTCCGCTTCGGACGCAAATCCGGCTACAGCCTTCTGCTGGGCATAGACCAGCTTTTCGATGACGGGCTGCAGCTCCATAAAACGGCTGTCGTTCGCCTGCGGTACGGGACCGGAAATAATGAGCGGCGTGCGCGCCTCGTCGATCAGCACGGAATCCACCTCGTCCACGATCGCAAAATGGTGGCCGCGCTGCACCAGTTGCTCCTGCTCGGATACAAACGAATTATCCCTCAGATAGTCGAAGCCGAACTCGTTGTTCGTGCCGTACGTGATGTCGGCGCGGTATGCCTTGCGGCGGCCTTCCGAGTGCGATTCGTACTTGTCGATGACATCCACGGTCAGACCGTGAAACTCGAAGACCGGGCCCATCCATTCCGCATCGCGCTGCGCCAGATACGGGTTGACCGTCACCACATGCACGCCGCGGCCCGCCAGCGCGTTGAGATAGACCGGCAGAACGGCCACGAGCGTTTTCCCCTCGCCCGTTTTCATCTCGGCAATACGCCCCTGGTGCAGCACCACGCCCCCCAGCAACTGGGCGTCGTACGGGACCATATCCCAGGAAATGCGGGTGCCTCCGGCTTCCCATTCCTTGCCTAACAGGCGGCGGCACGTTTCCTTGATGACGGCAAACGCTTCCGCAACCATACTGTCGAGCACTTCCTCGACAATCTCCAGCCATTCTTCTTCCAGCCCATCGAGTTCGTCGAAGAGCACCCGATGTTCCTGCGGTGAAAGTTCCTCGCTTTCATCGGTCCCGACCCCGTTTCCCGAAAATGCAGGAAGCGTCGTTTCGTCTGCAGCGGATGGATCCTGCTCCGGCACGGGTACGGCGCCCCCCAGACGGGCGCGCAGCGCTTCCTGGCTTGCTTCGTTGTCTGCTACGGCTTCCCGGATGCGTTGCCGGAAATCGTCCGTTCTGGCCCGCAGTTTCTCGTCCGAAAGGTCGGACAGATCCTCACAGGCATCGTTGATGCGCTCGACAACCGGCCAGAGCCGCTTCAGCTCCCGTTCGTTCTTGTCGCCGAACAGCGATTTGAAGAAATCTATCATGGTGCGCAGGGCGCGGAAATAAAGGGAATAATCGGTTTGCCGGAAGAAATGTCCGACAGACTGGCAGGGAACAGAATATCACGCCGAACTGCAAAAACCGTTCCTTGCCAAGATGATGACAAAAGCCCCTGCTTTCGTATCTCCAAAGGCAACATCAGACCGCAATCTCCGTTCATGTAGTATGCGTACTCCTTATGTCCGCCCCTTCCTCCTTGCGGCAATCCTTGTCCTGACCGGGACGGGCGCCCTTCCGGCGGCGGCCCAGTCCGGATCGGCCACCACCTTCTCATTCCTGCGGCTTGCCCCTTCCGCACGGGCCGCCTCGCTGGCCGGCGCATTCTCCGCCGTATACGATGAAGACGTCAACGCCCTCTTCTATAACCCGGCCCTGCTCAATCCGGACATGCACCGCACGCTCTCCGTCACCTACCTCAACCATCTGGGGGGTATCCATGCGGGATTCGTATCGCATGCCCGGCATTGGGAAGGCATCGGCACACTTGGCGCGGGACTGCGCTACGTAACCTGGGGCAACATCGATGGATACGATGCGACCGGCAACGCTACGGAAAGCTTCGGAGCAAACGACGCGGCGCTCACCGCATCCTGGGCCCGCGCCCACGACGAACGCTTGCGGTACGGCGCAAACCTCCATGCCGCGTTCTCCAGGATTGAAACAGCCAGCGCCTCGGCCTTCGCCGCAGACGCCGGCGTGCTCTACCATTTCTCCGAACAGCAACTGGCCCTGAGCGCCTCCGTGCATAACATAGGTATTGTGGTGGATGCGCTCGGCTCGTCCAGGGATACGCTGCCGCTCGATCTGCGCATAGGGGTCTCGAAACGCTTGCGGCATCTGCCGCTACTCATCGCCTTGTCGGGCTATAACCTGAACCGGATAGGCGAAGAAAGCGAAGGCCGAAACGCGGTGTCGGGCGTGCTCCGGCACGTAGCCCTCGGGTGGGAATTCTTTTTCAGCGATGCGTTCCGGCTCCGCCTGGGATACAACCACCGGCAGCATCAGGACCTGAAAATGAAAAACAGGCTGGATCTGGCCGGTGTGGGCGTGGGATGCGGAATCAGGGTGGCAAGCTTCCGCTTCGACTATGCCTTCAACTCCTGGTCAACTCTCGGAGGCCTGCATCAGATCACCGTACGCACGAGTATCTGATTCTATACGATCTCCTTTCCCTATTCAGGATTCTCCTGTAGCAGGCTTTGCTTCCTGGAGTAAATCAGGGTCGTGTCGCGCGTACCGTGCCGCATGCGCTTCATGACCTCTTCGATACCCATGCCCTTGTTCAGCCAGATGAGAGGCGCCGTGTGCGTGAGGCTGTGCGGACTGACGCCGCTTCGTTTCAGGTTGGCCGCCGCCAGACACCGGTTGATCCGGCTTCGGACGGAACGCGTATTCAGGCGTTGCCCGTTCGATCGATGGCCGTGTGACACGAATAACGGATGTTCGGGCAGCACGGAATCGCGCGCTTCGAGATAGCGCTCTATTTTTTCGATCACCGGAGGATCCAGTGGCGCCTGCCGATCCTTGCCGGCACGCCCCTTGCCCTGCACCCGCAGGAAGGTTCCGTCCAACATGCGGTCGATGTCCCGTACATCGGCCCGTACGACCTCGATCTCGCTGAGCCCTGCGTACAGCATCAGGTACACCATGGCCTGATCCCGTTTCCCAAGCAGGGTCGTATCGTCGAGCACACGCAATAACTGCCGGATGTCCGCTTCCGTAAGCACCGCGCGGGAGTGCGACAACGGACGGCGGTTCCCCTTGACTGCCAGAGCCGGGTTCTTGTCCATCAGCCCGATGACGACAAGATATTGACAGAACTGCCGGAAAGCGGTGAGATAGGTGGATACGGACGCTTCGCTCAGCGAGCGCGTCTCCATCAGATAGGTTTTATACGCCCGGACCCCGTCCTCCGAGAAACGAAATGTGTCCGCCTGTTCGGCAAACCACCGTTCGAATTCGCGGAGCGCCCTGCTATAGGTCCCCACCGTATCGGCGCTCTTTTCCCTGAGGTACTCCCGCTGAAAATCCTGCAACCGCTTTGCAAGCTCACCGGTTGTCAGTTTGAGGGGTTCGATGTGTGACAAAGCCATTATTGCCCATGATGAAGTATCCTGCGATACACCACAGAATAGCCTCCCGGAAGATTAAATGCAATAACGGAATTATAGAGATTTCAGGAACCGGAACCCATCGATTCCACAATGCGGACAAAACTGGTCAGAAATGAAGAGGCCATGGCCCCGTCGATAATGCGGTGGTCGTAGGAAAGAGACAACCAGGCCATCTGCCGCACGGCGATCACGTCGCCGAGCCTGGGATCTTCGATCACCACCGGACGCTTCTGAATTCGCCCCACGGCAAGAATAGCCACCTGGGGCTGGTTGATGATGGGTGTCCCCTTGATCCCCCCGATCGGGCCGATGTTCGTGATGGTGAACGTGCCCCCTTGCAGATCGTCGGGTTGCAGCCGTTTGTTGCGCGCCCGGTCGGCAACATCCGCCACCGACCGCGCCAGATCGGCGAAAGACTGACGCCCTGCATTGCGAACGACGGGAGCGACCAGCCCGGTCTTGCCGATAGCTACCGCCACATTGATATGGAAATCGTCCCGCAGCACGATCTCGTCTCCATCCACGGACGCATTCAGAACCGGATGCTCCCGGAGCGCTTCTATCGCCGCATGGACAAAAAACGGGGTGTAGGTCAATTTGGCGCCTTCCCGCTCCAGAAACGCCTCTTTTTCCTGCTGGATGAAGGCGACAAGGTCCGTCATATCCACCTCCGCAAAAGAGGTCACATGCGGAGAAGTCGCCTTCGAGCGCACCATGTGCTCCGCAATGATCTTCCGGGTGCGATCCATTTTAACAACCCGCGTCTCAGGCCCTTCGGCAGGTTCGACAGGTTGCAGTTCCGGAAATCCGGGTTCGTCCACTGACCGGTTGGCCACATAATCGAGCACATCTTTCTTCGTGACTCGCCCATCCCGGCCCGATCCCGTAATAGATTCGAGTTCGGCAGTGCTTACCCCTTCCTGTTCGGCGATGGAGCGCACCAGCGGGGAGAAAAACGAGTCGCTTGTTCCCTCCTTCGGAGCGGCAGCGCCCCTCGGTGCAAACGCCGCAGCCTCTGAGGCATGGTCGGACGACGGATCCGGCGGATCGGGCGCCACCGGAGCAGGAGGTTCGGGTGCCGGTTCCGGCTCGGGCTCCGGCTCCGGCGCCTCGCTGACCGGTTCAGGGGTATCGGGGGCTTCCTCGTTTTCGTCGGTAATTACGGCAAGCAGCGTGCCCACATCCACCGTCTCGCCCTCCGCCACCAGAATCTCAGCCACAACGCCCCCGACAGGCGACGGCACATCGGTGTCCACCTTGTCGGTCCCTATCTCAAGCAGCGTTTCGTCCTGCTCAATGCGCTCGCCGGGCTTCTTGTGCCATTCGACCACCGTGCCCTCGGTGATACTTTCGCCCATTTGGGGCATGGTAATTTCAACCCTGGCCATATCCGCTTTGCGATGATTGCTTTCGGGAACCGCAACCGTATTTTATGCGATGAGCGGCGCAATTACCAGTGCCACTACCGCAATCAATTTAATCAGAATATTCAAACTGGGCCCACTCGTATCCTTAAGCGGATCGCCGACCGTATCTCCTACTACCGAAGCCTTGTGGGCGTCGCTGCCCTTTCCGTACATGGTCCCACTGATAGAAATGTTCCCTTCGATCAACTTCTTGGCGTTATCCCAGGCGCCGCCCGCATTGGCCTGAAAAATAGCGAAAAGCACGCCGGAAACCAGTACGCCGGCCAGCAGCCCGCCCAGCATGCTTTTGTCGATGAACCCCACAATGACCGGCGCCGCGATAGCCAACAGACCCGGCGCAATCATTTCGCGAATGGCCGCCTTCGTGGAAATATCGACGCACCGGGTGTGGTCGGCCGGAACCGTACCTTCGCGCAGCCCGGCAATCTCCCGGAATTGTCGTCCTACCTCGACAATCATGTGACCGGCTGCACGGCCCACGGCACCCATCGCCATGGCGCTGAACACGTACGGTAACATGGCCCCGAGCAGCAATCCGGACAGGATGCGCGGATTGGCCACATCGATGTTGGGTACTTCCGCCTGCTGCAGGTACGCCGCGAAAAGAGCCAGCGCCGTCAGCGCAGCAGAACCGATAGCGAACCCCTTCCCGATCGCGGCCGTCGTGTTCCCGACCGCGTCGAGTTTATCGGTGCGCGCCCGGACCTCTTCCGGCAACCCCGCCATCTCCGCAATGCCGCCTGCATTGTCAGAGATAGGCCCGTATGCGTCGACCGCAAGCTGAATGCCGGTCACCGACAACATGCCCACCGCCGCAATGGCGATACCGTACAGCCCGGCAAAATGGTATGCCCCCAGGATCGCCATAGCCAGAATGACTGCCGGAAGACCCGTGGAAAACATACCCACTCCGAGACCGGCAATGATATTCGTGGCGGATCCGGTTACGCTTTGCCTGGCGATGCCACGCGCCGGGCGCCCCTGCGTGGATGTGTAGTACTCCGTGACAAGACCGATGGAAACCCCTGTAAACAATCCGATCAATACGGTCCAGAACACGCCCAGCGAGGTGTATTCCACGCCCGCAGCCTCCCATTGCGCCGGCAACATACCCCGGATAATAAAATACGCCAGTACGGCCATAAGGCCTGCTGCCCCGAATCCACCGGTGTTGAGCGCTTTCTGAGGATTCCCTCCTTCTTTCACTTTGACCGCCAGCGAGGCGAGGATCGAAACGACCACGCCGACGCCCGCAAGCGCCAACGGCAGCGTAACGCCGCTGAGTTCCGCCACGCCGGCCTCTGCAAAGGGGCCGACGAACATGGCTCCCAGCACCATTGCCGCGATAATGGAGCCGACGAACGACTCGAAAAGATCGGCCCCCATACCGGCCACATCCCCTACATTATCTCCCACATTGTCCGCGATCGTGGCGGGATTGCGGGGGTCGTCCTCAGGGATGCCCTCGTACACCTTACCTGCCAGATCGGCGCCCACATCGGCGGCCTTCGTATAGACTCCGCCGCCCACGCGCGCAAACAGTGCAATGGAAGAAGCCCCCAGTGAAAAGCCGGAAATGACCTGGATAATCTTCGCAGCATCCCATCCAACGCCACTGTACACAAGAAAAAGCCCGCCCAGTCCCAGCACACCCAATCCCACCACGCACAAACCCATGACCAGGCCGCCCGAAAAAGCCACGTTGAGCGCAGGGGCCAGACCGGTCCGCGCCGCATTGGCCGTGCGGACGTTGGCGCGCGTCGCGACGGTCATCCCGATAAATCCGGCCAGGCCGGAAGCCAGCGCACCCGTCACGAACGAAACGGCAATGAGCCAGGATGTATCCGGCGCAGCCATGTTCACCACAGCCAGAAATACGGCCACCACTACTACAAAAACCGAAAGCACGCGGTACTCCCGGCGCAGAAACGCCCGGGCGCCATCCGCGATATACCCGGCGATCTCCACCATCTTCTCCGTACCCGTGCTCTGGCGACCGATCCAGCGTGTCCGCAGAAAAGCATAGGCCAGCGCCAGGAAGCCGGAGGCAAGCACAAGAAAAACAATCGTTTCGGCAGTCATCAGGTTACGTCTCTGTTGAATCGGTTCATGGCGATCGAAATGCCCTCGCACACGAACGCCTCTACAGCATCCCGAGCCCGGATCACGGCCTCGTCCATGGATAATCGCTCTCGGGGAGAAAACGGGGACAGTACATGTTGCACTTGTCCGCCTCGAGAAAAGTCGTTGCCGACGCCGATGCGAAGCCGTGGAAAATCGTGGTGGCCCAGGCGATCGACAATATCCTGCACCCCATTGTGTCCGCCGGCGCTTCCCGAAGCGCGCAGACGCAACCGGCCCGGCGCAAGGTTGATGTCGTCCACGATCACGAGCATTTGCCGGGGGGCCATGCGCCAGATACCAAGCAATGTACTAATGGCTTTGCCGCTGCGGTTCATGAAGGTCAGCGGCTTGGCGATTCCGACGGGATAGCTGCGAATACGCCCCCACCCCAGCAACACATTTCCGCGCCCATGCTCGAAGACCGCTCCGGCACGTTCCGCCACCGCATCGGCCACCTCGAACCCGATATTGTGCCGCGTCGCTTCATATTCCGCGCCCGGATTCCCAAGCCCGACGATGAGGCGCTTCGATTTTGACATGGCCGGCTACGACGATTAGGCATCGCCCTCTTCCGTCTCCTCTGCGGAATCGACCGCCTCATCTGCATCGGTCTCTTCCGCTTCCTCTTCAACCTCCTCAACTTCTTCTACCACGACGCGCGGCTGTACCACGGTAACGACGGTCTGTTCGGGACGCCCCTGAAAGGTAAGACCTTCCCATTCCAGATCACGGATATGAATAGCGTCTCCGATGGACAACTCCGAAATGTCCACCTCAATGTGCGAGGGGATGTCTCTGGGAAGACAGCGTACTTCCAATTCATGCGTAATGACCTGCACGTTGCCGCCTTCGCGCTGCCCGATGGGTGTCCCCTCGAAATGGACAGGGACCACGAGCGTCAACATTTCGCCCGTCTTGAGCGCCATGAAATCGGCATGAAGGGGACGATCCGTAACCGGATGCAATGCCGCATCCTTCAGAATGCATCGAAACGTTTTCCCGTCCAGCCGCACTTCCACAATGTGCGTCTCCGCCGTATAAACAAGCTTTTTCAGGTGCTCCTCAGCCAGCTGGAAAATCACGGGCTCCATATGATGCCCATACAACACGCACGGTACATTGCCCGCGCGGCGAACGGCGCGAGCCGCCGACTTGCCGACTGCGCGCTTTTCAACGTCAAACGTAAGAGTATCCATGATCTATGGAATACGATGAATCGTACAATGAATGCGAAAACCGCCCGCCTAATCCGCGAACAGCGTCGAAATGGAATCTTCCGTGTAAATGCGGCGAATAGCATCCGAAAACAACTCGGCGACACTGACGACATCGATGCGCTCCGAGGAACGCTTCAAGGGTATTGTATCCGTCACAACCACCTTGGATATTTCCGAGTTTTCTATCCGCTCATAGGCCGGTCCCGACAGCAGCGCATGCGTACAGGCCGCAACGATTTCCTTGCATCCCGCTTTGCGGAGCGCCCCGGCTGCCCTGGTCAGGGTCCCCGCCGTATCGCACATATCGTCAATAAGAATCACGTTTCGCCCGGCTACTTCACCGATAATGTTCACCACTTCGGCTTCGTTCTGTCGGGGACGCCGCTTGTCAATAACCGCAAGTTCGGCGTCGAGCCGCCTGGCGTACGACCGCGCCACCTTGATTGCGCCCACATCAGGAGCTACGACTACGACATTGTCGAGTTGCAATTTCCTGAAATAGCTGGTTAGAACACCGGATCCATATAAATGATCCACTGGCACATCGAAGAAACCCTGAATCTGCGGAGCATGCAAATCCATCGTAAGAATGCGATGAACACCGGCCGTTGCCAGCATATCCGCCATCAGCTTCGCGGCAATGGAAACACGGGGCTGATCCTTCCGATCCTGCCGCGCATAGCCGAAATAGGGCATGACTGCCGTGACCCGCTCCGCGGACGCCCGCTTTGCCGCGTCGATAAGCAGAAGCAACTCGAGCCAATGGTCCGCACCGGGCTGCGTGCTCTGGATAATGAAGAGATCCGAACCCCGTATGGATTCGCCATACCGCACGTAGATTTCCCCGTCTGCAAAATCCTTGATCGTCAGCTCGCCGAGTTGTTGTCCGTACGCGGCGGCGATTTTCTCCGCCAGCGGCGGATTCGAACGCCCGGAAAAAATGGAAATAGGGGTATCCCTGACAGATTTGTTCATAGTTAACGAATCAGCTTCAACCGGAAATGTTGTTCATTGTCTGCCGGATGCATCGTTGCCCGGGGAGGACTCGAACCTCCACATACGGCTCCAAAGGCCGCTGTCCTGCCATTAGACGACCGGGCAAGAAGTCGGAAACAAGGGAATGAAAATTATCGCGCACATGCGGCCTAATCAACGACCGCTGCCCACAGTGGTTTCTGCAACAGATGGACGAATTGGATCATATAACGGAATATGGGGTTCAGCAGTCGTGTTTTCGTCCTGTTTCTTCATTCCCACGGCATTGCATGCTCAGTCAGGCCGTTGAAGATTACATCAAGGCCATTTACCGGATCCGGCAAAGCGGGCAACCGGCGTCCACCAGTGACATTGCCCGGGCCCTGAACGTCTCCGCCGCATCCGTCACGAACATGGCCAAACGGCTGGCGCAACTCGGTCTGGCAGAGTACGAATCGTACCAAGGCGTCCGGCTCACGGAGACGGGAAACAAGGTCGCTCTTGAAATCATCCGCCACCACCGCTTGCTCGAACTGTATCTGCGCAATGTGATGGGTTATCCCTGGGACAAGGTGCACGAAGAGGCGGAGTTGCTCGAACATCATATTTCCGAAGAATTCGAGCGCAAGATCGATGAAATGCTGGGGCATCCGACCCACGATCCGCATGGAGATCCCATTCCAACGCGCGAAGGCGAAATAGCCGAACGCAACACGAATCCCCTCGCCGCTGTGGAGCCCGGAACCCATGTCACGATCGAACGCGTGTCCGACGAAGATCCCAAATTACTGGATCACCTCGAAAGCCTGGGGCTGTTGCCCGGCGCTGCGCTCGAAGTCATCGGGAAAGAGCCTTTCGAGGGACCCCTGAAGATCCGCCTATGCGATCGGGAGCATATTCTCGGATACCAGCTCGCCAACCATATTTTTGTGGACGTTTCGACCGAAAAGACCTGAAACGTTCATCCCGTCGCGTCTGCAAGCGCCTCCAGCACCACATCGTGCAAAAGCCCGTTCGTGGCCACAATACCCATGTTCCGCTCGAGTTGTGCACCGCACCGGAAATCAAGCGGGCGGCCTGCCATGTCCGTAACCATGCCGCCTGCCTCCTCCACAATGAGCGCGCCCGCAGCATGATCCCATATATTCTCGATATATCCCGAACGGGCAGTCAGACGGAGGTAAATATCCGCGTCCCCGCGGGCCAGTACGCCATATTTCGCCTGACTGTCTATACGGAGCGAGGCGGCTTCTACGCCCAAATGCGTCGCCACGGCAGCCACATCCCGGCGGGAGCCGTGATTTGATTCGAAAGGCTCGCAAAGCCGGGCTTGCGCGCCGGTGGCTACGGTACGCACCCGGATGGACTGCCAGACCGTATCCCCGGTGTCGTGAAGGGGAGCCTGAAACGCCCCTTCCCCCCGGTGCGCCGCAAACACGGCCCCCTTCTCATTACCCCCTTGCGCATCGCAGGGTAAATCGGGACAAGCCATGGCCGCCACGGTGATCCGCCCATCCATGATCAACGCCAGGGCCACAACATACTGATCGCACCGCAGAAATCCCTTCGTACCATCGATCGGATCCAGGGTCCAGAAACGTTCGGTGTATCCGGTCGCAGTGCCCCTGTCGATCCAGGCGCATACCGACTCGTGTGTTGCGCCGGGAAGCACCTGCGCCACCTCGGTGGTCACCTTGTCAAGCACGCTCTTGTTTTCCGGCAGGCGCAAGACAGCCGAATCCTCCTCGCCAATTACAGGGTCATGCGGAAACGCTTCCTGCAGCGCATGGCATACGACCGCCTGACTTCCAAAATCCGCAACCGTAACCGGAGAACGATCTTCTTTCCTGAGCGCGGATTGTCCCAGCGTTTTCTGAACGGACATGCAGACACGCGCCGCCCTGCGCACCGCATGGACGGCGACATCGAACTCTGCCTGGTATTTCATAGGGTTGGCTGGGTATCGCTTGCAGGATCCCCTGCAGAAACTGCTTCGAAAGGCGGAATGCAATCCATAAAATCGTCCGGGCGATCAGACGGCCAGCAGTAATGGCGCAATCCGTTGGTTACGGCAAGATAACGCGCCCCGACGACTCTGTTATATTTCGCGATCTGCTCAAACGCCGCGGATCCTATGCGAACCTCCGGCGCCTTGCATTCCACCATCAGGGACGGGATGCCCTGCCGATCATGCGCGACAATGTCGGCGCGACGGGACATGCCCTGGTATTCGAAGTGCATCTCAACGGCAATAAGAGCCGGCGGATAGCCGCAATCCCGGATGAGAAAATGCAAAAAATGCACGCGCACCCATTCCTCAGGAACAAGGCGCACATACTTTTGGCGTACGGGATCGAATACGTATCGGGAATCTTTTTCCGCCCCCGATCGGATGCGAAGAGGGCAGGCCGGCAGATTCAGCCGCGGAAAGCCATCTGCTCCGGTCAATCTTTCTGAATAACCGTTATGTCCGGCATGGTCTTGGGCCGGCGATAGAGCGACCCCTTCGAACCGTTGATGGAAACGTTTTGCTGAACCATATCCCAGTTTTTCTCAATCTCGGCTTCGTCCCCGTTGAACGGGGCCGAGCCGGTTCCGGACCGGCCAAAATCGAAAACGTAGAGGTTATTGGGAATTCCCAGAAGGACTTGTGTCGGCATCTGCATAACGCAACAGGAAAAACTTGTTGAGGCAAAACCGGAAAATGCACGGGGTGGACATAACACATTTTCCGGTAACAAACTAATGGTAGACCGCCTTTCCTGTAAAGTTTCCTTGAAGATGCGTTTTTTCGGAGATTATGTACGTACGGGGGCTATATCCGCCCAGGCCATTCATGTCGTCTCGCGCTCCACCCCCCTTATACCTGGTCGTGTTAGGGCCTGTTAGCACTATACAGCGATGCTCTGTTCCGTCAGGCACGGGGTCAATCAAGGCGTGAGGAGTGAAGTTTGGTGGTTCCAAATGAGCGACGAGCAACGAAGAGTGACCCCGTGACCGGCGGAACCCGAAGGGCGGGGCCTATTTTCCCGCCATGCGGCGTTGCCGCTCGCTTATGTGGCTGGCCACACTGCGCTTGCGCGCTCAGATCGGGTTCCTGATTTGAGCAACCCGGAATTTCAACTTTTTGTTGGGGGCAGATGTCGGAAACGGATTGATTCCGAGCTTGTAGTCTGCGGGCGCCACTTCCAGTTTCAGGTGGTACGCGATGAGCAGGACATTGACCGCCATCTGAAGTTCCACCCAGCGGCTTCCAAGACACATGTGCGTGCCGAGGCCATAGGGAGCGTAGGCGCCCGGCGTCGTATGCTCGGATCGCTCCGGCAGATAACGGTCTATGTCGAATTCCAGGGGGTCCTTGAACAATTCTTCGGAGTAGTGCGGCGCCGTCTGGCAAATCAATAACACCGTCTTGGCCGGTATCTGGTAGCCGTTCACGATGCACTCGTTCATAACCATTCTCAACTGCCAGGGAATCACCGGATGCACACGCAAGGACTCCATGTAGAGGCGGGCCGTGGCGTCGATGGCGTCGTGAGTGAAATCCTCCGGACCCGGCTCGCGCCCGTTCCCGAAAAGCGCCTCGGCTTCTTTACGGATCTTCTCGTGCAAATCCGGGTCGCGAATCATGGAGTAAACCGTAAAAGCAAGCCCGCTTCCGAGATATATACTGGCGACCATCGACGCAACGAACGGAAAAGTGAGGTCCGTTTCCGGCAGGAACTGCGGATCGCTCTTGTGCAGTCCGAGGATTGCATCCGCAAGATCCGGTGGCTTGCCCTTCCTCTGTCCCGGCGTGTGCGATGTGGTGATCGATTCCTGGAACTCCCGGACGCGCTTGCTGTACCGTTTCATTTTCGGTGTCCGCAACATGAATTTCGGCAAGGCGCCCTGCACCTGCGTCACCAGCGCCCGATGTTCATATTCAAGCAATTCGTCGACGTAATGGCTGCAATCCACCCCCATCGTGAGGTGCGAGATTTGACTGCTGATGTGATTCTGGAACTCCTTGGTGGCGCGGAGCACGTCGCCTTCGCTCCACCGACTCAGCGATTGCCGGCAGCGGTGGACCAACTCAGGTAACCGTCGTGCAAGCGCGGAACGGGAATAGGCGCTCTTCAACTCCTTACGCATCCTGTAGTGTTCAGCCCCATCCATCCCCGGCAGCGTTCGGGATGCGCCGAACGCGCTCTCCAGATCCTTGATGTAATCCTTCGAGCGAAGATAGAACCGCCCGTGTTTGTTCACCCACTGATTGGTATCCGGGCCCATCAGGGCGATTATGCGTGACTTACGCATCTTGAAGGGCAATTCGAGGACCGGCCCGTGGTTCCGGAAAATGCCGTACATCGCCTTGGGAATATTGCCCGAGCGAAAGTCACGCTGCCGCAGGATATCAATGTACCGGAGCTTCGGGATGGGTTTGGCCTGAATAACGCGGCGGGTCCTCGGTGTGGCGGTGCTGTCTCTCACCGCAGTCGCAACCGTCCGCCCTATCAGATCCAGCTTGGCGACAAGCTCGATGCGCTCGAGCCTGTCCTCGTAGTCTTCCGGCTCGAGCAACAGCTTGAAACCGTCGCACGTATGCATCAAGGCTATAAGAATGGCATCGCGCGGATCCGGAATGCTGTCGTCGTTCAGGATGACGCTCAAAATTCTCGCTTTGGCCTCCTGGCGAACCTTCAGATCCGAAGCAGGATAGGTGCCCGACCGGGAAACGGAGCGCGAAAGCCCCCAGAATCCCCCGCTCTCGTAGTCGAGAATTTTCCTCTCCACCAGACGATCGAGCGTGGCCGTAACGATTTCGTCGGAACGACCCGTGTTTCGCTCGATCCAGTACTGCGTGTCCTGGGTCTCCCCGGATTCGGCGATTTCCTTGAGCGTCGGGTCGAGCAGGTTGTCTCCCGTGGGGTGGGAATCAACCAGATACAGCGCCTTCAGGTCGGTGTCGATCCGATCCTCCAGTGCAAGATCGGCAAGTACGGCTCCCGCCATAACACAGGAGAAGTTCCAGCCTGGAACCATTTCCAGATACCCGCTCTGTTCGTCGAGCATCAGAAGAATCAGTTCTTCCGCAAGACGTATCGGAAACTGTACCGACGTACTCTCCATGCCAAACCTTGTCAAATGCCGGGTCGATAGGGACAGGACCAGAACTGCACAACGACCTGATGTCGCATCCGGAATGTAACCTATCGGTCATCGCATCGGTTTCAGCCTCCGTCTCATCACACCGGGAAACAGCCGCATTTACGCCTTCCTGAGACGCCAACCGTACATCAGGCGCCCGTAAAAATTGAACCACTTCCTCGCTTCCGCATCCTGAAACGGGTAATCCGCCCCGATCTGTCTCGCCGTAACCAGGCCGGACACGAAACAGGTCTCCTGACTGTTGATCAGCGTGTGCGCGCCGCAGTGCCACGTTCGCCTCCTGCCCTGAACATGGCGAAACAAATGGACCAGAAAGGCCACATGGCGCACATCGTGTACTATGTGCTGAAACCACCACTTCCTGATGATCTTGCCTTCGTCGATGCGGCTGATCGGATTGTAGGTCACCAGGCACGGCTTATCCGAGCGGCCCACCCAGGGCTGCTGATTGTGCATGATGTAGGTGATTTCGTAGTTGTCGGGTCGTACGCCGTACTGCGCGATGTGATTGCTCCGGGTGGAAAGTGCCCTGACGTCGTTGTCCGGTAGAATCGAGGCGTCCGAATGGACGACCGTATGGTTGTGCAGTTCGCTTTCGTAACGTATCGAAGACAGCAGGTAGCTCTCAAGAAACGTCGGTTCATCCAGCATCATCAGCGTTTGATTCGCATTGCACGCGAACACCACGTCATCGAACGTTTCCCGCTTACCGTCCCGGTCCTCTACGACGACCTCGGATTGGCGACGGTACACCTTCCGCACCGGCCGGTTAAGGTATATCTTGTCCTGAAAGGCGGCCGCCATCTTCTCATAGATGCGCCGCGTGCCCTGATCCCATGTTTGCATCGGCGTCGCGGTTTCGATATCGAAGAATTCCAGATACCGGCAAAACAGCGATGCAGGCATATCGAACACGTTCGTGGCCATCAGGAAGTTGACGAACATGGGCTTCAGGATCTTGTACCTGAAATCTCCGGAAAACCTGCCCAGGTTGAGCACCGCACCCATACTGACGTAATTGAGCGGGTTAAGCGCATTGAGTAATCTGGACCTGGTACGGTTCAGCCGCCCAAACCACTGTGCACGTCTCAGAAGCTTCTGGAATTTCTTGATCTCCGGTTGCAACTGCTTCCTGATATCGGAATCAAAATCGTGCGCATAGATGCCGCCGCGATACTTCACGCTGTAGCTGAATCGGGTATCGATCAACTCGATGCCGTGTTGCTGCATGAAGAGAAGGATATGATGGTATACCGAGGGAATGCACGCGGTGACGGAAATGTCGAATGGAATCGACGTGCCATCGTCCTGCGGCATATCGGCCGTAATGGCGTTGCCTCCGACCTGAGCCTGCGCTTCGAACACGCGGAAATCGAATCGATCGGGCTGCTTGTGCAATGCCCAGGCCGTCCCCAATCCCGACACGCCTGCGCCGATAATAGCAACCCTTCTGGGCGACGCGCCTCGCTCCGCTGACCGATCCTCTTCGGGTGGTCCGGATATGTTCATGTGATACCGTCCCGAAAGTTGTTACTCATGAGGATGTCCGCGCCTCATTTTGCTCCGCGCGCTCAGCGCTACGATCGGGTTGCCCGTCTTTACCGGAAGCCCGAGAATCCGGATAGAACTGTTTGCAATAGCGCCGATACCTGCCGATATCGCCGTCAGCCCGACACAGTCTGGGATAGGGTACGTACCGTTTTCGCCCCCAGATAATCACATCCTGCAACACATCGTGCTTTTGATAAGACAGAATGATGCTGTTCATTACCCTGGTGCGAAGACCCGGTGGAAGAAATCCCAGACCGACGATCGGACGTTTCGGTTTACGGATCTCGCGTATCTGACTGGCCAGGACCAGTTCGATATGCTTGCCGTCGACAGGAGTTGCGAGCACCCACAAACGCCCATGCATTTCAATGGATCGCTCGTGAATTTCCACGTACGAATATCCCAATCCGAAGATGCGCGCGACAGCGGAGACATCCAGAACGATATCCCTTATCCCCATAACATTCTGGGTGCGTCTGAATTCAAACTTGCTCGTCAGACAAGCGCCGTCGATGCTTACCGGTTCAACCATGCGCGTATTGCCATAACCATGCACGTACTGCAGATGCAGGAAGTCCACAGAGTTCTCGGTGGTTTCCTGGGGGTGTCCCGGAAATCGAAGGGTCCGAAACCCCACTTCGCCCCAGTCTGCCCCGGCCACAGGCTCCTCGGGAAGGCTCCATTGCGGCGGCCGGCCGTCTATTCCCCACCACCCGAATACCATGCCGAGGATTTCCCGCGTTTCGAATACCTTCAGCCGCGCGGCCCTGGGCGGCGGGGCAAAAGGAGTGGCGACACACTGGCCGCTTACATCGAACTCGAAGCCGTGAAACGGACAAACGAGACAACCGTCCCGTACCCGGCCACCGGCTTCGGGTCCCAGGTCGGACCCGAGGTGCGGACACACCGCCAGAGCCACGCAGATGCGGCCTGCGTCGTCGCACCACGCGACAATCTGTTCACCCAACCAGGTTTTTTCAATCAGTTTCGCTTTCAGTACGGATTGCCGGCTGGCAACGAAGTACCAACCCTCCGGAAACGGGGGAGGCGACGGGAGATTTTCTAACTCGACGCGTCTTGCTGGCATCTTAACGGTGATATTGCGAATTGGCGCGCAGATAGATGTCCATAATAGTCCGGATTTGCGCAAAAGGGAGGCTCAGGACGCGGGCTCCGCCCCCCGGCCGGCCAGGAGATACAACACGGCCATACGTACGGCAACGCCGTTGGTCACCTGATCCAGAATGACGGCCCGTTCGTGATCCACCACATCGCCCGCCAACTCCACACCCCGGTTCACAGGCCCCGGGTGCATGATGCGAAGATCGGGATGACGTTCCATATGTTCGAGGGTGATGCCGAACCGCTCATGGTATTCCCGCACCCCGGGGAAAAGCATCGCTCCCTGTCGTTCAAGTTGTACGCGCAGCGCCATCGCCACGTCGCAACCCTCCAGCGCTTCGTCCAGACGGTCCGTCACCCGCACACCCATTTCCTCGACACCCACCGGAGTCATCGTGGCGGGTGCGCACAGCGTTACGTGGGCGCCCAGCGCCCGCAATCCGTATATATTGGAACGGGCCACGCGGCTGTGCGCAATATCCCCGATAATAGAAACGTTTCGTCCTTCAAGAGACGGGTGGATATCCGTCAGCGTAAGCAGATCCAGCAAAGCCTGGGTAGGATGTTCATGGGCGCCGTCTCCGGCATTGATTACCACGGCGTCCACGCAGCGCGTCAGAAAAACAGGCGCGCCCGGCGACCGGTGCCGAATCACGACCATGTCCACCTTCATCGCCTCGATATTGCGGGCAGTGTCCTTGAGGGTTTCTCCCTTGGAGACCGACGAGCCGGAAACAGAGAAGTTGACCGTCTCCGCCGACAACCGTTTTTCGGCCAGTTCGAAGGAAATGCGCGTTCGCGTGGAAGGCTCGAAAAAAAGATTCACGACAGCCACGTCGCGCAATGTAGGGACGCGCCGAATAGGCCGATCCAGCACCGAGCGAAACTCCCGCGCCGTACGAAGAATAAGTTGTATTTCGTCTGCGTCGTACGTCGAAAGGCCAAGCAGATGCCGGTGTCTCAACGACTCCGGGGCAGACCGATCCTCCCGTGCTTCTTCGCGTGCGTGCATCAGTTATTCAAGGTTTCCACCAGCCATACTCCTTCCCGGTCGTCTATCTCGTTCAACCGTACACGTACCTCTTCCCCGGGTAAAGTGGGCACCTGCCGGCCCACAATGTCCGCGCATACGGGAAGCTCCCGAAGACCGCGGTCAACGATCACAAGAAACTGTACGGTGGCCGGACGCCCGATATCCATAAGCGCATCAAACGCCGCCCGGGCCGTTCGCCCGGTATACAATACATCATCCACCAGTACGATGCGGCGCTCCGTGATGTCGAACGGAATGTCCGTGGCGCGCACCACGGGCTGCTTGAGACGAAGTCGGAAATCGTCCCGATACATGGTGGCGTCGAGTACGCCGATCGGGACGGTCAGGGATTCGAAGTCCAAAATCTTGTCGCGGAGCCGCCGGGCCAGATACACACCGCGCGTCTGCATGCCTATCAAGCCGAAATGGCGGGAGGCGTCCTCCTCAGGATGCATCATCTCCACAATCTGGCGCGCCATCCGGTTCAGTGTCCGGTCCAGATCGTGTGCATCCATCAATTGTGCCTTGATGCGATCTCTTACCCCCATACCATATAAATTACGAGAAACGACACCTGTTTCCAATCCGTCTGACGTACCTTCGGTATAACGGCTGGTAAACCCACCCACTCATTCCATTTGTTTCCCACGATGCCCACCGTACAGGATACTACCCTGAAATACCTCGATCCGGTAGTCGTATCCCGCCTGAAGAACATGGAGCTCCGGGCGCGAATGATCGTCGAAGGATTTATTACGGGCATGCACAAGAGCCCGTATCATGGGTTCTCTGTAGAGTTCGCCGAACACCGGCCCTACATCGCCGGCGACGAGCCGCGATACGTGGACTGGAAGGTCTATGGGAAGACGGACCGGCACTACGTCAAACGGTTCGAAGAGGAAACCAACCTGCGGCACTATGTGGCGCTCGATACCTCCGCATCGATGCGCTACCGGGCGCAGGCGCCTCTTTCCAAAATGGAATACGGCGCATACCTCGCGGCCGCACTGCACTATATCATGGTCAAGCAGCGCGATGCCACCGGACTGATTACGTTTGACGAGGAGATCCGCACCATCATGTCCCCGAGAAGCACAACATCCTGGCTGCGACGACTCCTTGTCAGACTGCAACATACCGTGGACAATCCGGCGCCGGAAAAGCGCACAGGCGCCGCCGATGCACTCAGCAAGATCGCCGAACGCATCGCGCGGCGTTCCCTCGTCGTGGTCATCACCGATCTCTTCGAAAACATCGGGCGCCACGAAGACCTGCTCAAAGCGTTGCGTCACCTGCGTTACCGCGGACACGAAGCGCTCGTTTTTCATGTGCTCGAATCCGCTACCGAGCGCACGTTCGACTTTCCCGACGTGCCCATGATCTTTCGCGATATGGAAACCGGGGAGGAAATCTCCCTGCAACCGGCGCACATCCGCGAAAACTATCGGGAGGCTGCACAGTTCTTCGGAGACCGGTTTCGACGCCAGTGCCTCGAATACGACATCGATTTCGTGGAACTGAATACGGAACAATCGTACGATACAGCTCTGCTGGCCTATCTGAACAAGCGAAAGAAGCTCGTCTGAGCCATCTCCCATGCGCGAACGTATACAAAAATTAAATGACGAACTGTTCGAGAAGATTGTAGATATCCGGCGTACGCTGCACCGGAACCCGGAATTGGCATACTCGGAGCGGGAAACCGCGAAACTGATAGCGAACACCCTTGAGCCGCTCGGTTTCGAAGTACAAACCGGCGTGGCGCGCACCGGCATCGTCGCCACGCTGCATGGCGGGCGATCCGGTCCGGCTCTTGCGCTGCGGGCCGACATGGACGCCCTGCCCATCCAGGAAGAGAACACCTTCGAGTTTGCCTCCGGGAACGACGGGGTCATGCACGCCTGCGGCCACGATGCACACACAGCCTCGCTGCTTGGCACGGCAACCATCCTGCACAGACTGCGCGAGGAGCTTCCCGGCAGCATCCGCTTCCTGTTCCAGCCAAGCGAAGAAAAACTCCCGGGAGGCGCCCTTCCCATGATCGAGGAAGGCGTACTTGGCGATGCGTTCGGCCCGGCGCCCGGGGCAATATTCGGACAACATGTGCACCCCGGCCTCGACGCCGGCAAAATCGGAGTTCGATCCGGGAGGTATATGGCCTCAGCGGACGAAATGCATATCAGAGTCGAGGGAAAAGGCGGTCATGCCGCTACGCCCCACCTTCTGGATACCGACCCTACTCTTGTTGCCGCACACATCCTTGTGGCCCTGCAATCTGTCGTGAGCCGGTATTGTCCTCCTGATGTACCGAGTGTACTGACCATCGGACGATTCATAGCCGACGGCGCCACAAATGTGATTCCCTCCCAAGCCGTTCTCGAGGGTTCTTTCCGCTCGCTCGATGAAGATTGGCGTTTCGAGGCGCACGAACATATCCGCCGCATTGCGGAAACGACCGCGGAAGCACACGGCGCGCAGGTCAGCCTGGACATTTCCACAGGCTACCCGGTACTGCACAATGATCCCGAATCGGCGGAGTTTGTCCGGGATGCAGCGATCAGGTATGTGGGCGAGGACAACGTGGTCGATCTGGACGTGTGGTACGCCTCGGAGGATTTCGCCTGGTTTCTGCGGGAAGCGCCCGGGGCTTTTTACCGGTTCGGCACGCGGAACGAAGAAGAGAACATTGTGCATGGCCTCCATACGCCCCGGTTTACGATCGACGAAGAGGCCCTGCGCATGGCCCCGGGTTTTATGGCGTATCTGGCCACGGAATACCTGACAGCACAGGCAGCATAGAAAGCTCGCGCCCGGGGCGCGGGACCATGCGGAAAAGAAGCGAGGCCACAGTGGGGACGGCAGACCATCCGGTGGTGCAAACCGGAAAGTCGGACGGATCAGTAGGCCGCAGGAGCGTTTACGGCCTCGACGCGCGAGATTTGCGGTACGGAACGCTGAAGGGCCTGTTCAATACCGGCGCGCAGCGTCATGGCGCTCATGGGGCAGGTGCCGCAAGCACCGAGCAATTCCAGCTCCACCACCATATCCGACGTCACGTTCAGGAGACGCACGGACCCCCCGTCCGCCATCAGATAGGGCCGGATCATATCCAGCGCCTCTTCTATCCGGCCGCGGAGTTCATCGTCCGCGTCTCCAGCAGACTCATGCTGCCCCATGGGTTCGTTTTCTCCGGACATGTACGTTCCCCTGTGATCGATTAGGGCCTGTTAACACTAGGCTGATGTATTGCAAACTACGCTAAGCCGGTGCGGATCCCTTGTGCAGGATTTCCACTTTTTGCGTGGCGGCTTGCGTAGCGTTACGCAGGGTGACCTGGTGTACAACCCGGTCCGCAAGCGCTCCAAACAGTTTCGCAGGCACACTATCCGGCTCGGCAAATACGATGGGGGTCCCCTCATCGCCGGACTCCCGCAGCCGCTCCCGAATCGGTAGTTCGGCCAGTAAAGGTATGTCCAATTCCCTGCTGAGCGCTACGGCGCCTCCGCGCCCGAAAAGATAATATTTTTTGTCGGGCAATTCGGGCGGGGTGAACCAGGCCATATTCTCGACAAGGCCCAGCACGGGGACCTGCACGTTCTCGAACATGGCCACGCCTTTTCGGGCATCGGCGAGGGCAACAGGCTGCGGCGTCGATACAATCACCGCACCGGTGAGCGCAAGGCTTTGGACGATGGTAAGCTGAATATCTCCGGTACCCGGCGGCAGGTCCAGAATCATATAGTCCAGGTCTCCCCATGCACATTCTCCGAGAAACTGCCGTATGGCGTTCGTAACCATGGGACCTCGCCAGATAACGGCTTTTTCGGGATCCACCATCATGCCCATCGAAAGCAGTTTCACGCCGTGGCGCTCCACGGGCATGATCTTACGGTGCGCATTGACGCGAGGCTTTTCATCCCCGGCGCCGAACATAAGCGGTACGGAAGGCCCGTATATATCGGCATCCACGAGCCCTACCTCGTACCCTTTTTTACGGAGCGCGCCCGCCAGATTCACGGCGACCGTGCTCTTGCCCACACCCCCTTTTCCCGATGCTACAGCGATAAAATTGACCACCCCTTCGGGCTGTACGCTTTTTGCAGGTCCGCCGTCGTGCATATCGAGGGAAATCATCTCGAAATCGACGGTGATATCCACGGCGACCTCTTCGCGCGTTTCCTTGCGAATGGCTTCACGGCACAGAGAAGCCACGTTTTCAGCAAACGAAGCCGGCGGATCCTTCAGCAGAATCGTAAAAACCACCCGGTCATCCTTTACCACAAGGCCTTTCACCAGATTCAGGCGCAGGATATCCTTGCCGCGATCCGGTACCACGACAGTAGACAGGGCGCGCAATACCGCTTCAGGAGAGACAGGCATAAAGGCAATAAACAGGGATGGCCAACGTTTCTGTAACGCGGCGCCGAGATAGCGCCATACCGTGCGCTAATATCCGTCCGATTCGGCTGAGGTGCAACGCCTCTTCAGGCCACTGTTGCTCCCTCAACGCACCGGAAATGCTTTTCAGGCAACCCCCCCGGTAAACCCAAAGGATGCGGTTGCAACCTGACTGCATCCGCCCGCTACTCTGTCTCCTCCGGCGTACGCGATGCGAACACCCGGATCCCCCAGGCTTCAGGGTCATTGGGCGGACTGTCCTCGAAATCTCCGTAGGCATGCGAAAAATCGGTCATGAAATAGACCGTGTAGTCGCCCGGAGCCAGCGAAAGGGTCCCGACAAACATCCGGTTGCGATCATCGCCGCCGGCAGGAATCGTATTCTGCCAGGTCATTTCCCAAACGGTCTCCCCGGTCTCCGTGTTTTCGATCCAGCCGTAATCGTACTGCCCGCTCAGGGACACCTCGCCCACAGCCCGAATACGCAAGAACCCTTCCCCTTCGAAGGTAAACGGAGCCGAAAGGTGCTCCCTGTTACCAAGCCCGGTAAGATCGACAAGAGGAACGCCTGGCGCTCCCTCGCCGGGAAATGGCGCACGGCCCGCGGGCCGCGCGGGCGCCGCCAACGCAAAGACCGAATCTCCCTCCGAGTCCGGGACTTCAATGAATCCCTCCCTGTCCACCGTAAGCACCTCGATAGCGGATGAATTCATGTCCTCATCTACCTGGAACAGTGTGACGCCCCATCGTTCCGGATGGTCGGGTTCTCCATGCGACCACCCGTCGTACGAATGCGAATCGTCCGTTTGATAGGTCGCCGTGTATATGCCGGGCGGCAGATCCAGAAAAGCCAACTCGCGCCGGTTGTTGCGGCCGCCCGCAGGCAAAGAGCGCTCCGGCGTCATTTCCCATACGACCCGCTCGGAGGGTCCGGCGGTAATCGTTGCATAATCGTACCGGTCTTCGTCCCCCATTTCCCCCAGCGCATAGACGGCGATCCGGGCTGGCGCCCGTACGCGAAACCGCGCAATATGGCGTTCACTGTCCCCCACGCGATCGATCCGGATGAACGGTTCCTGTTCCTCCCAGGGATCGACCGGCTGCACGGCTTCCGGCATAGTGGTGAACAACGAAACACCCCACCCTGCCGGATCAAACGGGGGATTCCGCACCCAGTCCCCATAGTCCTGCCGCGGATCCGTCCGGAAAACCGCCCGGTACAGACCGGGCGACAGGGAAACGGTCCCGTCGAACAGGCGGTTGACCTCCCATCCCCCGGCGGGTACGGTATTCTCGCGACGCATGTCCCACACCCGTTCCCCACTGGACACATCTTCGATCCAGCCATAATCCATCCGCTCCTCGCCTATTTCGCCCACCGCATACACATGCACCTCCGCCGTCCGGGTCACCCCAAACAGGTGCTCGGCGGTTTCCCGCCCCTCCATGGGCGCCGAAGTCCAAAGCAGTTCTTTCTCCCCGGGAAGAAACAGAGGGGAAGCCGAATCGAGAAGCACAGGAGCGGCGAGCGCATCTCCCAATGGGCGCACAACCATCCGCCACTCGTCGGCGTCGTCGCGCCAGACATATCCATCGCCCACGGACAGATCGAACAGGCCATCCAGCAAGGATAATTCGAAAGAAGAACCATCCTCATTTCCGTACGAAGCGAAATACACGTCGTAGACGCCCGGCTGGAACGCTACGGTATCGGTAACGAGAGCCAGGGTGTTATCCCCTTTCCGCAAGGGCGCCGAATACATGCTCCAGACCACTGCACGGTCTTCCCGGCGCAAGACCCACCCATACGCAGCAAGGGAAATGCTGTCCGCCTGCTCTTCCGACTCGAACGACCCTGTGGCGTCGATCACAACGCGCACCGGCTGCTCGACGCGGAATGTTTCCTCCAGCAACAGACCGGGTTCAATGCCTGAATATACGACCAGACCATCCGGGGGAGGGGCAGGCTGCATGACACGCCACAGCACAAGCAGTGTCAACACTGCGAGCAACAGCAACTCAAACCGTATAATACCGGGTCGTTTCACGAGGCCTGGGCGCCTGGCGCAAATGAATGAGGAAATACTTTTGAAGGAAATGTACGCAATGGACGTAACGAACCGTTTATGTCTACGTATCAATTCATAACAAAGTTACCGGCTCCGGGGAAAGGGTATACCGCAGGACAAGAACCGTATGACGTATTTCCCGTATGAAAGGCGCCCTCTCACCCGGCATACCGCCTGTGGCCAATCATTTCGCAAATAGAATTCTCCAAAGCGGGCCGGGGTATATCGAAACCGCGCTGCGCAACCGGGGCCAACGGGTGGCGTGCATCGTCGCCGCGCTGATATGTTTCTTCCTGAGCGTAGCGTTCAATGCATTCGAGTGGTTGTCCGGCACACCCTGGCATGCCGCGGTCAATTTTTCCTATCAACTCGTCGTCATCGCGGGATTCATACTGGTCTGGTTTCTGCTGTCGTACTACCTGAAACAGCAACCGATCGGCCCCCTGAAAACGCTCTGGACCACCTTGCTGCTCGCGCTCGTCACGGCAGCTGCTATCTTGTTGATGGTGGGCATTACCGCCGCGGAAAATGTGGAAGGCAACCCTGCCGTGCTCGGCTTCGAATACGACACCGGCGTCCCGCTCACATTCGCCACGGTGGTCAAGATGCACGTAATCACTTCCCTGCGTGCGCTGCTTGCCTTTTATCTGCTACTTCGCTTTCAGGACCTGGTCCTGTTCAAGCGAACGAAGCAAAGCCAGCGGAACTGGTATCTGATGCTCATCTCCATGGGCATCTTTTCTCTCCTGTTCGTCCTGCAGGATCCTGCCGAAGATCCCGGGATAGTGCAGTACATCGCCCTCACGCTGGTCATAATCCTTATGCTCCTCAACGCGTTCCGTGTGTCGTGGATCGTGTTTCTGTCCTTCCGGGCCAAGGCGGCCGGCGTAGGGTTCTCGATCCTGCTCATTCTGTTATTGTTCGCCTCCTTGTCCTCAGGCGGGATTCTGCCGGCGCATTTCATGTACATACGCCATGCCAGCTACCCGCTGGATCAGTTCACGCTGGCCGCATTGACCTTTGGCCTGTTGTACTGTGTGACTTCATTTCTTTTCCTCATTTTCCACCTTCCCACGACAGGTGATTTCCGGCGCAAAGCCGGGGAAATCACTGCCATGTACTCACTGACGAATCTCGTCAATCAGGCATTCGATCCCGACAAACTACACCTCACTATTACAAAAACGCCTGTGGATACAGGCACGGCGCAGATGTCCTGGCTGGCCATTGCGGACGAGCGCAGCGGCTCGCTCCGCCCGCAAGTCGTGGCGGCATGGAAAACCACGACCGAGGATGTCGAAACCATGGTGGATGTGGCCGCGCTGTACGAAGAACTCGCTGCCCGGCGCGAGCCGGTGGTCCTCGACGAAGCCCCCACGGACCGTCGCATCCGGGGAAAACCGGGCGATCCGATCGGCACCATGCTTATGACGCCGCTGATTACGCGGGACAAGTTGCTGGGCGGTCTCTTCGTGGCGAAAGATGTCGTCCAGGGATTCGAGCAGGACGATGTCGAATCAATCAGCGTCTATGCCGCCCAGGCCGCGATTGCCCTGGACAATGCGCGCCTCTTCGAGGAACAACTTGAAAGGGAACGTCTCTCCCGCGAATTGGATATCGCCCGGGAGGTACAACAACGACTCCTGCCGCATGACCTGCCGAAAATGCAGGGACTGGCGGTGGCGGCTTCCAGTATTCCTGCGTATGAGGTGGGAGGTGATTACTACGACTTTCTGGAACTGGACGAAGCACGCCTTGCGTTCATCATTGCGGACGTGTCCGGGAAAGGCACTTCGGCGGCGTTCTATATGGCCGAATTACAGGGCATTTTCCGTTCCACCACGCGCATGGCGCCTTCACCGGCAGACTTTCTCGAACAGGCCAACCTTGCGCTTTCTTCCGCGCTCGAGCGCCACGTCTTCGTATCCGTGATCTATGGTGTAATCGATGTCCGTAAAGGAGAGTTGACACTGGCCCGCGCCGGGCATTGCCCCGCCATTCTTATTTCCCGGGAGGGTACGGAACGCCTGATTCGTCCGCAAGGACTCGGTCTTGGTCTGGACCGGGGCCGGCGTTTCCGGGATGTGCTCGAAGAAGAGCATATTTCACTCCAGCCCGGCGATATCATTACGGTATACACGGACGGCGTCGTCGAAAGCAGGAATAACCAGGGGACCGAATACGGGTACGAGCGGCTGCTCGAAGCCCTGAAAGTCCACCGGAAGAAAGAGGCATCGGCGCTGCATGAAGCACTCCTCGCGGACCTTCACGATTACCTCGGTCGTACCGAATACGATGACGACATGACTCTCGTGGTCCTGAAATGGGACGGCGCTAAAAACCACACGAAACGATCGGCAACATGAGCAATTTTTCGGTTGGATTCCGGGCAGAAGCACACATCCGCATCCTCGATCTGAAAGGCGAGCTGGATGCACATACCGTATCCGAACTGGAGGCGGCGCTGCAAAGGTGCCGGGAGGATAAAAACCACCATATCATCGTCAACGGCGAACACTTGCAGTATATCTCAAGTGCCGGCCTGGGCGTATTCATGGCCTATATCGAGGAAATGCGGGAGGCCGGCGGCGATATCAAAATTGCGGGGCTTCAAGCCAATGTCTTCAACATATTCGACCTGCTGGGCTTCCCCCTGCTGTTCGACATTGTCAAAGCAGAGGAAGAAGCTATCCGGAAATTCGATGCAGACCGCAAAGACGAGAACGATTCCTGACACGCGCTTGCATTGCGACGGCGGCAATTTTGCTTATGCCTGAATCCGCACATAGCCTCAGTATCCCCAGCGCCACGCAGCACCTCACCAAGGTACGCCGGTTTGTGGAGAAGCATGCCCACGAAGCGCACCTTGGAGAAGAAGCGATTGCGCATATAAAAATGGCTGTGGACGAGGCGTGCGCCAATATCATCGAACATGCCTACGACGACGCCCGGGAAAAAATTTCTGTGCTCGTGATGGTCGACAGCGAGCAATTTACGGTGTGCATCCGGGATCAGGGCCGATCCTTCCACCCGGAATCATGGTCGGAACCCAATCTTTTCCGGATTGCGGAGAGCAGACGCGGAGGCGGACTGGGCGTCCAGATCATGCGCAGCCTGATGGATCAGGTGGAATACACGACCTATGGAGACACGAACGAAGTGCGGTTGACGAAATTCCGAAGCAGGCAACCCGGCCGGAACGCCGGAAAAACAGCCTGATCGGTACAGAACGAGCCCCTGAAGCCTCTTTCACAATGTGCGAGTCCGTACGGAAAAAGACCCGATGACTTCGAAATGCGGACATATTGAAGCAGGGCATCGAGCGGGGATAATGTGCCTGATTATCCTGTGCGTTTCCTTTTGGGGACTGGCGTCCGGCCCTGTTCAGAACGCCCGGGGACAAACCCCCGAAATTATCGAACCTCTTGTAACAAGCGCATCTTCAGGTAAAGCCTTTGCGCTCAGTATGATCGCTCCCGGACTGGGCCACCGCTACATCCGCGGCGGAGATTGGGGCCGCTGGGGAACGGCTTTCGCGTTAACGGATGCCGGGTTGTGGGTAGGACTCCTGGGCACAAGCCGCCGGCGCAGCCACCTCGTCGAAAGTTATCGAACCCTGGCCACCCGCCACGCCGGCGTCGATCCGAGCGGAAAAGACCGAACGTTTTACCTGAACGCCGCGACGTACCGATCCTCGCAGGCGTTCACCGACGCACAGTTCCGAAACGGCGCCCTGGATCAGGTAACGTATGCCGCCGACCCCTCGTCTCAATGGCAATGGGATACGGAAGAGCACTTTCTCCGCTTCCGTGAACTTCGCGAGGACGCCGAATCGTTGCGGCGACGGCGCAGCGTGCTCATTGCCTCGCTGGCAGCCAACCGGTTGATCGCCGGCGTGGCTGCCTTGCGTGCTGCCGGACGGACCGGAAGATCCAACTTGCGCATTTCGCTGGGCCCTCCGCCCATCGAAGCCGATGCCCCTCTCGTGCGGCTGGGATACACATTCTGATCCGTTGCCGGAAGCGTGTCGTGTCCCGCACTTTTGCGAGACCCATATTCCGGGACGCTCAGGGGCGCCGGCGTAAAATATCCCGGACGGGTTTGCGTTGTATGCACGGTACTTCCGCAGCAAAACCGTACCATACCAACCCGACCAGCATCTCCTGCTCCGGGTCGATCCCGGCAATCTCAAAAAATTGCTCCGTCCGGGTGACCGGGCCAGTCGTCCACTTGACCCCGATGCCACGGGTCCAGAGATACAGTTGCACGTTTTGAAGAGCACAGCAACACGCTGCATAATCCTCGCGCTGCCGGATTTCATCGTCGGAACGCAGGCAGGTTACAATCACCCATCCCGGAATGCCAAGCCACCGTGCATACTTTGCGGCGCCGGCCTGCTCGCCCCGTGACTGTCCATACATATCCGCATTCAGGCGGGAAATTTTCCGGGCGGTTTCCGGGCCGATCAGATAGAACCGCCACGGCTCGGTAAGATGATGATTAGGCGCCCACCGCGCAAGATCGATCGCCGCCAGCATCTCCTCTTCCGGAGGCGCAGGAACCGGTTCGAAATGATGTATGGTGCGGCGATTCCGGATAGCGCCGGCCACCGCATCCGACTGTGCAACCGTGAATGTCATCATGTCAGAAAGCAGAAATTTTTAAAGAGGGCATAAAAACGCCCCCTGATCGAAACCGATCCGGCGGGAAACGGTAATCGGAACCGGGCGGCTTCCGGGGTGTAGCCTTCGCGCCGCCCGGCGGAGAAACGTTCGCGGGTCCTTAGCTCAGTTGGTTAGAGCGCTACGTTGACATCGTAGAGGTCGATGGTTCGAATCCGTCAGGACCCACAGTCAAAGCCTGTCGCCATACGGCGAATTACCCTGAATCATGCCCGCCGACCACATCGCCATCACGCTCCCCGACGGTTCCGTCCATGACCGCGAAACCGGGGTCACGGGATACGAACTCGCCGGCAGCATCTCGGCAGGCCTCGCCAGACAGGCACTGGCTGTACGAGTCAATGGAGAAGTATGGGATCTGACCCGGCCCATTGACCGGGATGCAGGCATCGAGATTCTGACCTGGAACGACCCGGAGGGTCAGTTGACCTTCCGGCATTCCACGGCGCACCTTATGGCCGAAGCACTCGAAAGCCTGTTCCCGGGGGTGAAATTCGGCATCGGACCGCCTATCGAACAGGGCTTCTACTATGATGTGGATACCGGCGACCACAAAATCGGCACGGAAGATCTGGAACGCATCGAGGAGCGGATGCGGGAATTGGCCGCACGCGACGCAGCGTACGAACGAAGGGACATCTCGAAGAAAGACGCGATCCAGTATTTCCGGGACAAGGGCGACGAATACAAGCTGGAACTGCTCGAAGACCTGGAGGACGGCACCATCACATTCTACCGGCAGGGCGACTTCGTCGATCTGTGCAGGGGGCCCCATATTCCCTCCACGGGCCGTATCAAATATGTCAAGCTGCTCCACATCGCCGGGGCCTACTGGCGCGGGGACGAACGACGCCCTCAACTGACGCGCATCTACGGCGTCAGCTTCCCGAAAAAGAGTATGCTCGACGAGCATCTCGAACGGCTTGCCCTTGCGGCGCAGCGTGACCACCGCAAGCTGGGCAGGGAACTGGGGCTTTTTACCTTCGACAGGCAGGTGGGCTCCGGGTTGCCGATGTGGCTGCCCCGAGGCGCGGTGCTGCGGGAAACGCTCATCGATTTTCTGAAAAAAGAGCAGCTCGCACGAGGGTATGAACCTGTGGTTACGCCGCACATCGGACGCCTCGAACTGTACAAAACGAGCGGGCATTATCCCTACTACCGGGAAAGTCAATTCCCGCCGATGCTGGACGAAAACGACACCGAAGAGGGGTTCCTGCTGAAACCCATGAACTGTCCGCATCACATCCGTATCTACGCAAACCGGCTGCACTCCTACCGGGATCTGCCGGTGCGCTATGCAGAGTTCGGCACCGTCTACCGGTACGAACAATCCGGTGAACTGGGTGGATTGACCCGTGTGCGCGGGTTCACACAGGACGATGCCCACATCTTCTGCACCGACGAACAGGTGAAGGACGAGTTCAAGAACGTGATCGACCTGACGCTGACCATATTGGGAGCACTGGAGTTCACCGATTTCACTGTGCAGATTTCCCTGCACGACCCGGCGGACCGCGAAAAATACCAGGGCGATGCCGCGCGTTGGGAAGAAGCCGAACGGGCTATACGCGAGGCGGTCCGGGAAACGGGGCTGGATGCGGTCGAAAAAGTCGGGGAGGCCGCCTTCTACGGCCCCAAGCTCGATTTCATGGTTCAGGACGCGCTGGGACGCGAATGGCAATTGGGCACGGTACAACTGGACTACAACCTGCCGGAACGGTTCGACCTTTCCTATATCGGGGCGGACGACAAAAAACACCGGCCGGCGATGATCCACCGGGCGCCGTTCGGTTCGCTGGAGCGATTCATCGGGGTGCTGATAGAACACTGCGGCGGTAACTTCCCGCTGTGGCTGGCGCCCGTGCAGGTCATGGTCATTCCGATTTCCGAAAATCAGCGCGAATACGCCGAGGAAGTCGCTGCACGACTGCGTGAACACGATATCCGCGTGGAGGTGGACCACCGCAACGAGAAAGCGGGGTACAAGATACGCAGCGCCGAGGTGAACAAAACACCCGTCATGCTCATCACCGGCGCACGCGAACAGGAAAAGGGCACGGTCTCGGTACGGCGGCATGGCCAGGGAGAACAGGATACCATATCCGTCGAGGATTGCGTAACGCGGATGGCGAACGAAATCGCCGAGGGGAAAAAGCGTTTATAGCAGCGCTTTTCCTGGCTCCTCTGCACAACCTTGTTACATTTCGCGTGAAACCAAATTATCCCGGCTCGCGTGAAACGGATCTCAGGGGCATGTATACGCACCCCTGTCTTCCTCCAGGAAGTGCGCCTGACTCACCAGATTATCCCCCGGATTAAACCCCTTCATTCATCCACAAAAAAGACACAGAACCATCGCTCGTAAAGTACGCATCAACGAAGATATCCAGGCCAATAGGGTTCGGGTTGTAGATCCCGGCGGAGAACACCATGTAGTCTATATCGACGAGGCCTTAGAGCGGGCCCGCGCACACAGAATGGACCTGGTCGAGATTGCGCCATCGGCCGATCCTCCGGTTTGCAAGATTGTCGACTACGGAAAATTCCGTTATGAACAACAGAAAAAAGGGAAGGAGCAGCGCAAAAAATCGCAAACTATCCAGTTGAAAGAGGTCCGTTTCCGCCCCCACACCGACACGCACGACTTTGAATTCAAAACGCGCCATGCCCGCAGCTTTCTGCAAAGCGGGAACAAGGTCAAGGCATGGGTACAGTTTCGCGGCCGGGATATCATCTACAAGGAGCAGGGCATGGCTCTGTTGCAACGATTTATCGAGGATTTGCAGGATGTGGCGCGGATCGATCAGCCGCCCCGCATGGAAGGACGCCGTATGACCACGATTCTGACTCCGGACAAAAAGTAGGATATTCTGATCAAAACCATTTCGCTCAGCGCTTCACGTTCGTGCGTGAAGCGCCCTTCGGGAGGCTGAGAGAAGTGCAGAAGGCGTGCAAGAAAACCGGAACCTGACAGCTATCCGCACTGTATTTACAGTTTGGGCCTTTTGCACAAAACAAGCGTGCCGTGCTCCGTGCAGCACAGTCATGCGCATTGCTAAAAATGGCCAAAAAAGAGCCCAAAACGGTTGAAAACAAGCCAAAAATGGCTTAAAACGACTAAAAATTGCCCAAAACGGCCCGAAAACGCGTACCCTCGCGATGCCCCAAACGCGCCCGGCGCCAGAATGCTTATGCCCAAGATGAAATCAAATAGCGGCGCCCGGAAACGTTTCAAGGTGACCGCAAGCGGGAAGCTGGCTCGGAAAAAGGCCTATAAAAGCCACATCCTGACCAAGAAATCGGCCAAACGCAAGCGCGGCCTGCGTGAAAGTACGCTCGTCGACAAAACCGACACGCCACGGATGCAACGGCTTATTCAATCCTGATTGTCCCTTTATTCTTATGCCACGTACCGCTCACAGCGTAGCGTCGAGACGGCGCCGCAAAAAAATACTCCGGATGGCCAAAGGCTATCGCGGCGCGCGTTCGAAAATTTATACCGTTGCAAAGCATTCCGTCGAGAAAGCTTTGACGTATGCCTATCGGGATCGCCGGCAGCGCAAGCGCGTGTTTCGGCGCCTCTGGATTGCGCGCATCAATGCCGCGGCGCGCCTGAACGATACCACCTATTCCCGTCTCATGGGAGGACTGCGGAAAGCAGGCATTGATCTGAACAGAAAGGTGCTCGCGGATATGGCCGTCCACGATCCGGAAACGTTCCAGCGTATTACGCAGCATATCGCCGGCAAATAAGCGGGCCTGGCAAGATGCCCGACGACATCCTGAAAGATATCGAGTCGGAGATCATTGACTCGAAGGAGGCTGCCGAGGCGTTCCGGGTCAAATACCTGGGAAGGAAAAGCGGAAAAATCACCGGAATGCTCAAGCGGATTCCGGAGGCTCCCCCGCAGGAACGCAGAGAACTCGGCCGGCGCATCAACGAAATCAAAAAACGGGCGGAAGAGCGTCTGGCGTCCTTCGAGGCCGATCTGCATAAGCCAGGGGCCACTGGATCGCAAACAAGCATTGACCTCACGCTTCCAGGGCGATTCCCGGCACCTCCGGGTTCTGTTCATCCGCTGACGCACACGCTGAACGAAATCGCGCGCGTCTTTGAAGGATTCGGGTTTTCGATCGCCACCGGACCCGAAATCGAAACGGAATGGCATAACTTCACGGCACTGAATTTCCCGTCGAACCACCCCGCGCGGGACATGCAGGATACCTTCTACCTGGAGCCGGACCGGGTTCTGCTGCGCACGCACACATCGCCCGTGCAAATACGCACCCTGCTGACCGGACAACCACCCGTGCGCGTCATCGTGCCTGGACGGGTGTACCGTAACGAGGCCGTTTCCTACAAATCGTACTGCCTGTTCCATCAGGTAGAAGGGCTGTACGTGGATGAAGGAGTCACCTTTGCCGACCTGAAGCAGGTGCTGCGCCTGTTTGTCCAAGCACTTTTCGGCGCCGATGCCCGGATGCGCTTCCGCCCCAGTTTCTTCCCGTTCACCGAGCCCAGTGCCGAGGTGGACATCTGGTGGGCCGACGAAGCCTCGCCGGAGAATGGGCGCTGGCTTGAAATCCTCGGATGCGGCATGGTGGACCCCAATGTATTCGATGCCGTCGATCTGGACCCGGAACGATGGACCGGGTATGCATTCGGGATGGGCATCGAGCGTATTGCCATGCTGCGGTATGGAATCCGCGACATCCGCAGGTTCTATGAAAACGACATCCGCTTCCTGGAACAGTTTTAAGACCTGTTAAGGAACCTTGGGACACGCCTTCTCTCAAAACATAAACGTGCGGTTGGCCGCGAGTTTGCAGGATATCCCGGGCCCGATGTTTTGTTCAAATGCGCGCCCCAAGGTCCTCGCCCATGCGGATTTAATCAGAGATTCCTTAACACTATTCAGCGGCGCTTCCGGCCCGGAGCGACGACACGGCAAACCATGAACATCTCGTACAATTGGTTACGGGAATACGCACCCGTCCAGGAAAGCCCGGAGGAGCTTGCAGATATCCTCACGATGGGCGGTCTGGAAGTAGAAAGCATTGACGAGACCGGCTTGTCGATGGATGGGGTGATCATAGGACGCGTGGAGCGCGTACGACCCCATCCGAATGCCAATCGCCTCTCCTGTTGCGAGGTCGATCTGGGCGGCCCGGAGCCCGCCCGCATCGTGTGCGGCGCATCGAATGTCGCCGAGGGGCAACTTGTACCCGTAGCTACGCCGGGCGCAACGCTCATGCTGCCCGACCGGGAAGACCCCGATAAACACACCCCTGTCGCCATCCGCAAGACAAAACTTCGGGGGGAGCCTTCGGAAGGCATGATCTGCGCGGAAGACGAACTGGGGCTTTCCAATAACCATGACGAAATCATGGTGCTGACAGGCGCGGCCGGCGCCGAGCCCCGCATCGGACAACCTTTTTCGGAATACCTCGAGGCCCTTGGCATCGCATACCGGGACGCCGTGCTGGACATCAGCGTCACGCCCAACCGCCCGGATGCAACCAGCCATCTGGGCGTAGCCCGCGATGCGGCGGCGCTCACGAATATCCCGCTTCGCCTCCCCGAGGCGCCCGCACCGGAACCCGGCGGCGAAGCAGCCGACCTCGTTACTGTCGACATACAGGCGCCCGAGGCGTGTCCGCGGTATGTGGCGATGATCGTGCGTGACGTAACCGTCCGCGAATCTCCCGCCTGGCTCCAGGCAAAGTTGAAAGCGATCGGATTGCGGCCCCACAACCACATCGTGGACGTCACGAACTACCTTCTCCATGATGTGGGGCAACCGCTGCACGCTTTTGATCTCGACGCCATTGCGGGGAAGCACATTCGCGTACACCTCACGCACGAGCCCACACCCTTTACCACCCTCGACGATAAGGAGCACACCATCCCTCCCGGCGCCATCATGATTGCAGACGCCGAACGCGACGTAGCCATCGGCGGGGTGATGGGCGGGCAAAATTCGGAGGTCCGCGAAACCACAAGGAACGTACTCATCGAGTCCGCCTTCTTCGACCCCTCGCATGTCCGCAGGGCCGCGAAGACGCTTGGCATCCAGAGCGATGCCTCCTGGCGCTTCGAGCGGGGCGTCGATCCCACCGGACAGGTACGCGCTGCTGCCCGGGCCGCCGCTCTGATAGCAGAACTGGGCGGTGGAACCGTCGTCCCCGGTATGGTGGACGCACATCCGGCGCCTTCTCCGCTCAGGCATATCACCGTGCGCGCAGAGCGGATAGACCGCTTGCTTGGCGTGCATATCCCCCTCGAAACCACTGAACGCCTGCTGCAAAGCATCGGATTCGACATAAAGCGGGAAGGAAAGGCAGGGGCATTCCGACTTCGCTGCACCGTTCCTCCTTTCCGGCCCGATATCGAGCGCGAAGTAGATGTCATCGAGGAGATTGTACGTCTCTACGGGTATGACAACATACCTGAGGCAGCCCAGACGGCCTCCTTCTCGAGTGGAGCATTGCACGAAAGCCCCGAAAGACGGCTGCGGCGGACAGTCCGCACCCTGCTTGCCTGTACCGGACACCGGGAAATCTACACGAACAGCATGCTGCGGTCGGAAACGGCCGAGCAGTTTGCAAGATCAGGTGGAGGCGCACCCGACAGTGTCGTCAGGACCCTCAACCCGATCTCCAGTGAAATGGCGGCTTTGCGCCCCAGCCTGTTGCCCGGCGCCCTGCAGGTCGTTGCATTTAACCGCAATCATGGACAGCGCTCGATGCGGTTTTTCGAATTCGGTCATGTGTTCCGGCGTACAGACGGTCAGGATGAGCACGAAACCGTCGTCGAAAACTATGCGGAGTATGAATCCTTCCTGCTGACGTTGTCGGGCCAGGCCACGGACACCGGTTGGAATACGTCCGCCCGGGCTTTCGACCTGTTCGATGCGAAGGGAACGATGGAGATGCTGCTCCAGCATGTGCGGCTGCCCGATGTCCGTATGGCGCCCATCCATACCCCCGCACCGGGCACATCCTGCGGGCTTGACATCTTCTCAGGCGATACCCGCATTGGAAGCATCCTGGAGATGGCTACGGACCTTTCCGGTGGGAACACCCCGGAAGAAATCGTCTATACGGCGGAATTGAATTGGACCGAAGTGGTGCGGCTGGCAACACCGTTCCTTGCCAGCACGTATCGACCTGTAGCACGCCATCCCGCAGTGGACCGCGACATTGCTTTGGTCGTGGGCCATGAGGAACCGGCGGGAACTATATTACAAACGATCCGACGCGCCGGCGGGCGCCTGTTGCAACAGGTGCGTCTCTTTGACCTCTATGAAGGCGAACATGTAGACCCGGGCAAAAAAAGTGTGGCCTTTGCCTTGCGCTTCGGCGCCAATCGCACACTCACAGATCGGGAAGTGAACAAAAGGATGGCTCGTATCGTCCACGCGCTGGAAAAAGAACACGGCGCTTCTTTGCGAAGTTAACAGGCCCTTAGTGAACCTCTTTGCACGCGTTGCGCATATATAAATAAGTATCCTCTTGACGCCCTGACATGTCGATGACCGAGAAAACGAGCGCTTCCATGCCAGAACCCGATACCGATGGGCCGAATGCGGATCCCGGGGTCGAGCAGGGTATGCAAGAATCTGCCGAAAAAGAGACGCCGGCGCCGGAACCTGTCTCGCTGGATGCCTTACGCCGCCGTGTCGAGGAGGCCGTCAGGGTCATTGAAGCGTTGCGCGCAACCAACGCCGCGCTCCTGAAAAAAATGAGCGAGCTGGAAAAACGCCCTGCCATCCACCGGGACCATGCATTCTTCTCGCTGCCCCGCAACCCGGATGCGCTAAAGGACGACTTGCGTTCCTTCATTGAAACACTCGACGAGTATATGGAACGGGAGCGCGACGACGCATAACGTACCCGCTATCCGATCCCGCATAAACCGATACCCATCGTGCCCCAGTCCATCCGCGTCCGCATTCTTAACCGCGACTATTCCTTGCAGGTAGAGAGGCAGGACGAGCAACGCGTACGCAGCATTGCACGATACGTCGATACGAAGATCAGGCAGTTCCAGCGGGATCATCCCGATCAGGCGGACATAACGGGCCCGGTTATCGTGGCGCTGGGCATTGCCGAGGAACTCTTTGCAGAACGCGAGAAAAAGACCGACGCAGAAACCGACCTGCATGCGGATATCGGACAACTCATTGCCTCCCTGGACGCCGTGCTGGGGGACGGTGAATCCTCGCCTTCCGGGGAATAAGGGAGTGGGCCGGAAAAACAAATCGTCGCGTTTTCAATCGCCCGGGTTGCGTCCCCTGTACAGCGAAACCACCCCGAACGTCAGCGGCTTGCACAAGAGATCTACATATCCGGCCTGCCGCAACTCGTCCAGAAAGCGCTCTCCCGACGGAAACACCTTCACAGAAGCCGGCAGATACTTATAGGCTCCCGAATTGCCCGACAGAAGACGACCGACAAAGGGCAATACGACATCCGAGTAGACCTCGTACAACTTCCGGATCAACAATACGCCGGGCCGACTGAACTCAAGGATCACCAGCACCCCTCCTGGACGGAGCACGCGCCGCATCTCCCGGATACCGTCCTGAAGGTGCTCGAAATTTCGTACGCCAAACCCTACCAGGACCGCATCGAATGAGGCATCCGGGAATGACAAACGAGCCGCATCCCCACGCTCCAGCGTGATGGTCCCACCAAGACCCAGACGCTGAACCTTTATCCGGCCACGCGCCAGCATCTGCTCGGAAAGATCAACGCCTACGATCCGCTCCGGACCAAGCGCGGCAGCGGCAATAGCCAGATCGGCGGTGCCGGTCGCTATGTCCAGAATCCGGGCTGGCGCTTCCGCGCGCAGCAGGCGGATCGCCGCACGGCGCCACATGCGGTCGATCCCGAAACTCAGCAGGCGATTGAGCAGGTCGTACCGGGGCGCCACATCGTCGAACATGGCTTCGACGGCTTCTCTCTTGCCGGGAGCCTGTCCCGGCGGCGGGATACGGTGTGGAGATGTGGACAAAACGCAATGAAATATCCGTCATTCGCCCGCAACATACGCACGACCCGATGTATGGGGTCCACCCTGGTCGGAAACCCCGCGGATGCCAAAACCCGTCCCCCTGCCTCACAGGGCATCGGCGATGCGCCGCACCGTTTCCTCAAAGGGCCGGGGGCGCCACCCCAGTTTTTCACAGGCAAACGTGTTGTCGTACCGGTTCACTGCGGACATGAACCGGGCATTGGCGCGGGGAAGAAGGGGTTCCGTACGTGTCAGAAAAGCGACTGCTTCCGAAGAATATGCGACGAGTATAGCGGCTGCCGGCGCCAGACGGATGGTCGGGGGCGCTGCGCCGCATGCCTGGGCCAGTTGACGGAAAAGTTCTTCCCAGGACAGGTTATGCGCCGCCAGCACAAACCGTTCACCGGCTTCACCGTACTGCATGGCCCGCACCATGCCGTCCGCCACATCCAGTACATCGACGACACTCGTAACCCCTGCCGGAAACATAACTATCCGCTTGCGGCGAATCTGATCCACGATACGTCGGGTGTTCTCCCCTTTACGACCCAGGCCAAAAATAAGGGAGGGATTGACCATCACCGCATCCAGACCTTCCGCAATACCTCGTTTCACCTCCAGTTCCGCAAGGTACTTCGAGTAGCCGTAGGTGCTGTTTGATTTTGACCGTTGCCATTGCGCGTTCTCGTCCAGGACGTCGTCGGGGCGGTTGGAGCGACCGAGAGCCGCCACGGACGAAGCATGAACAAGGCGGCGTACGCCCCCGGCGAGCGCCGCATTGACGACCGCTGCGGTTCCATCCACATTGACAGACATGAGCCGATTCCGCACACGAGAAGACCCGAAACCGATATTTCCGGCCACATGATAGACGTACTCCACACCCTGCATGGCCTTTTGGAGCGCCAGATCGTCTGTGATATCCCCAAGGGCGTGCTCGACCTTCTGCGCCGTCTCGCCGAGCAAATCGAGTTTTGAGCCGGCGCGTCGGAAAACACGGACGGGAACGCCATCCAGCACAAGGCGCCGGGTCAGCACGGCCCCCACGAATCCCGTGGCCCCCGTGACAAGGGTCATCGACATGGCAACTACTCTATTTCGAGAAGGAGATCGTTCTTGCCGACCGCATCGCCGGGCGCTACATGCACTGCTCGAACGGTACCCCCTCTTTCAAGACGCAATTCGTTTTCCATTTTCATGGCCTCGAGGACCAGGGCGCCGGTTCCCGCCTCGACATGTTGCCCCGGTTCCACGGCCACGGACAGGACCATACCAGGCATAGGCGCATGCACTTTCAGCATGTCGCTTTCAGCTCCCCCGGATAACCCGAAACGTTCAAGCAGCAGCGCCCGTTCGTCTTTCAAAGACACATCGAACGTAGAACCGCCGACCCCTATGCGCCGACGATCCCCGGATTCTTCCAGGACCACCGCCACATAACTCTTGCCATCTATCAGCAAGGCCATGCGTTCTTCGTCAAGGCGTTCGTAGGAAAACGGGACGGTGCGGCCATTACACGTCAACTGATCCGCACGCACGGAAACATCCATAACCCGACCGGCGCATGCTATCTGAAAATGTTCTGAGGCCTGTTTTGTCGCCATGGTCCGGATCGGGAGCGCTTTTATGTAATATAATATACTCTGATTAAGTCCACTTCGCTCAGTACTTCACGTTCGCGAGGATAGGTCATCATGAATGCTTCCATGGACAGCGCTCCAGGTCACGCACGTACGAAGAAAATGTGGAAGTGGGTGATCCTGATCATAGGCGCCCTCTTTTTTCTTACCGTCCTGCGCGAAGCCATCGACCCGTACGGTGACCAGCCGTACATAGAGATCACGCATGGAGACCATGTCCACTATGTACCGCACGATCGGGACCCGAAGGTTTCCATCAGCAAGTTTCCCACGGTTCCACCCGGACCGGATGAAATCATTACGCCGGAAGGACGCATCGTGCCCAAGGAATAGCGAGTCCGACGCGGCGAGGCGCTGGCGAACATACGTACGCGCTGCGGGGCGAAGTTTTTGCCTGCGCAGCGCTCGTCCTGATTTACAATCGAGCTGTTCCCTCGGACGACGACGGGACCGCCGCGCGAAACCGCCCCCTACCAGAGCGCTTTGATCAATATTTTAACGTTGCGCCCCTGTTGCGGCATGATGCTCTTTACCTTCGAAAGATGGTCCCGGTATTCGGCATTCGTGGCATTCTCCACCCCGATATCGAAGGTGTACAAAATACGACCCAGGGAAAGGTGGTACTGCGCATGCGCCCCGAACACGACATACCCATCGGTCGGTTCCTCGAATTCCCCCAGACGATCCTGCCGCCGCGCCGCCTCCGCGGAACCGGACAGCCTGATCTTCCCGCGGGCGTACGCTGCTTCCAGCCGCCCCCGCAAGGGAGGAATGAAGGACATCGGCTCGTCGTCGTCGATTAGCGTACCCCGGACATACGCGCCCGACCCGGAAAGCGTGACGGAAGGCGCCGCCCGCAGCGAAAAGGAAGCTTCCGACCCCGTCATGCGGGCCGACGAACCGGTTTGCTGATATTCCGTCAGCAGGGTGCGCACGTTGAGCCGGCCCGTATTTCTGGGGTAAATGTAGTCCCGGATATGGTTTCGATACGCATTCAGTGATCCGGAAAAACGCGCGCTGCGGTATTCCGCGAACGCCTCGAAGCCCAACCCCTTTTCGACGCCAAGGTCCGCATTACCTATTTCGAAGGCGTAGGCCGCCAGGTGAGGCCCTGTCGAAAAAAGTTCTTCGATCCCCGGCATGCGAATGGAGCGCACGCCACCCAGGCCCGCAGAGAAACGGTCGCCGAATCGACGCAAGACCCGCAAAGAACCGGAAACGCCCCCGGTCGTTCGGTTCCGAATCAGTCCGGCGCGCGTTACCTCGCCCACAGCGAAACGCCCGCTGGTGCGGGGACGCACGGCGCGTATATCGTACCGAAGCGCCCCCTGAAGCGACAGGTTCCTCAGATTGATATCCTGATACCGGAACGCCGCGGCCGTCCATTCCCGGGAGTTCGGCGTGAACGTAAATCCGCCGGAAGCAAAATCCCGGTGTCCGGCCCAGATACTCGTCAGACTGTTGCTTCTGCGGCCATGGACGCGGGAAAGAATCCGGCCGTAATACGACAGGAGTCCGAACTCGATGCCCAGCGTCCCGCTTGCTTCGTACTCCTGATGAAAATACCTCGAAAGCGACGCCTCGAATTCCAGATGCGGGAACCGGGGAATCGCGTCCAGCAACATGCCCTTCGCTTTCAGATAGCGGCGGGATAATTCAATGTCCACGCCCTTCGGGTGCGCCCCGACGAATCCGCCCGGTATGCCGTACCGGGAGGCGTAATAACTGCCCGAAGCGCCTGCATATCCCCACGAGCCGATGCGGCTCGCGCCGAAAGAACCGTTTCCGGTCCTCAAGTCGGTGTTGGCCAGGACGCCGACCGGCGTGGATACGTCCCCCGCATTGCGCATGCTGCCGTCGGCGCGCCATGCAAAAGCGCCCGCGGGCGCTTCGACGCTGAACCCGCCCGAAATCCCGTCATTGGCGGATTGCCCTTGCAGCACGGCCGTGGCATGCGTCTCCGGCGGCCTGGTCGCGGGCACATATCCGCGGACCGCGTTTATCATGCCGCCCAGCGCATTCGGCCCGTACAGCAGCGCTGCCGGACCACGCACCACCTCAATCCGTTCCGTCATTAGCGGATCTACCGCGACCGCGTGATCGGCGGACGTAGCGGACAGGTCTCCGGTGCGCCCGCCATCCTCCAGGACCAGTAGCCGCTCGCCGCCCAAACCGCGCAACACCGGGCGGGCGGGAGCGGGCCCCATGGATCGCATGGAAATGCCGGGTTCGTTGTCGAGCGTTTCGGCGATCGTCGTTCCGAGATGCTGCCGAAGCCGCTTGCCCTCCATATCCATATCGGCCTCGCGGAGCGCGACGGACTCGCGTTGCCCGTCCACGAAGACTTCCCCCAATTCAATCGGAGAAGCCGACATGCGCAGCACGACGCGAGACGTATCCGAGGCGCCGCCCACCGCAATCTGGCTCGTCAGCGACTCATAGCCTATGCGCCAGGCGGTAAGCGTGTAGACCCCCGGCTCCAGAAACCGCATCTCGAAACGGCCTTGCCGATCCGTTCTGGAACTGCGGTTGGCGTCTTCCGCCAGCACCTGGGCATGGCGCACGGGTTCTCCGGTTTCCGCATCCTCTACGGAGCCCGAGATCACCGCCGTATGCTGGGCTTGCAGCGTCCCGGCGACCGCCATCGCGCAACACGCTGCAAGCCCGGCCCGGCAAAGAAACGAAACATTGCAACAACGCATGGCTCCGGGCTATTCTACTGTAACGGGAATATCGGGGGTCGTGAAATCTGAATGCCCTTCGTGCAAAAGCATCACCCGTATCGCGGTGTCCCCCGCCTCGTCTCCTCCATGCAGCGCAAAGCTCCACCGACCTTCCTCATGGACATCAACGAGGGCGGCTCCCTGCACCACGACGCCAAGGGAAAATTCATCGTCCAGTTCGTCGGCGTGCACTTCCTCGCCGTCGTGGCCCTCAAACTCCACGGTGATCTCGTCGGTTTCGTCGTCTACCGGGACGGTCAGCGACCCCTCGACCTCGCCCTCATGGACATGAACGACTTCTTCGCCGCCAATAAAAAGCAAAAGGCCTTCTACTTCGGCGTGCTCGTCATGATCATGGTCGTCCTCGGCGGGATTGTCGCAGGCGGCCAGCCCGCCCGCAAAAACGAATATGAATACAATCACGGCTATGCCGCGCAATCGGGTTGAAAACATGGTTTTCCTCTGTTTTTGGGTTTTGGGGTGTGTTTTGCTAAATGCGCCGCCGAAACAGCGCACGGTATCGAGTCCAGGGAGACGCTGATTACATCCGTGCGAACCAGCGTCTTAACGGGGAGAGGGGGATGCGCAGACAAGAAATGGCGACGCAGCGCGGCGGCTCCGCGCAATGAGAAAGGCCGCCGGCAGACGCGCTCCTTGCCGCCTCTCCCGTGCTGCCTCTTAAAGAGCGCTTGGCGCCTGCGAAGCCGTCGTGTTTACCGCTGATTTCAGCGATGGAGACAGGACAGCTTGCATGCGCGAACGCAAGGCGCAGATCGACGCGGATTGGATCGGCGTATCCTTACTACGCCGCCGGAGGCGCGCGTATCGAGCGGTGGGAAAGGCTGCGGGCGAAGCGAACGAACCGGAGCGTCTGCCCGGTCACATGCACAGGAAGCGCCGGGGCCTGGATTTGCTCGATAACCGAGGCAGCCAGCGAACGAAGCGCGCACAGATCGCACTCAAAATGATCCGAAGGCGCTTGTTCTTCCGAAAGAAAATCTTCCGATGCGCCGTGCGGGCACGGCAATTCGCTGCCCGCCTCCTCGGCAGGGTCCTGCGCATGCTCCAGCGAGCGGATATGCGACACGTCGTGCCCGAAAGGGGCCGCCACCATCCCGCAGAACAGCACGGCAAGCAGGAAAACCCCTGAGCGTTCGATATGTGCGCGCTTCGAAAGCATCTATTTCGGATTTCGCAGGGGCAAGGGAAGGCGAAGGGACGGTCTCAGGGGCAAACTACAGGCGCTCCGACGATGCGCCCTGCCACACTACGCAGTAGAGGAGTACTGCAAGGGGATTGCAAAGATCCTGAAAAAGCAACGTCCGGCAAATATATTCCCCATATCCTCATCCTTCGCTCATTTGGTCCCCGCATACAGAGGATAATCGGCCTCGGCCTTGCCGCTGGCGACATCCCGAAGCTTACGACGAAGAAGACGCCTGCGAAATGCGCTTATGCGATCCACAAAGAAGATGCCCTCAAGATGATCCACCTCATGCTGAATCACACGCGCCGGCAACTCCCCCACCTCCAGTTCCTGCGGCTGGAAATGGCGATCCAGATACGTCAGCCGGATTCGCTCAGAGCGCTTGACCGCCTCGGTTATATCCGGAATGGACAAGCACCCCTCCTCAAATTCGCCTTCTTCTTCACTCTCCCAGATAATCTCGGGATTGATGAATGCCATCGGCTGTGACGCCTCCTCCGGCACAGGCTCAAACTGTATTTCCGCTGCCAGATCAGCCACGAAGATGCGCTCTGTGCGGCCCACCTGAGGAGCAGCCAGACCAATGCCCGATGCGCCCCGCATGGTCTCGATCATATCGTCGATAAGTTGCTGGACACTGGCACTGTCCCCGGCGACATCTTCAGCGCCGTTCCTGAGCACGGGATCGCCATATAAACGAATAGGAAGAATCATAAGAACCGGATCAGGATGTTTGCTCCTGTGTCTCGTCAATATAATCCTGAAGAATGACTGCGGCAGCGGCGGCATCTATTCTTTCCTTCCGCCGGCGGGCTTTCTTCCGAACGCCCGATCGGACCAGCAAATTCCTTGCCCGGACCGAGGAATACCGTTCATCCTGCATAACGACTTTCTTGCCGGGAAACCGCCTGGAAAGAAGGCGAATGAAAGGCTGTACAACATCCGTAGCCGGTCCCTCCTCTCCCGACAGGGTCAAAGGCCACCCCACAACGATCGTGTCAAATCCGGGATCGGTATTCAGGGACGCAAGCTGCCGTATTGCCTCGTCACTGGAGTACGCCCCAAGGGATTGCGCATACAGCCGAAGCGGGTCGGACATGGCCAGGCCGATTCGCTGCGTGCCGTAGTCGATACCGATGATGCGAGGCAATGCGTCCATACAATCTGATAGCCTACGATGCTTCGGCAGCATCAGGGGTTTGCATGGAATCGCCGGCTATATGCTCATCCGGAATCCGATGCGTCGATTCAGGCAAGGGCTCCTGCAAAACCTTCTTTAGCCGCTTGCCCGGTCTGAAATGTGTCTTGCGCCGGCCGGGTACAAAGATCGTCTCGTTCGTTCTCGGGTTGCGGGCCTTTGGCCTGGCTTTGGTCTTTTTGACCTCGAATACGCCAAAATCGCGCAACTCGATGCGCACCTCCGGATCGGCATCGATCATGATATCACGGATGGCATGGATAACCGCTCGAACCCAGGGTTCCACCTTGTAAACCGGCTCACCCATGGATTCTGCAACCCGACGAGCCACATCTTTCCGGGTCTGCGTACCGGATGCATCGGACATGGTGTTAGTCCCTCCTATAACCCTTTGGGATAAATGAACTTATCGAAAAAAAACGAGCAATAGTTTACGGAAAAAAGAAGACGACTTACAAGCTTCACAGGCAAAAAAGCCCCATCACTCCTCAAACCGGTACACTCCGTGAATCCCGTCGATGCGCTTCAGTCGCTCAATAAGGCGGCGAAGATGCGACAAATCCGTCACCGAGCACACGATCGTGCCCTCAAAAACGCCATCCTCGGAATCCACCGTGATGGAACGAATATTTGTTTTCAGGTTTTTGGAAATAACGGTCGTAATATCGCTTACCATCCCCACGCGATCCTCTCCCATCACGCGCAGGCCGGACAGGAATTGCACGTCTTTCTGCCTGCTCCATTCCACCGATACAATACGGTCAGGATGGTTTACGAGCAGGCTGGGAGCATTCCGGCAATTAATGCGATGAATCTTTATACCGTCGCTGCGGCTTATGTAGCCGAACACATCGTCGCCGGGGATCGGATTGCAGCAAGGGGCATACCGCGTAACGATGTCGGTATGTAATTCACCGTCGATTTCGAGCGCCGGACGGGCCGCCACCTGAGCCGAATCCAGAAAATTTTCGTACCGTAACCGAAGGCCTTCCTCCTCGGCAACTTCTTCTTCCTCTTCCTTTCGCCCACGGGACTCGTTCCTGATGAACTCCACAAAGTCCTTCGGATCGAAAAGTCCCGTCCCGATCTCATAGAACATTTGCTGGGCGTTCGGAAACTTGAGTCGGTTAGCTGCTCTGCGCAACTTTTGTTCTTCCACATTCAGACCGGCTTTATCCAGCTTTTTCTCGAGCATTTCCCGGCCCAGATCCATGCTGCGGCGGCGCTTTTCATTGATTGAATGCCGAATTCTGCTGCGCGCCTTGTGCGTAACGACAAACTTCATCCAGTCGGGATTCGGCGTTTGCTTCTTCGATGAAATGATCTCCACCTGATCGCCACTCTGAAGTTTATACGAAAGCGGCACCATCCTGCCGTTCACTTTCGCACCGATGCAATGCATGCCTATTTCCGTATGGACCTGAAATGCAAAATCGACAGGGGTTGCATTACGAGGCAGTGTCATCAAATCCCCTTTGGGGGTGAAGATATATATTTCTTCGTCGTACAGATTGAGTCGAAACTCCTTGACAAACTCCGTGGCATGTTCGGGATTGGGGTTTTCAAGAATATCCCGCACCCACGCAAGGAATTGCTCCATTCCCCGGTCCTTATCACTCACGGCCTCCTTGTACTTCCAGTGCGCCGCCACGCCGCGCTCGGCGATGGCATGCATTTCCTCCGTGCGGATCTGTACTTCCACCCGGCGCCCTGTTGGACCAAGAACCGTCGTGTGGAGACTCTGGTAGCCGTTGGACTTGGGCACCGAAATAAAATCCCGGAAGCGCTCCGGCAACGGTTTGTATAAATCCGTAATGATCGAATACACTCTCCAGCAATCTTCTTTTCCTTTTTTTCCGGTGCTTTTCAGGACAATACGAATGGCAAGCAGGTCGTAAATCTCTTCGATCGGCTTATCCGTCCGCTTCATCTTCCGCCAGATCGAATAGAGATTCTTCGACCGGCCGGCCATCTCGAAATCGAAGCCGTCACTCTCGAGGCGCTCCCGCAACGGCTCGATAAAACGGCGCACATAGCCGTCCCGCTCAACTTTGGACGCCTGCAAACTTCGCACAATATCGCGGTATTCTTCCGGGTGGAGGATTTTCAGGGAAATATCTTCCAACTCGGCCTTGATGACGTGCAACCCGAAACGATGGGCAAGCGGCGCAAAGAGATCCAGGGTCTCACTCGCAATCTTGAGTTGCTTTTGTTTTTGAAGCGACTCGATGGTGCGCAGATTGTGCAAACGATCTGCAAACTTTATGAGAATGACGCGAATGTCCGTCGCCATGGAAAGCATGAGCTTCCGGACATTTTCCGCCTGACCCAGTTCGCGATTCCAGGAAACCCCCCGGATCTTGGTCAATCCGTCGACGATGTTCGACACCGTGTCGCCGAATTCTTCTCGTATGAGGTCCAGGGAAAACTCAGTGTCTTCCACGGTATCGTGCAATAGGGCCGAGACGACACTTATGTCATCAAAGCCGATATCCCTTGCCACGATCACCGCCACCTCGATCGGGTGCGTGATGAATCGTTCCCCCGAGGCTCGCCGATCGTTGCGATGCGCCCAGTAACCCAGCATGAAGGCGCGGCGAATCATATCCTCATCCACCGACCACAGAGATTGCCGGCACGCATCGAGCAATTCGTCGAGCCCGGCCTCGAATTCCGGTTCGACCTGCAAATCGGTATTGCTCAGGATGGAAGAAGCTCGCAACATGGAATGGTGGGCTAAACCATCGGGATAGCGTGCGACTATATACGACAGTCGTAAATAACAACCTCTAAAAGATTAAATCTCGCTCCCTGCGCGCGGTTTCCCCACAGCGCTTTCGAGACAAAGACCGTTACTCGGGACGTACCTGCTTCTGCGCGAATAATACCCCGTGCAGGAAACGGAAAGATGTTATGAAACGATCAGGTTGCGGCGATGTGTAAACCGCCCGTCATCCCCTGATCCTTTCATTGCGCTATAAAGCGCTCCACCTCGCCGTGAACACGCGCAACGGTTTCGCCGGAGGGCGGCGGCGTCATACAGGAGACCCCCACAGCAACCGCTGCGTTCACGAGAAGGGCCCACAGCCCGCCGTGTATGCCTAACGGATGAGGAAATGCGACCAGCGTAAGCCAGAGAATAATCATTCCGACGACCAATCCGGCCAGCACACCCGCCCGGCTGAGCGAGCGGCCGCCGGGAAAGCATATACCAATAATGGCAGGCATGAGCTGGAGGGCGCCTGCGCCGGACAGCGTAATGATGTGCACGAGTAAATCGCTCTTCGTCAGCGAAAGGATGCAGGCCACCACAAGAAGCGCAAGCACAATGATGCGCCCAACGAAAACGTAATGCGCCTGACTTTTCCCCCGTGCCACATAGCGCTGGTATACATCGCGCGTGAGCACTGTCATGTTCGCGTGCAGGATGGAATCCAGCGTGGACATGGCAGCAGCCGCGGCCCCGGCAAGAATGACGCCGGTAAGCCACGCCGGGGCATGTGCGAAAAGCAATTCGGGGAAAATGCGGTCAGCCGCTTCCAGTTCCGGCATGACCAGCGCTCCACCCAGTCCTACGAGTGCTGCAGGAATATAAAGCGTCATCAAGTAGATGGGCGTGGTTGCGCCGAGCAGTTTGAGGGTCTTGCCGTCTACCGCCGTGTAATAGCGAATCATCATGTGCGGCTGAAAAACAATCCCGAAGGAAAGCGTGATCACCATCCCGATCCACATGCCGGGCGTGAAAAAGCCCGAAGGGCCCGGAAGCGTGAGCAAATCGGGCCGCTCCACGGCAACACGGCGCCATAATTCGAACGGTCCGCCGAAAAGTTCGAAGGAAAGCAAAAGAGCCCCCGCCCAGATAGCGATATACATCCAGACGCCTTGCAGCACATCGGTCCAGTAGACCGCACGCAATCCCCCGATCATAAGGTGCACTACGGCCACGACAAGCATGACAATAACGCCGATCTCGAAAGAAATGCGGCCACCGGAGGCCACATCCATGATGTAGCCGAGCGCAATGGCTTGCACCTGAATGTAGAGAATGGTGAACACCACGGAGACAATAGCGACCGCTATACGCACTGCCTCCGACTCGTAAAAGTCGGCGAGCATGTCCGCCGGTGTAACGTACCCGAACGCTTTGCCGAGCGCCCAGATACGGGAACCGAGTACGTACGTGATGGCGCCCACAAGCACAGTCCACGCTCCTGCAGCCCAGAACCCGATCCCGTGCGTAAAGAAAAAGCCTCCCGAGCCAAGAAAAGCAAACGCCGAATGGAAGGTGGCAACGACCGTAAGATAGAGAACTACAAAGCCGGCCCGGCGTCCATAGAGAAAGAAATCCTCCATATCGACCGTCAAACGACGGCCTGCCACGACGGCTAACCCGAGCGTGACCAGCAGATAAATACCAATCAGGCCGGTAGCGACAACCCAGGTTTCCATCATGCGGCCCTGATAAGGTAAAGGGAATTTCTCCGATGACTACAGGCCCCGACGATACGCCAGAATCAGCACGGCGATGAGGGCCGCATAGACAACGAACAGCGCCGCATACAAAAAAGGCACTCCAAAGAAAGACGGCTCTATCCGATTCAGAAAAGCATGGGTAACCGGCGGCATCGCAAGCATAAACAGCGCCGCGAAGATAAAGGTTACGATGCGCCCGTCACGGGTGCGGGGAAGAAATCGCCGGCGGAGAGGAGATGAGGAAGGCATAGGGGAAAATACGAAGGGCGCTACAGCGATGCATCAGGCCCCATCACACTCCCGATCGGGTCGCCAGCTATCTACGAGGATGTTTCCGAAGCCTTACCGGTCGGCTTCTTCTTTGTATCCGCGGCTTCGGATGCCTCCGCCTTTGTGTCCTCGGATGCTTTCGCCTTCGCGGGCTTGGATGTCTTCGCTTTCGCAGCCTTGGGCGCTTCCGTCTTTGTATCCTCGGATGCTTCCGGAACAGGCGCCTCTGCCTCTTTCACCTCTTCAGCCGGTTCCTCGGGAGCTTCCTCCTGCTCGTTAGCATCCTCGGGCATGGCTTCCTGGTCGTCGGAATCCTCGTGCGCTTCCACCACAGAGGTCTCGTCCGTCTCTGGTGGGGTCGCAGGCGTTACCTGCCTGGTGCTGCGACGACGGCCGCGCCGTGTCCGTTTACCGCTTTTCTGTGAGCCGGCTCCGCTCGCTCCGTCCGTCTCGTTGTAATCAACAAGTTCGATAATAGCCATGGGGGCAGCATCCCCTGTGCGGCGGCCAATCCTGACCACACGCGTATACCCGCCCGGGCGCTCTCCAATCTTTTCGGCCACTTCGGTGAACAGGGTGGTGACGGCCTGCTTGTCCCGCAAATGCCGAAATACCTGCCGCCGGTTATGCTGCGAATCGTCTTTGGCCCGGGTAATAATGGGCTCGATGAAGGTGCGCAGGGCCTTGGCCCGCGGCACCGTCGTCGTCACGCGCTTGTGCGTGATCAACGCATTGCCCAGCGCTGCAAGCGTGGCCTTGCGATGGGATGCAGTACGTCCCAGTTTGTGCCGTTTTTTCTGGTGTCTCATAATATCCGGCTACGCCTTTTCCTCGTACTTTTCCTCGGTCATGCCAAAATGCAGGCCGCGGTCATTAAGCACGTGAATCAGTTCCTGCAACGATTTGCGCCCGAAATTCCGGAATTTCAGCATTTCCGATTCCTCCCGGCTGACCAGATCACCGATATTCGTGATATTGGCGGCTTTCAGACAATTCTGTGCACGTACGGACAGGTCCAGTTCGTCCACGGGTTGTACAAGCAATTCGCGAATACGCTGCGTTTCCGTATCGACGACCTCTGCCTTCTCGGCAGGATCAGGTATGCTATCCATCGAAATAAACAGGTCCACATGATTCCGCAGAATGGTCGCGGCCTGCATCAGCGCGTCCTCTGCCGAAAGAGAACCGTCCGTATCGATCTCCATCGTCAGGTACTCGTAGTCTATCTTTTGCCCGACACGCGTCGGCTTGACCGAATACTTGACATTTCGGATGGGGGTAAAGATCGCATCAATGGCGATCACACCTATCGGATCGTCGGCGCGCTTGTTTTCATCGGCAGGGATGTACCCTCTCCCCCGCTCAATGCGCAACTCAATGCTCAGCGCCGCATTCTCATCCAGTGTAGCAATGTGATGATCCGGATTGAGCACCTCGAAATCATTCGTTGCGTCCCCGATATCTCTGGCCGTGAAGGAACCGGCGCCCCGGATCACAAGATGAATGGTGCCATCTTCCGCCTCTTCGGTCGCACGAAAGCGCACTTCCTTGAGATTCAGAATGATATCGGCCACATCTTCGGTTACGCCGTCGATCGTCGAAAACTCATGCTGTACGCCGTCGATCCGCACCCCTGTGATGGCAACGCCTTCGAGCGAGGACAAAAGAACACGCCGCATCGCGTTCCCGATCGTTACGCCGTATCCGCGTTCGAGGGGTTGTAACGAAAACTGCCCGGAAAACTCCGATGCATCGTCAATCTGAATGCCGTCCGGCATATGGATTACATGATTGCTCATGGCTTCTCAATCGGTCAAAGTATTGCAGGGGTGAAATAGCGGATGCCGTAACACATCGGTTCGGCAAGAATCGTCAGGCAACTACTTCGAATACAACTCGACGATCAACTGCTCGCGGATATTTTCCGGAATGTCTTCCCGGGCCGGCATATCCAGCATTTTGCCTCGGAGATCGCCGCGATCAACCTCGAGCCAGGCGAAAGCCCGGCGGTTCTGTGCAACCGACTCGACGATCGGGCGCATGGTGCGGCTTCTCGGTCGAACCGCAATCGTATCGCCCGGACGAAGTTGCGCCGAAGGGATATTTACGATCCGGTCATTCACCATGATGTGTCCATGGTTTACCAATTGCCTCGCCTGGCGCCTCGTACGCGCAAAACCAAGACGGAACACTGTATTGTCCAGTCTGGCTTCTAAAAATTTCAGCAGGTTTTCCCCGGTGACGCCTCTCTTTCGGGATGCCTTTTCGAACAGGTTGCGAAACTGCCGTTCCTGGAGGCCATACGTATACCGGGCCTTTTGTTTTTCCTTGAGCTGCACGGCGTATTCGCTCTCTCTGGAACGGCGTCCCTGTCCGTGCTGGCCCGGCGGGTACAACTTGCGCTCAAGCGCCTTGCTCGGACCGAAAATCGGTTCCTTGAAACGCCGGGCAACTTTCTGTTTGGGGCCTCTATATCGAGCCATTATCGCTGTTTTCTGTGCTTAACTTTCTTCTATCTGCCTGATCGACAAGTAGCGCTGCTACGATCACACGCGGCGGCGTTTCGGGGAACGACAGCCATTATGAGGAATGGGCGTTACATCCCGGATGGATGCAATATCGAGCCCCGCGCTGGCAAGCGCCCGAATGGCCGACTCCCGCCCCGAACCAGGACCCTTCACATACACATCTACACGCCGCAGACCCAGGCCATGCGCCTCTTCGGCGGCGGTCGTAGCCGCTACCTGCGCCGCATACGGCGTATTTTTGCGGCTGCCTTTGAAACCCATCTTGCCGGAACTGGACCACGAAATAACATTTCCGTACTGGTCCGTCAAGGTTACGATCACGTTATTGAACGTGGCCTTGATGTGCGCCTGTCCATTCGACTCGACGATAACGTTTCGTTTCCGTGCCGATCGACCGGAACGCCCCGATTTTTGCTGCTTTTTCGCCATATAACCCTGAATTTACGAGAGGTCGAGACAGTACGATTATTTCCGCGGCGCCTTCTTCTTTCCGGCCACGGTCTTCCGGCGTCCCTTGCGTGTACGTGCATTCGTACGCGTGCGCTGTCCACGTACGGGAAGTCCCCGGCGATGCCGGAGCCCCCGGTAACAGCCGATGTCCATCAATCGCTTGATGTTCATCTGCACTTCCGAACGCAACTGCCCCTCGACAAGGTACTCGTCCTCAATGAGGCGTCGCACACTCCGGGTCTGCTCCTCCGTCCAGTCGCTCGGATGCACATCGTGCTTGATACCGACACGATCAAGGATTTCTTTAGCGCGAGAACGCCCAATCCCGAAAATCGAGGATAAGGCAATTTCTCCGCGTTTATCTGGAGGTACGTCTACTCCGGCTATTCGAGGCATATAGTTTCAGGTTTCCCGGCAGCGTCCGTTCGGAAACGCCGCACCATACACCGAAGGGTTTCAACCCTGTCGCTGCTTGTGCTTCGGATTTTTCTTGTTGATGACGTAGATGCGCCCCTTGCGACGAACGATTTTGTCGTCGGAACTGCGCTTTTTGACACTGGCACGAACTTTCATGGGTTCGCTCGGTCTCGTTCTTGAAAAACAAAGGTATAGCCGTTACGTAACGCGCATCGGCTACGCAGGTTCATAAATTTTGTATGTAGTCGGCGAACCAAACGCAACGCCGGACACTTCTTCGATATACTCGAAGGTGCTTAGCACTTCAGCCTGGCCGGCACACACAACCACCATGTGCTCATAATGCGCGGCGGCTTTCCCATCCGCTGCACGAATAGCCCAGCCGTTCGGGTCCGTTACGATTCTGGCGGTCCCGAGGTTGATCATGGGTTCAATGCATAGCGTCATACCGCGCACCAGTCGGGATCCGGTCGCCGGTTCGCCGACATTCGGGACATTGGGCTTCTCGTGAAGTTTTTTGCCGATGCCATGGCCTACGAGTTCCCGCACTACGCCGTATCCTCTGCTTTCACAATACTCTTGTATAGCAAAGGATATATCCCCGACGCGCCTTCCCGTCGTCGCATGCTCAATACCCTTGTACAAGGCTGCGTACGTCGTTTCGCACAAAGCACGCTTTTCGTCAGAAATCCCGCCGACGGCAAAGGTATAGGCGCTATCGCCGTAATAGCCATTCAGCCGCACACCGCAATCCACTGACAGCAAGTCCCCCTGTTGAAGGGGGCTGTCATCCGGAATGCCATGTACTATCGTATCGTTCACGGACGTACAGAGCGTGCTGGGAAACACCAGGTTACCCACACGATACCCCTTGAACGCCGGTTCGGCGCCATGGTCGCGGATGAATGCTTCCGCTATCCGATCAAGCTCGCGCGTAGTGACACCCGGCTCAATGTACCGTGCGATCTGGCCGAGCGTCCGCCCGACAAGCTCCGCGCTTTCCCTGAGACGCTCGATTTTATATGCGCTTTTCGTCAAGGCCATGGGCTCGAGAAAACGGAGACGGTCTTGCGACCGGACTACCGCCACTATTACATATATCGTCCTCGAACACGCCCGCTTTTCATGAAGCCATCGTAATGGCGCATGAGCAAATGGCTTTCGATCTGCTGGAGCGTATCCAGCGTCACTTGCACGAGAATAAGCAGACTCGTCCCTCCGAAGAAGGTGGCAAAACCTGGCGAGACGCCCGCCTGCATAGCGAATGCAGGAAGAATCGCAACAAGTCCGAGGAAAATCGATCCGGGCAAGGTGATTTTCGTCAGGATGTTGTCGATGAACTCACTGGTCTGCTTGCCCGGCCTGATCCCGGGAATAAATCCACCCTGCCGCTTCATGGTATCCGCCATTTCCCTTGGGTTGACTGCAATAGCCGTATAGAAATAGGTAAAGAATACACAGATCACGAAGAACACGGTCGAATATCCCCAGCCGGAAATGTCCGAGAACCAGCGTCCAAATTCGACCATGAAGGCACTGTCGGGAAAAAACGATGCGACCGTCGCCGGAACGAACATGATCGACTGCGCAAAGATAATAGGCATGACCCCCGCCGCATTGACGCGAAGCGGAAGATACTGGGTCGTGCCGCCGTAGACTTTGCGCCCCACCACGCGCTTCGCATACTGCACAGGAATGCGGCGCGTACCCTGAGAAACCAGCACGACCCCAAGCGTCACGAGTGCCCATATACCAATCTCCATCAGGAAGATGAAGAGATTATCCTTGAGCGTAAACTCGTTGAAAAGGGCATTGGGCAAAAAGGCGATAATGCTCACCATAATGACGATGGATATACCATTCCCGATCCCGTTTTCCGTAATGCGCTCCCCAAGCCACATAACGAAGACGGTACCGGCGGTCAGCACAATTACCGTCGAAACCATAAAAAACGTGGAATCGATAACGATCGCCTGACCGGTCGCTCCATACTGCAGGTTGATCGCATATCCGATGGACTGAAAAGCGGTAATGCCTACTGTCCCATACCGTGTGAGCTGGGTAATTTTCCGGCGGCCTTCCTCGCCCTCGCGCTGAAGCTTCTGGAAATAGGGAACGACCGCGCCCAGCAACTGGATGATAATGGAAGCGGTGATATACGGCATGATGCCGAGTGCGAAAATACCGGCCTGACTGAAGGCCCCCCCCACAAACATGTCCAGAAAACCGAAAATGTCGTTCGGATTTCCCTGTGCATTGACATCCGCCAGAATACCGGCATCCACGCCGGGAAGCGTTACGTACGCCCCCAGCCGATACACGAGGAGTAACCCGACCGTGTACAGGATCCGGCGGCGGAGCTCATCTATCTTCCAGATGTTGCGTACGTTCTCGCCGATACTCGCCATAATGGAGTGTTGGATAGAGGACCGTTGCCGGTCCGTACATTAGTCGAGGACGGTTGCCTTGCCTCCGGCCGCTTCAATCTTTTTTCTCGCGGAGGCGCTGAAAGCGTGCGCAGTAACCGAAAGCCCCTGCGGGGAATCACCGCCCCCGAGAATTTTAATCCGATCAGCCTTGCGCGCAACCCCGGCGCCCACAAGCACCTCGGGCGTCACCTCCGCGGCAGCATCAATTCTCCCCTCGTCTACAAGGCGTGTGATCCAGGAAAGGTTTACGGCACGGTATTCGACGCGGAACCGGTTGTGAAATCCGAATTTTGGAACACGGCGCTGAAGAGGCATTTGACCTCCCTCGAACCACGCGGGAATACGTGCTCCCGCACGGCTCTTCTGACCCTTCGTCCCCTTCGTGGAACTGTGACCGCCCTTGCCCGAACCCACGCCGCGGGCAATGCGCTTCCTTTTCCGAGTAGCGCCCTTAACAGGCTTCAGATTGCTGAGATCCATAATGTATTTTGAATGGGCGCCCGTCCTCGGACGGAAGCCAGGGAATGAAAAACGCCCGGTTTCTAAAGCGGATCAGGCTTCGGTAACGGTAACGAGATGTCGAACCTTGTCGACCATCCCTCGCAGTTGCGGAGAGTCCGTATGTTCGACACGCTGATGCATCCGCCGGATACCGAGCGCCTTCAGGGTACGAACCAGACGCTTCGATGAACCGATTGCGGATTTGGTCTGGGTTATGATAATCTTGTTCGCCATATCCTTGTACCATCTGACCGCGAGCCATCGCACGCGAAAACCCGATGAGCGTTTATCCCTCGAACACCCTCTTGAGTGAAACACCGCGGCGTTGGGCCACCTCCATAGGATCTTCGATCCGTTCCAGGGCCTGCATCGTTGCAGAGACCTGATTGTGCGGATTGCTGGATCCAAGAGATTTTGAAAGGATGTCCCGGATGCCGGCACATTCCAGTACAGCTCGTACTCCTCCTCCGGCAATCACGCCGGTTCCGGGGGCTGCGGGCTTCAACAACACCTTCCCGGCATCCTGTCGCCCCACGATGGGATGTGGAATCGTGTTGTCCTTGAGCCGAACGCGAATCAGGTTCTTCTTCGCATCTTCCGTCCCTTTTGAAATGGCATCGGCCACCTCGTTCGCCTTGCCGAGACCGGCTCCGACCGTTCCCTGCCCGTCGCCTACTACCACGACGGCATTGAATGAAAAACGGCGACCACCCTTGACGACCTTCGCCACACGGGAAACGGATACAAGCCGCTCCTGCCAATCCTGGCCTTCCGCCGCTTCACGCCGTCGTTGCTCCTTTCGTGCTGCCATACAAAACCTGAATGAGTGTATCTAATGTCTCGTAAGAAACTACAGTTGTAATCCCCCTTCGCGGGCGCCGTCCGCCAGGGCTCGCACACGCCCGTGGTACCGGTAGCCATTCCTGTCGAACACAACCCGTTCAATACCCTTCTCGAGGGCGCGGCGGGCAAGATGCGCTCCAACGGCTTTGCTGACTTCCATGGGCGTATCGCCGACGATGTCAGACTCCGTGCTCGAAGCCGCAGTTAGGGTAACACCCGCCCGATCATCGATCAGTTGTGCATATATGTACCTGTTCGAACGAAAGACGGAAAGACGGGGACGCAAAGAGGTCCCTGCGACCTTATCCCGCATGCCGCGCTTTACGCGTCGTTTCCGTTCCTGCTTTTTATGCGCCGCCATGATTCCTGTCGGATACTCAAATCAAGATGCTGAGGGTTGCGTCGGGAGAGCCATTTATCGAGCCGCCGTCTTCCCGGCCTTGCGACGAACATATTCGCCCACGTAACGAATCCCTTTGCCCTTGTACGGCTCGGGGGGGCGCAGCGCCCGGATCTTTGCAGCCACCTGCCCGACGATTTGTTTGTCGGTTCCTTCGATTGTAACCACCGTGTTCTTGCCCCGCTGGGCTTCTACCGTAACAGAAACCGTCTCCGGCGGCACAAAATAAATCGGATGCGAAAAGCCAAGAGCCAGTTCGAGAACCCCATTGTTCACCGAAGCACGGTAACCGACTCCGATCACTTCCAGTTGCTTCCGATACCCTTTCGTGACCCCCTCGACCGCATTGTCGATCAGCGAACGATACAACCCGTGCATCGCCTTATGACGCTTCTGCTCGTCGGGGCGCCGGACTACGATACTTCCGTTCTCTTGCACCACCGTAATTTCAGGAGCGACCTGAATGGACAGTTCTCCCCTGGGCCCCTTGACGGTCACAAGATTATCCTCCGAGATATCCACGGATACGCCGTCGCCCGTCTCAATGGGTTGGTTGCCTACGCGAGACATGTTTCTTCTCTCTAAGGGTTCACGGATAGTGTGGGCGTCCCTGCAACGAGCAGGGAATCGTTTCAAAAATCAATAAAGATACGCAAGCACCTCGCCGCCAATGTGCGCCTTGCGTGCCTCCTTGTCGGTCATCATGCCACGGGATGTGGACAAAATAGCTATCCCCAATCCGTTCATCACACGGGGCAATTCATTCGCCCTCGTATACCGGCGCAAGCCCGGTGTGGAGACACGTTTCATCATGCGAATGACCGGCTCACCCTGCGCATCGTACTTCAGACGGATTCGAATGAGTCCCTGCTTTCCATCATCCACATTCAGGTAACTGCGGATGTAGCCTTTATCCAGCAAAATCTGCGTGATTGCGCGTTTTTGCTTCGAGGCGGGTATATCGACATACTTTCGGCCGGCCTGCTGGCCGTTCCGAATGCGCGTCAGATAATCTGAAACCGGATCTGTAATGCCACTCATATCGTCTTGGGTCGAAAAACGTTACCAGGATGCCTTGCGCACACCGGGTATCTTACCTTCAAGCGCCATCTCGCGAAAAGCGATACGGGAAATGCCGAAATCCCGCATATAGCCCCGGGCACGGCCCGTAAGGGGGCACCGGTTGTGCAACCGGACGGGGCTTGCGTCGCGTGGAAGTCGTTGCAGACCGACCCAATCCCCCTGTTCCTTGAGCAAGCGGCGTTTTTCGGCATACTTCTCGACAGTACGCCGCCGCTTCCTTTCGCGAGCCATCCAACTGGTTTTCGCCATACGTGTAAGATGTTATTAATTGCAGGTGTCTAATGCAGGAGGGACAAAGTGACTGTATACAGGGTCAGGCAGCTACGGATCGTTCTTCCCGCCGCACAAAAGGAATCCCGAATTCCCTCAGGAGCGCGTGCGCCGCATTGTCTGTCGCCGCCGTCGTTACAAAAGTAATGTCCAGTCCACTGATCCGGTCAATCTTGTCCACATCGATTTCGGGAAAGATGATCTGTTCCCGGATGCCCAGTGTGAAATTACCCCGGCCATCGAAACTGCGGTCCGATACGCCGCGAAAGTCGCGCACACGCGGCAATGCCAGCGTAATGAGGCGGTCCACAAACTCGTACATGTAATCTCCGCGCAATGTCACGAAACAGCCGATAGGCATACCCTGCCGCAGTTTGAAATTCGAAACACTCTTCCGCGCTCTCGCCACCTTGGGCTGCCGGCCCGTGATGCGCCGCAATTCGTCCATGGCGTTGTCCAGCGCTTTCTTGTCCGCAGAAGCATCGCCCACCCCTTTGTTGACAACGACTTTCTCCAGGCGAGGGACTTGCATAACATTCCCATATTCCAACTGCTTCATCAGCGCAGGAACGATCTGCTTTCGATACCGGTCCTTCAATCTTGGTGTGTAGGCCATCTTTCCAATCTCAATGGGCAAGGTGTGGAGAAATAACGCCCCGCAATCGCGCGTTTCGTGCGGGCGTATGCCTCATGCAAGCTCTTCCCCCGTGGTTTTTGCATATCGGACCCATTGTCCGCGCCCTGTTTCCGGATCCGTAATACGCTTGCGCCCCACCCGTGTCGGATTTCCGTCCGAAGCGATGGGTTGTACATTGGACACATGGATAGGCACTTCTTTCTCTATGCGTCCCCCCTGGGGATTGGCGGCATTCGGTTTTTCGTGATGGAAGCGAAGGTTCACCCCCTCGACAATCACACGCTGCTTCTCCGGAAAAATCACCAGGATTTTCCCTTCGTACCCACGATAGTTGCCCGCAATCACGCGTACGCGATCCCCCTTCTTGACGTGCACCTTCTTTTGTGCGTTGTGTTTTCTCGGCATGACTGCTAAAGCACCTCCGGGGCAAGGGAAACAATGCGCATAAACCGTTTTTCGCGCAATTCGCGGGCCACAGGCCCAAAAATACGTGTGCCGCGCGGCTCGTCCTGAGGATTCAAAAGCACGGCAGCGTTTTCGTCGAAGCGGATATACGAGCCATCCTTGCGGCGAAGCTCTTTCTTCGTACGCACCACCACAGCTGGGGTAACGTCTCCTTTCTTGACAGCGCCTCCCGGCATAGCGGACTTGACCGTCACAATAATCCGATCACCGATGCGCGCATAACGCCGACCGCTTCCACCAAGCACACGGATACACAGCACCTCTTTGGCGCCGCTGTTATCCGCAACGGTAAGTCTCGACTCCTGCTGAATCATGGCTTCCCTGAGAGTGTTGGGGGCTATCTGGCCCGTTCGAGGACTTCGGCAAGACGCCAGCGCTTGCGCTTGCTAAGCGGGCGCGTTTCCATGATGCGAACGGAATCTCCCCGCTTCGCATCGTTGCTTTCATCATGCGCCATCAACTTCGTCGTCTTCTTGATGAACTTACCGTATATCGGATGCTTGATCTGGCGCTGCACCGCCACCAGGATCGTCTTGTCCATACGATCACTGATGACAACGCCGATACGCTCCTTACGCGCCGACCGGCTTACCTGCTGCGCTATAGCCTCTGTGGTGTCTGTACTCATAATTTTTTCCGGTTCAGGCCTCGTTTTCCTGCTCGCGAAGGATGGTCTTCAGCCGCGCAACCAGTCGCCGCTTACGGCGCAGCAACGTCGGATTCTCAATCTGCGCGATGGCATGCTGAAAATGCAGCCGACGCAATTGATCTTCCTCCTCGTCAATGCGTTTTCGGACCTCTTCCAGACCGAGTTCACGAATTTCTTTTGCCTTCAACATGGCGCGCTCCAATGATAATCGCTATCGTCCGACAGATTCCTGGGGCTGATAATCCGGGCGCATTACAAACTTTGTCTTGATCGGCAACTTGTGCCGGGCAAGCCGAAGCGCCTCTCGAGCCAATTCTTCCGAAATACCGCCGCCGATCTCGAACAGGATGCGTCCGGGCTTCACATTAGCAGCCCAGTACTCCGGAGAGCCTTTCCCCTTCCCCATACGGGTTTCCGCCGGCTTTTTCGTAATCGGCTTGTCCGGATAAATGCGGATCCACACTTTGCCGACACGCTTCATGCGACGCGTCATGGCAATACGTGCAGCTTCAATCTGCCGGCTGGTGATGCGCCCCGGCTCCAGAGCCTTGATACCAAAATCTCCAAAATTGATATTTGCCCCCCGGTGCGCATTCCCTCTGATGCGTCCCTTCTGGTACTTTCGGTACTTTGTACGCTTCGGCATTAACATGGCTATCCTCTATCTCAAATCCCTGAGTGACAGAAAGCAATGGTCAGGACGCTTGGTCGCCATCACGTGACCGACGGCCCCGGCGTTTGCGAGCCGGCGGCTGGAACTGCTGCTGCATTTGCTGCCGCTGCGCCTGGATATTCGGACTCAGATCAGGCTGACCGAGAATTTCGCCCCGGTATATCCATACTTTCACGCCGATAGAACCATAAATGGTGTGGGATGTCGCCTGCGCGAAATCAATGTCCGCCCGGATCGTGTGCAGAGGAACGCGGCCTTCAAGATACTGCTCCGTACGGCCCATTTCCGCTCCGCCAAGACGTCCTGCAACACGAATGCGAATGCCTTCCGCACCCATGCGCATAGCTGCCGTAACCGCTTGCTTCATGGCCCGTCGGAACGAAACGCGGCCTTCCAACTGCTGAGCCACGTTCTGAGCAACCAGTTCAGCATCCAGTTCAGGGCGCTTGATCTCGTTGATGTTTATCCGAATGTCCTCTTTGTTCGTCAGTTTCTTGATTTCCTCCCGGAGCTTCTCCACCTCGCTCCCGCTGCGGCCAATGACCACGCCGGGACGGCTCGTATGTAACGTCAGGACCACGCTCTTCAACGTGCGTTCGATAACGCAACGGCTTAATCCTGCACGACGCAGGCGCGTCGCCAGATACCGGCGAATTTCTTCGTCCTCAACAAGTTTTACCGGGAGATCCCGGGCTGCATACCAGTTGGAATCCCAACCCCGAATGATGCCCAATCGAAACCCGACCGGATGTGTTTTCTGACCCAATGTCTTTCTCTTTTTAGCGTGTCATGTCCTGCGGTTACGTAATGGCGCCTCACACGTCCTCTTCCGGCTGTTCCTCTTCGGTCTCGCCCGTCGTAGCCACTACCACAGTCAGGTGGCACGAACGTTTGAGTATAGGGTGCGCACGACCACGGGATACCGGACGAAATCGTTTCATGCGTACCCCTTCGTCCGCTCGTATCTCCTTTACTACCAGATCACCTTCTTCGAACCGGTCATCCGGATTCCTGTCCATCAGGTTGTAGACCGCCGATTGAATCGTCAATTCGACCGGGCGTGTTATCCTGTGCGGCTGGTAGTGCAGAATGCTGAGTGCATCGGCAACCGTTTTCCCGCGAACGAGATTGATCACCGTACGCATCTTGCGAGGCGAACTCCGAATATGTTTCCTTATGGCGCGTGCTTCCATATTCATCGTGCGTCCTGGTACACTATGCGAAGGCCGGCAGGGCCTGCGCAGCAATGCGGAGCGCGATTTTTGCTGTTATCGTTTCATACGCTTGTCCGCGCTCTTCCCGGCGTGTCCCCGGAAAGAACGTGTAGGCGAAAACTCGCCCAATTTGTGTCCGACCATGTTCTCCGTCACATACACGGGGATAAACTGTTTTCCATTGTGTACGGCGAACGTATGCCCTACGAATTCCGGCGTGATCATGGAATCCCGACTCCAGGTTTTGATCACCTTTTTTGAGTTACTCTTGTTCAAGGCATCCACCTTGCGTTGCAACTTGAAGTGAACGTAAGGTCCTTTGCGCAGGGAACGTGCCATCTTGCTGTAATCTGATCTCTCCGGAAGCGATCAGGCGCGAAATGCACCTATCGGTTTCGACGCCGGATAATGTATTTGTCGGATTGCTTGTTTTTCTTGCGTGTCTTGTACCCCTTGGCCGGCACGCCATGCGGAGAACGCGGAAGCCCTCCGGATGCCTTTCCTTCCCCGCCGCCCATCGGGTGGTCCACCGGGTTCATCGCCACGCCGCGCGTCTTCGGACGTATGCCGAGCCACCGGCTGCGTCCGGCCTTTCCGATATCTATGTTCATATGATCCGGATTGCTCGCGGTACCGATGGTCGCCATGCACTGCACGGGAACAAGGCGGGTCTCTCCGGAGGGAAGTTTGAGCGTGGCGTACTTTCCTTCGCGCGCTGTGAGCTGTGCGCCGGCGCCGGCTGAGCGAGCCAGTTGCGCTCCTTTTCCGGGGCGCATTTCAATAGCATGCACCTGCGTGCCGAGAGGAATGTTGGACAGCGGAAGACAGTTGCCCGGTTCGGGCGGCGCATCCGGACCATTCTGAAGGGTCATACCCACTTCCACCCCATCCGGAGCAATGATATAGCGCTTTTCCCCGTCAGCGTACGCCAGAAGCGCGATGCGGGCCGAACGATTCGGATCATACTCGATGGTAGCAACCCGTGCCGGGATCCCCGTTTTGTCGCGCTTGAAATCAATGATGCGATACCGCCGCTTATGCCCCCCGCCCTGGTGACGAGTCGTAATCCGACCCGTGTTGTTACGACCGGCCTTGTGCTTCAACGGAGCCAGCAAACTTTTCTCGGGCTTCGACGAGGTAATGTCGTCGAAAGCATCGAGCGTATATTGCCGTCTGGCGTTGGACGTCGGCTTTACTTTCCTGATGGCCATGGGTTATAAGCGATTGTATAAGGGGCAAGCCCCTGCTTCGCAATGCGTATTAAACCTGTTCGAAAAAGTCGATCGGTTCCGAATCCGGGTGAAGCGTTATGATAGCCCGCTTGTGTCGTGCAGTGCGTCCGTGCACAATCCCGCGCCGGGTACGCTGACTGCGCTGCTTGCCCCGGACGATATAAGTGCGAACCTTTTTGATCGAGACAGACGGATAACGCTCCTGTACCGCCTTTTTGATCTCCACCTTATTGGCGTCCAGCCGAACATGGAATGTATAATGATTCTCTTCCATGAGCCTTGTCAGCTTTTCGGTAACCAGGGGCTGGATGAGTACGTCGTTAGGCATGGCGATTTTTTTCGTCGATCCGTTCGCAATATCGCGGCTCATGCCGCAGCTTTTTCATCTGATCCCAGCAACTGAGTGAGGAGCGCCAGGGCTCCTTCCTCAAGCACCACTACATCTGCCTGGAGAATATCGAGGGTCGAAACATGCCGTGCCTCCTTAACCCGAACGCGTGAAAGGTTGCTGCTCGAACGATATACCTCCGGACTATGCGCTTCCGTAAGCACAAGCACCTTATTTCCGGAAAATCCCATCGTCGTCATGAGTTCGGAAAGCTTCCGGGAATTGGGCTTGTCATACTGCAGATCTCCCACCACACACAACGCATCGCCCTGCGCCTTGTAACTGAGCGCGGAACGGCGGGCAAGACGGCTCGCCTTCGTATTCATTTTGAAATCGTACTGCCGCGGACGCGGGCCAAAAAACGTGCCGCCACTCCGGCGAATCGGCGATTTTCTGGAGCCTGCACGCGCATACCCTGTACCTTTCTGGCGATACATCTTTCTGGTGCTCCCCCGCACTTCGCTGCGTTCCTTCGTTTTATGCGTTCCCTGCCGGGCATTTGCCTGTATTCTCCGCACATCCAGCCAAATGACATGGTCATTTGGTTCGATGGCGAACACGGAAGGGTCCAGTGCCGCCTTACGCCTTGTCTTACTCCCGTCAGAACCGAAAACTTTGGCATTCATAATGCATCCGGACATGTGCATCCCTGCAGGGGCGAGCGGCGGAGTATCCTCCGGCCCGAAACAAGGCGATCATTTCTTTTTATGGATAGTGACAAAGCCTCCTCTGGGACCCGGTACAGCGCCCTTCAGTAAAAGCACATGCTGTTCACCCAGCACCTGCACCACTTCAAGATTCTGCACGGTCGTACGAGCGTTACCCTGGCGCCCGGCCATTTTCATGCCGGGAAACACGCGGGAAGGATCGGAGGATGCGCCAATAGATCCTGGAGCACGCTCCCGATTATGCTGCCCGTGCGTGCGCGAGCCGACCCCCTTGAAACCGTGCCTGCGCACCACGCCCTGGAAACCTTTCCCCTTCGAAATACCGACGACATCCACGATGTCCCCTTCCTCGAACACATCATCCACGGTGATTTCGTCCCCAAGAGACACCTCTTGTCCGGCAAAATCACGGCGAAATTCGACCAGCTTCTGCCTGGGTGAGGTACCCGCCCGTTCAAAATGACCGCGCCGGGCGCGCGTTACCCGCCCGGCCTTGCGTTCGACCGCCGCGAGTTGCACCGCGTCGTAGCCATCCGCCCCATCGGCGGACTTGACCTGGGTGACCACATTCGGCGTTACTTCGACAAGCGTACAGGGAATATTATTCCCGACCTCGTCGAATACACTGGTCATGCCAACTTTTCTGCCAATCAGCCCGCCCATGGTTATTACTGCTTCTGAACAGTGATTGTGACCGTCCCCTCGTACGGCGTACTCGGGTTGAAAATGGGGTTAATGAATGCCGAAGAGGCCGAAAGACTCACCTGCGTGTCGCTTTGAAAAGCATACATGAACGGGAGACTCGCGCCTATGAGTGTCGTCAACGTGAGTGTCCGTGCGCCGTCATCCACCGCATAGGTTCCGGGAAGCGTCAAGTCCTCGCGTCCCGAATCATCCTTGTAATCCACCGTAATCAGGAAAGCAGGATTTTCGTCGCCCGCCTCAAATACGGCAGTCAGACTGTTCACAAGCGCCACCAATTCCGCCGATTGATCTCCATTGCTATCCCTGATGCCCGTAGCCAGCCAGGTTCCGACAAACCTTTCCGCATCGGAAGGATCGTCGTCGTTCGAATCGCACCCCACGACCAGGAAAACCAGCAAGGCCAATATGGACAGTACCCTACGTGTCATCGTTCTTTTGCCCGGATTCAACTCAGGGTTTACACTTTGATCTCCACATCGACGCCACTCGGAAGCTCCAGCTTCATGAGCGCATCCACGGTCTTGCTACTGGTGGACAGAATATCGATCAGGCGCTCGTGGCTTCGCGTCTCGAACTGCTCCCGACTTTTCTTGTCCACATGCGGGCTGCGCAGCACGGTATAGACCGACCGCTTCGTAGGAAGGGGGATCGGTCCACTCACGACAGCACCGGTTGACTTCACCGTACGGAGTATTTTACCCGCACTCTTGTCGATCAGTCGATGATCGTACGACCTGAGCTTGATTCGAATTTTCTGATTTACCGCCATGATCCTTCCGGTCACCGCCACCGACCCATAGAGCCGGCGGCGGCTATACCTTGTTCTGCTAATCCAGTATCTTCGTCACCACGCCGGCGCCCACGGTACGGCCACCCTCGCGAATCGCGAAACGCAAGCCTTCCTCCATCGCCACCGGCTGAATCAGCTTCACCTCGAACTGCGTATTGTCGCCGGGCATCACCATCTCCACGCCCGAAGGCAATTCGATATCCCCTGTTACATCCGTGGTACGGAAGTAGAACTGCGGGCGATACCCCTTGAAGAACGGCGTATGACGCCCTCCCTCATCCTTGGACAATACATACACCTCGCACTCGAAATGGCGATGGGGCGTAATAGAGCCCGGCTTGCAAATCACCATTCCGCGCTCAATAGCATCCTTGTCGATGCCACGGAGAAGTAACCCCACATTATCCCCCGCCTGACCGGTGTCAAGAAGTTTCCTGAACATCTCCACACCCGTCACCGTGGAGCTTAACTTCTCTTCCTGCATACCCAAAATATCCACCGCTTCACCCACATTGACGACGCCGCGCTCGATGCGTCCCGTGGCGACCGTCCCGCGACCCGTAATGGAGAAAATGTCCTCCACAGGCATCAGAAAGGGCTTGTCCATCTCGCGAGCCGGCGTCGGAATATAGGTGTCCACTGCCGACATCAACTCGATGACCTTGTCCTCCCACTCCGATTCGCCATTCAGCGCACCCAGGGCGGAACCTGAAATGACCGGCGTATCATCTCCGGGAAACTCATACGCATCCAGCAGTTCCCGAACCTCCATCTCGACGAGTTCCAGTAACTCCTCGTCATCGACAAGGTCTACCTTGTTCAAAAACACCACGATGTAGGGTACACCCACCTGACGAGCAAGCAGAATGTGTTCCCGGGTCTGCGGCATGGGGCCATCGGTTGCCGCCACCACGAGGATCGCTCCATCCATCTGGGCCGCTCCCGTAACCATGTTTTTGACATAGTCCGCGTGTCCCGGACAATCCACATGGGCATAATGCCGCGCTTCCGTGGCATACTCCACATGCGCCGTAGCGATCGTGATGCCGCGTTCGCGCTCTTCAGGGGCATTGTCGATGGAATCGAACGAACGGATTTCATTCGCCGGATCTTCCACGCGACGATTCAAAACCAGCGTAATCGCTGCCGTCAGCGTAGTCTTTCCGTGATCCACATGCCCGATCGTGCCTATGTTCACGTGAGGCTTATTGCGTTCAAAAGTTTCCTTGGCCATGGCTGAATGCTTCTGTTTGGCGATAAGGTGTTCAGAAAAATGGTTTTAGTGAGGGTGGGGCGCCGGCGGCTATGCTGCAACGGCTCCGGCGTTTGACGAAACAATCTCTTCGGCGATGCTCTTCGGCACTTCTGCGTAATGGTCAAATTGCATCGTATAGATGGCCCGTCCTTGCGTGATGGATCGGAGGTCGGTTGAATACCCGAACATCTCCGACAGGGGTACGGATGCGGCGATGCCTTGTGCATCCTGACGCGGAGCCATGCTCTCGATACGGCCCCGGCGGCTGTTCAGGTCACCAATCACGTCCCCCATGTACTCCTCCGGCGTGATCACTTCCACCTGCATAATGGGTTCCATCATAACCGGCTTTGCCTTCCGGGACGCACTGCGAAAAGCCATGCGGCCCGCGATCTCAAAGGCGTTCTGGTCAGAATCCACGTCGTGGTACTTCCCGTCATAGAGACGGGCCCTGACACCTTCGACAGGATAACCGGCCAACGGCCCTTGCATCATAGCAGCCTTGATGCCCTTCTCTACGGAGGGAATAAACTCCTTCGGAATATTTCCTCCCTTGACTTCGTCGGCAAATTCGAAGCCCACGCCATTCTCTGTGGGCGTGAACTCAACATGCACCTCTGCAAATTGCCCGCGGCCCCCTGTCTGCTTTTTGTGCACGTATCGTTCGTCACAGGAAGCAGTGATCGCTTCGCGATACGCTACCTGCGGGCGGCCGATATTGGCAGCGACCTGGAACTCACGTTTCAGACGGTCCACGATGATTTCAAGGTGTAATTCACCCATCCCCGCAATGATCGTCTGTCCCGTTTCCTCGTCCGTACGGACTACAAATGTCGGGTCTTCCTCAGACAACTTCATGAGGCCCTGTGACATCTTGTCCCCGTCCGCCTTGGTCTTAGGCTCGATCGCGATGCGAATGACCGGCTCCGGAAATTCCATGTGTTCGAGAACAACCGGATGTCCGGGATCACATAACGTGTCTCCCGTCCTGATCTGCTTGAGCCCGACCGCTGCCGCAATATCTCCGGCTACCACGCGCTCAATATCCTCCCGATGGTTCGCATGCATAAAGAGAATACGTCCGATCCGTTCCTTGTTCTGCGAGGAGGCGTTCAGCACCTGGGAGCCCTTATTGAGCGTGCCGCTGTACACGCGGAAAAACGTCAGTTTTCCGACGTAGGGATCCGTTGCGATCTTGAATGCAATGGCGCTGAACGGGGCGGATGGATCGGGGTTGCGCTCGAGCGCCTGGCCGGATCTCGGATGAATTCCGGACACGGCCGGAATGTCGACAGGACCCGGCAGGTAATCAATGGCGCCGTCCAGCAAACGCTGGACGCCCTTGTTTTTGAACGCGGAACCACAAAAAACCGGTGTAATATCGATGTTTAATGTAGCTGCACGGACCGCCGTCCTGATTTCCTGCGCCGTGATCTCCTCGCCTTCGAGATACTTCATCAGAAGCGCATCGTTGTACTCCGCAATCGCTTCAAGAAGGTGAATGCGCCAGTGTCTGGCTTCCTTCCTGAGGTCTGCAGGGACATTGATTTCATCCCATGTCGCCCCCTGAGATTCGTCGTGCCAAACAATAGCCTTGTCCTCGATCAGATCGATCACGCCCCGGAACATGTCCCCTGAACCAATAGGAATCTGCACAGGGATGGGATGTGCTTTCAGCCGTTCGCGCATCATCTGCACGGTATTCTCGAAATCGGCTCCCGTGCGATCCATCTTATTGACAAAGGCGATACGCGGCACACCATACTTGTTGGCCTGACGCCATACGGTCTCGGATTGGGGCTCCACTCCTCCTACAGCGCAGAAAAGCGCAATAGCTCCATCAAGCACACGCAGGGAACGTTCCACTTCGACCGTGAAATCCACATGACCCGGCGTGTCAATAATGTTGATGCGATGATCTTTCCAGAAACAAGTGGTTGCCGCACTCGTGATCGTAATGCCACGCTCCTTTTCCTGCTCCATCCAGTCCATCGTAGCACCGCCCTCGTGTACCTCTCCCATACGATGGAGGCGACCCGTATAAAACAGAATGCGCTCCGTCGTGGTGGTTTTGCCCGCATCAATATGGGCCATGATCCCGATATTGCGGGTTTTTTCAAGAGGTATCGTCTTTACGCTGGCCATAATCTTGCTTTTCGATGGATCCAACCCTCGCCCCTGAACAAGCGGCCACAGGCTGTAAACAACATCTTGCCATTAAAACCGAAAATGAGCGAATGCTTTATTGGACTCAGCCATTCTGTGCGTATCGTCTTTCTTCTTCACAGACCCTCCCTCTCCATTTGCAGCAGCCTGTAACTCATTCGCAAGCCGCAAGGCAAAGCTCTTGTCGCTGCGGGCTCGCGCATATCTGATAATCCACCGGAATGCCAGCGCTGTACGGCGCTCGGGGCGCACTTCGACGGGTACCTGATAGGTAGCCCCGCCTACCCGGCGGCTCCGCACTTCAATAAGCGGCGCCACATTGTTTACGGCCTTTCTGAACACCTCGATGCCCGGCTCGCCGCTACGCTCTCCTGCAATCTCGAACGCATTATACACAAGTCTTTGCGCCGTGCTTTTCTTGCCATCTTTCAGCACACTGCTGATAAAACGGCCCACGAGCTCGTCGCCATAGACGGAATCTTCGACCGCCTTGCGTTTTTCTGCTCTGTTTCTGCGCATGATTCAGACGCTGTTTCGATGCAAATCAGACATTCCGTCTCTGAACAATAAAATCCGGTGCGTTACTTCCGCGGCCTTTTTGCACCGTACTTCGACCGACTCTGCATGCGATCCCCCACGCCCGCCGTATCCAGTGCGCCACGTACAATATGATACTTCACGCCGGGCAGGTCCTTTACGCGCCCGCCGCGCACAAGCACAATCGAATGTTCCTGCAAATTGTGCCCCTCGCCCGGAATGTAGGCGATCACCTCATAACCGTTCGTAAGCCGCACCTTGGCTACCTTGCGAAGCGCAGAGTTGGGCTTCTTCGGCGTCGTCGTGTAGACGCGCGTACAGACGCCCCGCTTCTGCGGACTGCCTTCGAGCGCCGCAGCTTTGGTCTTTCCAGGCTTTCGGGCCCGGCCCTGGCGAACGAGCTGCTGAATAGTTGGCACGGTATAGGTATCGGTTCAATGTGGGTGGTGCACGCATCAGGATGCCGTGGAGCCGTCTCGAACGATTCCATGGCAGAAGCCAGAATAACGCAAGCCGAATAATATAATACTTCTCGAGTTTTGATTCAATGAAATCGGTTAAGATCAAGTAAAAAATTACAACGGCTCGAGAAGCAGCCGCTGCATCAGATTTGTGTACTGCCGGCAGCTTCGCCTGTCTCTTCAGAGTTTGCCTTGGCATCCGGGGCGGTCTCCTCGTCAAATTCCGCATGCGAATCGTCTGCAACAGCTCCGTTTCCACCAGCCTCCATACTAACTTTCTGATCAGGAGCGCCGTTCAGCGTAATGTATTCACCATACGGGCGGGGCCCGAGAATCTCGACAATCTCTTTCGGACCCAGCACCTCTTTTTCCAGTAATGCCTTCGCCATGTCTTCAAGCGATGTACGCTTCTCCTCCAGCAATGTACGCGCACGCTCGCGAATTTCATCAATGATGACCCGCACTTCCTCGTCGATAATACGAGCAGTTTCGTTGGAATATGGTTTCTCGAAAACCGGCGCATCCTGATCCCGGTTCGAGCGATTATAAGAGACACTGCCGATCCGCTCGCTCATGCCGTAGTAGACCACCATGGCATACGCCATCCTGGTAATGCGTTCGAGATCATTCTGCGCCCCGGTCGAGATACGTCCGAATACGATTTCCTCGGCAACGCGTCCGCCGATGGCCATGGTCATTCGATCCAGCAACGCCTCTTTGGTGTAGAGATATCGTTCTTCGGGGAGATACTGGGCATAGCCGAGCGCAGCCAGACCGCGTGGTATAATCGATACTTTGACAACCGGATCGGTATTCTCCAGAAACCAGCCTGTAATGGCGTGTCCCGCCTCGTGGTAGGCAACAATCTTTCGCTCTTCCGGCGAAATGAGTTTGTTCTTCTTTTCAAGCCCGGCGATCACCCGATCGATCGCACGCTCGAAATCCTCCATCTCGATGGAGTCCTTTTCTTCCCGGGCGGCAAGCAAGGCCGCCTCATTGCATACATTGGCGATTTCGGCGCCTGCAAAGCCCGGTGTTTGCCCGGCCAGCACCTCCATATTCACCTCATCATGCAACACCAACCGGCGGGTATGCACCCTGAAAATTTCCGCGCGCTCACGCCGGTCCGGTTTGTCTATCATGATCTGCCGGTCAAAACGGCCGGGACGCAGCAATGCACTGTCAAGCACGTCCGGGCGATTGGTGGCGGCCATGATAATGACCCCCTTGTCGGTATTGAACCCGTCCATCTCGACAAGTAGCTGATTCAGCGTATTCTCGCGTTCGTCGTTGGCCCCCATCATCATACCGCGCCCGCGAGTCCGTCCGATAGCGTCAATTTCGTCGATAAAAATGATGCAGGGCGCCTTCTCCTTGGCCTGTTTGAAAAGATCCCGCACACGGGCGGCGCCTACCCCCACGAACATTTCGACAAAATCGGATCCGGACAGGGAAAAGAAAGGAACTCCGGCTTCCCCGGCGACAGCCTTCGCCAGCAAGGTCTTGCCCGTCCCCGGAGGACCCACGAGCAGCACGCCTTTGGGGAGTTTGCCACCCAGCTTGATGAACTTTTTCGGATTCGTCAGAAAATCGGCTACTTCGGCAACCTCTTCCTTGGCCTCGTCGAGTCCCGCCACATCCCTGAACGTTAACTGCTGATCGCCCATAGCGTCGAAAAGCACTGCCTTGTTCTTTCCGATATTGAGGACCTGAGATCCCGGATTCATACGTCGAATCAGAAAAATCCACAGGAAAACAATAAGAAGCAGGGGGAAAATCCATGCCAGCATGCCCCCGAACCACCGCTCCTCGACACGTGCCGAAAATTCCACAGTGGATTGATCATCGGCGCCGGCCTGCGCATTGTAATCCAGCAAGAAATCGGTCAGATTATGGTCGTCAGGCTTCGTACTGGAAAACTCAAGAGGGGTCTCTTCGGAACGGCCGGTAAGAAAATTGTTTGTCGGCTCCGGTACCTCGACCAGCCCCCGTTCGACGGCTTCGGGCGTATACACCCCCTCGATACGCTGATCGTTGACAACGACCACCTTATCGACATACCCGTTCTCCACATGCTGAAGAAATATTTTGTAGTCGATCGGATTCGATGACCCGACAGACCGGAAGAGCAAAATGTGGAAGAGCAGCATCAGAAATACCGCCAGATATATCCACACGGCAAGCTTCGGCCTGCGTTTCAGCGGCCGCGAGCTGTCCTCTCTGGACGAATTGTCCACTTCCGGTTGTGTGTGTTCAGGGCCGGTTTCCGACATATCGAATCGGTTGCGCCAGTGCGGCATTACCTCCGTCAAGCTGTTTACCGCATCATGGGGCGTTATATACGCAGGGGCGAACCTTATGTACCATGTAACACATGGGGCTGTTCCTCCTGGAGACAACTACGCATCGGAGGGGAGAACGAGACAAATAGTCCCGCCCGAATGGGAGGCTACGGAAGAATCAGTGGTTGAACACGGGGGCTTTCCGCAAGCTGTCCAAGCATAAACCCAAGCCCTTGCAGCGCTGCAGCGGCAGCCTCTTCATCCGGAAAATGTCCAAGTACGGCGCGATACACAATCCTGTCATTTACCGAGCCGATCACTACAGCCGCGCGAAGACCCTGCTGGATGTATGGAGCCACAAGCATTTCCATAGGTTCGCGTTCGGTGTGAGCGCCGAGCACAATCGTGAATCCGCCCAACTCAGGCTGTATGCCCCCTCCACCATACAAGGAAAATTCACCGCTCGGGATCACGGACAGAGCCGTCTCATTGGAAGGTGAGGGCGCTTCCTCAGGAGATAAAGGCGCCTCGTCCGTAGAGAAACGGGTTTCCTCAGGGGGAAAGAACACCTCGTCAGGAACGGCGGGAATCCCGCCGGTCTGCCCGCCGGCGAGGGAATCCGGGAGAGACGCACCGGCAAGTGTATCGGATGCTACAGAGTCTACAGGGGCTTGCAAGGCCTGGAGTTCCTGATCCAGCATGTCGAGAATATCTCCGGCTCTGTCCGCATAGGTCGTGGAGGGATACAACGTTCGGACGCCGGCATATACCGAACGGAGGTCAACCATATCCGTGTCGGCGGAAGCGAGAAGATCACTTTGCGGCGCAACACCGTCCTCAGGCGGTACAATCCCCGTATCCGGGATAGCGTACTCTTCTGAATCTTCCGGAGGAAAACCTGTGCCGGTTTCCTGCTCTTGAGCCGGCAGCGCGTCTGCGGAAGAGGGAAAGGCGGCGGCAAGTTCCAGAATGCCCGCCCGCGCAAGCACTGAATCGGGAAGTTCTATGGGCAACGGACCGAACACATCCAGCGAATCGGAAGTCGCCCATTCGAAATAAATGCGCCCCGCTGCAAACAGCGCCCTCGGCGCCACTTCCATATTTCGATACCGCGAAGCTATCAATACCATGCGGTTGAGTGCTTCCTCGTACGCCCCGCGGCGCCATCGAATCACCGCCGCGTCGTATTCTTCCAGCGCCACGGCGAGGCTGTCGAACACTTCCACCGGCTCAAGGCCAAGCTCTATGCGGACTCTGGCCGCAAAATCAGAATCCGGATAGTCGGACAACACCTGCCTGTATATCCCTTGCGCACTGGCGATATCGCCTAATGAGCGCTGCACTTCGGCCAGTGCGTAAAACGCTCGCTGAGCCACTTCCGCATCAGCATCTTTCTCGATCACCATGCGATACCAGACTGCTGCGGAATCCGGCTCATTCATTGAAAGAAAAAGGACGTTCCCCAGTTCGTACCGGGCCAGCGCCCGTTCCCCTTCCATAATCACCTGACTCAGCGAATCGCGCGGAACGTCCGAAATATCGATCAACGGCAACGCATACATACCTATGCCGTCCATCCCGCTGCCCGACCCGGCAAGCCCCTCTCTGGAACCGGGACGATCGGTCTCACTCAAGGCAATCGTCACGGCTTCTATACGGCGCCAGTTGGGCACATGAGGACGTTCACCCCAGCGCGCCACAAAGTTCATGCGCGCTTCCTGTACGCGAGTACGATCGCGGTGATACAGAAAACCGGCCTCACCGGTATCGGTGGAACTGGAACCTGCACCCACACCTCCCGCACCCGTCCGGGAGGCCGCATCCTGGAAGCCGCGTTCCGCTTGCAATTGTTCTGCACGCCGGCGCTCTTCGGCAAGTTCTTCGGCCTTCTGCTGCTGCAATGCAAGAATACGCTCATCGAATGCCTCGTCGGGCAAGCGCCCCAGTTCAAGCAGCGAATCCATACGTGCAATGTCATTGCGCACATTGGCAAAACCGGCAAACACTTCGGCCTGACGGGCGGCATCCGTCACAGCTTCCGGAGTGTATTGAAAAGCTTGCCCGGAGCCTGACGAGGAGGAAGGAATCGATGTGCGGGCGGTATCGAAGTGCGCAGAGGCAAGAAGGTAATCTTTGAAAACATCCCGGTACAGTTCGGCCAGTGCATAGTGGGTCAGCCCCCTGATATTCTGGCCTATGTTTTCTCCCTCATACAGGATATGCCTATACATGGCAAGCGCATCCCGAGGTTGTTCCTGTGCCTGATAAATACGGCCGCGCACGTACGCAAGTTCGAAGCGCCGGTCATAATGCTTGTCGTCGCGATCCATGCGACGTAATGCGTCAAGAGCCGCAACTCCATCGAGGTACATGCCCTGTACACGCACAATACTCAACGACGCGGCATAGCCAAGTTCATACGGGGGACGCGCCTTGAACACGCGTCCGTAGGCCTCGACCGCCTCTTCGTACCGCTCCAGTGTTTCGTACACCTGGCCGAGCAAAAAGGCCCCTTTAGCCCGGAGATCGTTGCTGCGCACATCCGGCAAACCCGCCTCAAGTTCAACAGCCGCTTTTTCGAAATCTCCCTGTTTAACGAAAAGTTCGCCGAGGGCAAGGCGCAGACGCGCCACGGATCGTCGAGACATCCCTTCCCTGTCCAGGCTGCTCGCAAGATGTTGCTGCGCCGATTCGTAGGCGCGCGCCGCCATCAGTGTCCGGGCCAGCCATATCCGGGCATCCTCTTCAAGACCGGTCTCGAAGGCAATCACTTCACGGAATTTCTGCTCAGCCCCTACATAGTTTTCCTGATAGAAATAGGATTTCCCGATAAGTATGAGCGCATCGTCCACCCATTTGGAGCGCGGATGGTCGCGCAGCACATTGGCGCTTCGCTCTATCGCATTCTGAAAATTGACATTACCGCCCGACCGGGGCGGGCCGCCGAAGATACCGATATACCGCGTCCGGTCTACGGGTTGTTGGGAGGACTCCATGGCGTCAACGCCATTCTCATAGTCCTGCCCTGCGTTATAGAACGTGTTGTAATAGGAGGTGAAATTGTCGTAATGCTTCCCAACGAAAGAATTGCCCCCGCAGCCGGCTGCGGCGAAAAACAGGATGGCCGCAAAAAGACAGGTGCCGGTGCGAGCGGAAGACGACATAAGGCGGCAGTCGAATGTGCTGCGCAGAAAAGAAAGAAAACGTGAAGAACCCCGGCCAGAACGCAGGAAACCGGGGAATAGTATACGCTATCCTATATGCTATATGCGGCTTACCTGAATCATGTTGGTTCGCCCCTTTGCGGGCAACGGCATCCCTGCCGTAATGACGATCAGGTCCCCGGAACGGACAAGGCCTTGCTCCCGCAAAACGGAGTGGACAATCTGGACCCCTTCGTCGGTACCCCGCTGGAACGGGATCAGGAACGATGTGGTTCCCCAGAGAAGATGCAACCGGCGCATCACTCTTTCGTCATCGGTGAACGCATGAAGAGGCATCCCGGGACGATGACGGGCGATTGCACGCGCCGTAGTTCCCGTAGCCGTAAGACAAGCGATGGCGACGGCCCCTACCTGCTCGGCCAGATCAACCGCCGTAAAGCTTACCGATTCCGTAACGTCCTCGGAGATAAAACGCCGCTCCACGGGCTTGGAAAGCGGGCTCTGGTATTGCCATCGATGCCGTTCGGCTTCCTCAACAATCCGGGACATGACTTCGACGACCCGGACCGGATGTTTCCCCACCGCCGTTTCGCCGGAAAGCATAACCGCGTCACTCCCGTCAAGCACCGCATTGGCGACATCGCTTGCCTCGGCCCGCATCGGACGAGGGTTGCTGATCATGCTCTCGAGCATCTGCGTTGCCGTAATCACCGGTTTGCCAGCCACAATACACTTGTGAATGATCATTTTCTGCGTGGACGGTACCTGTGAGATAGGCATTTCAATACCCAGATCCCCGCGCGCCACCATGATACCCTCGCTTGCCTCCAGGACAGCATCGAAACGGCGAACAGCTTCCGGTTTCTCGATTTTGGCTAACGCCATGATATCTTTGCCCGACGCACGAATACGTTGCAGCAAGTCGATTATGTCGGACTCGTCGCGCACGAACGACAGGGCGATCATATCCACATCCTGTGACAAGCCGAACGCAAGGTCGCGCTGATCTTTTGCAGTAAGCGCCGGCGCAGACGTTTTGATGTCGGGCAGATTGACCCCTTTGCGGGAAGACAAGGGCCCGCCGACAATCACCTCGGTAACGACATCGGAGTCGATAATGTCAACTACCTGCAATTCGAGCAAGCCGTCGTCGATCAGGATACGCCCGCCCACACTGACATCCTTGGCCAGCAGGTCGTACGTAACCTGCACCCGCTCTGCCGTGCCATATTCGATGGGTTCGGCGGTCAGCGTCAACCGCTGCCCCTTGCTGATGGGAATGGCGCCGTTCCCGACCTGCCCAAGCCGGATTTTGGGGCCCTGCAGATCCTGCAGGATGGGCACCACTTTCTCCTGGTCGTCAGCGGCCTCACGCACATAACGGATAAGCCGCGCATGATCATCGTGGCTGCCGTGAGAAAAGTTGAGCCGGGCAATATCCATACCCGCCCGAATCAACTCCCGGATCGTGCCGGGATCGGACGAAGACGGTCCCAGAGTACAAACAATTTTGGTGCGTCGCCTCATAGCCACAGGATACTCTGATCAAGTCTATCCGTACACTTCATCCGGATCAAACACGCGCTCGCTGTCCGTAATAAGACGTGCATGTTCATACCGGCGATAAAAACATGACTTGCGCCCGGTGTGACAGGCAGCTCCTCCATGCTGCCTCACCTTAAAGAGAAGCGCATCGCCGTCGCAATCGATCCGAATTTCCTTAACCTCCTGAATATGACCGCTGGTTTGCCCCTTCACCCAGATTTCCTGACGAGAGCGGCTCCAATACGTCATGACGTTCTCTTCGAGTGTGCGTTGCAGGGTGTCCCGATTCATCCAGGCAAGCATCAGCACCTCGCCCGTTTCGTGGTCTTGCGCAAGTGCCGCAACCAGTCCGTCGGGACCGAATTTTACTTGTTCGAGCAATTCATTCCTGTCCATGATTCCATATTCGGTTTTGCTGCCGGATGAGGATTGCTTCCAACGCCCCGCCCACAAACGGATGGTATAGTACGGGTACGCAGGAACCGGGGTTGTCCTCGCCGAATTACACGGAATTCCTACCGAACGGTTCTCTGTGCGTTCTTCTGTCCTCACCTTGCGTTCATGCACCGCGTGATCACATATGTGGTACGTATTCCACGCATTTTCCTCAAGGGACTGGTGCGCTTCTACCAGTACGTGCTGTCTCCGCATATGCCGTCCAGCTGCCGCTACACGCCCTCATGTTCGGAATACGCCGTGGAAGCTCTCGAGAAATACGGAGCATTGAAAGGAACGGTGCTGGTTATTCATCGCCTCCTGCGATGTGCTCCATGGGGCCGGGGAGGATACGATCCACCGCGCTGGTATAACGAAAAAGAAGTGGCGAAGCATCCGTGAGCTACGACGAACACAAGCAAGCCGCTCAAAACACCCCCGTGCGCGCCGGGGTGATCACGGTCAGCGATACGCGGACGGAAGCAACGGATACCAGCGGTCGATACATCGTGGAAAGCCTCGCGGCAGCCGGGGTCGAGATCATAGAGGCCCGTATCGTACCCGACATCCCGGAACGCATCGAGTCAGCCCTGGATGAACTGGTCACGCACTGCGAGGTAATCGTGACCACGGGCGGCACGGGCATCAGCCGGCGGGACACAACCATTGAGGTGGTAACCCGGAAATTCGAGCGAACGCTGCCGGGATTCGGCGAAATTTTTCGGATGCTTTCCTATGAGGAAATCGGATCAGGCGCCATGCTTTCGCGCGCTGTTGCAGGAATGTGGAGCAATGTGCTTGTCTTTTCCCTTCCGGGTTCATCGCATGCCGTGCGCCTGGCAATCGACCAATTGATCCTGCCGGAAATTCATCATCTCGTCTGGGAAATGATCCGGCAATAAGCACAGCCCGAAAACAACCCGCGTAAAAGCAGGGCCTTCGCCGGAGGATGCCCGGTTACCATGCAGGCACTTCCGCAGCATCCTGCCGTTATACATTGGTTTGTAAAGAATCCGAATCGCAACCGCATAGCACGCCCCAATGCCGGAAAAAATCTTCCGCATGTATAATTCGCTGACGCGAAGCACGGAGACCATCGAGCCGGCCCAGTCAGGCCACCTGCGATTCTACGCGTGCGGCCCCACGGTCTATTCCTATGCCCATATCGGGAATTTCCGCTCGTTTCTGACCGCCGATCTCGTGCTGCGAACCGCGCAAGCCATCGGATGGAAAACGACCTATGTTACCAACATCACGGATGTGGGACACCTGACCGAAGACGACATCGCGGATGCGGAAGGGGAAGACCGCATGACGAAAGCGCTGCGATCGAAGGAAGGGGAACGCTTTGCAAATATATGGGACCTGGCGCGCTATTATACAAACACGCTGCTGTCCGACTGGCAGGCGCTCAATCTCCGCGAACCCGATGTGCGCCCGCGAGCTACAGATCACGTAGCACAGCAAATCCGTGATGTAGCACGGCTATTGGAAAAGGGGCATGCCTATGAAACGGCGCAGGGCGTCTATTTCTCGGTGACTTCCTTCCCGGAATACGGCAAGTTGTCCGGCAATGTATTGTCGAACCCTTTGGACGAAGGCGTTCGCGATGTGGTGCAGGACCCGGAAAAAAGAGATGCACGCGATTTTGCGCTGTGGAAGAAGGATCCCGGCCATCTTATGGTATGGCACAGCCCATGGGGATGGGGCTTTCCGGGATGGCATATCGAATGTTCCACTATGGCGCAGGCCTATCTCGGAGCGTCTTTCGATCTGCACACAGGAGGCGAGGATAACAAATTCCCCCATCACGAATGTGAAATCGCGCAGGCTGAATGCCTCACCGGCAAGCCGTTTGCCCGGTACTGGCTGCACACGCGCTTCTTGCAGGTGGAAGGCGAAAAGATGGCTAAAAGCGCGGGAAATTTTTTCACCGTCCGCGAGCTCGTCGGCTCCGAATCGGAAGGAGGACACGGTATCCATCCTCTCGCGCTTCGCCTTGCGCTGATCTCGGGGCAATACCGGAAACCCCTCAATTTTACCTTCGATCAACTCCAGGCGTCTGCAAAACATATCCAGCGGTTCGAGGAGGCCATAGACCTCGCAGAGCATGGGATCGCTCGCGGCGCACCCGGCAAGAACCATCTGGCGGAACCGCTTGAGAAATTGTACGAACGGGCACTTGACGCCATGCTGGACGATCTGAATACGCCGGAAGCCATCGCCGCCTCCATCGAGGGAGCAAAATTGATCCTGAGGTCCGGGCAGGAGCTCAGCGAGGGCCCGGCGCAATCCGCAAAAACCTGGCTGGATAACATCAATAGCCTGCTGGGGATTGTGCATCAGGAAACTCTCCGAGAAGCAAGGCAAACCCCTGAAGGCGACGCTGCAGAGAACATGTTTGCCCGGGAGGTGGAAGAATTGCTGCGTCAACGCGCCGAAGCCCGGACACAGCGCGATTTCGAGCGGGCCGATGCCCTCCGGGACCAACTCGACGAGATGAATGTCGAAATTATGGATACTCCGGAAGGTACGCGGTGGCGCCGCAAAATAACCGGTTCTGTTTCATAGCGCATCCCAATGCGCCGCTTTACACCCTATTTCAATGCGTATCCGCCCGCGAAGACTACGAGCGAATTCCGGCATACGCCGATTGGCCCGGGAGACCCATCTTGCGACAGATCACCTCATTGCACCGTTGTTCGTGGTCGAAGGCAAGGGAATCCGCGAGGAAATCGCCTCCATGCCTGGTCAATACCGGTTGAGTCTCGATGAAATGGCAAAGGAAGTGCGTGAACTGGCCGAACTCGGCATTCCGGGTATTGCGCTATTTCCGAAGATCGAGGATGCATTGAAGGATGTGCAAGGAAGTGCATCGCTGGATCCGGAGGGCCTTATCCCGCGAGCCATTCGGGCGGCCAAAGAGGCGGCGGGGACGATGCTGGTCATCACGGACGTGGCCCTGGATCCGTACTCTTCGGACGGTCACGACGGAATCGTGAAAAAAGGACGCGTACAAAACGATGAAACCCTGGAACTGCTGGCCGGCATGGCCGTCGTGCAAGCCGATGCAGGGGCAGATATCGTCGCCCCGTCGGATATGATGGACGGGCGGGTGAAAACGATCCGCAACGCACTGGATGCCCACGAACATACAGAGGTCGCCATCCTTTCCTACACGGCCAAATATGCATCCGCCTTCTACGGCCCCTTCCGGGATGCCCTTGATTCTGCGCCGAGGACCGGCAGACACATCCCCGCAGACAAAAAAACGTACCAGATGGACCCCGCCAATGGAGAGGAAGCGCTTCGCGAACTCGAACTGGACCTTGCAGAAGGAGCCGATATGGTGATGGTTAAACCTGCCCTCCCTTACCTGGACGTGATTTACCGGTTGCGACAATATTCGACCGTCCCCGTAGCCGCATACAATGTAAGCGGGGAATACGCTATGCTTGCCGCAGCGGCGCGAAACGGATGGATTGACCGGCAGAAAGCCATGATGGAATCACTGACGGCTATCCGGCGGGCCGGAGCCGACATTATCCTGACGTATTTCGCAAAAGAAGCCGCAAAACACCTGAACTGAGTCCATGACAGAAACCCGTGAAACCCTTCGCATCGTCCATCTTGACTACAGCCATCTCGGTGGAGGGCTAAGCCGCATGATGGACCGCTTCAGAGATGAAGGCACGCTGACTGGTGAACCCGATGCGGACGCTTTCCTGCGTAATAATCCGGCGGGGGTACTGCTCGGGCTTCTTTACGATCAGCGAGTTCGGGCGGAATATGCGTTTACAGGGCCGATCCGCCTGCACGACCGCCTTGGCCATCTGGATCTTCCATTGATTGCGGACATGAAGCCAGAGAAACTGCAATCCCTGTTCGCAGAAACGCCGGCTGTACATCGCTTTACCAACAAGATGGCCGAATACACGCAACAGGTGGCCCGCTTTGTGACGGATACCTACGACGGGGATGCTTCGCGTATCTGGAGTGACGGAGCTGCATTCCCTGTGATCGAGAAGCGGGTACGTGCGCTGCCCGGATTCGGAGCGCTCAAGGCAGCCAAAATGAAGTATGTGTTGCACTACTTCGGCTATCGCGACTTTTCGGGATAAATCTGCGGGCGCTCCAGTGCCCTGCGGAGCATGGACCGGCGCATCACCGCTTCCAGAACGCCGGAGCCAGCAGGATGAGCACGGTAAACAACTCGAGTCGGCCGGCCATCATCAGAAAAGAAAGCACCCACTTCCCAAGTACAGGAATGTCCGCATAATTGCCGGTAGGGCCGAGCGAACCGAAGGCCGGGCCGATATTGCCGACACTTGCAATGGCGGCGCTGAATGCACTGAGGAGATCAAGGCCCAGCACAAACATGATCATCGTACCAAACCCGATCCCCCCCACGTAGAGCACAATGAACGAAAGTACGTTGCTCAAAATGTCTTTGGGAACGACATCTCCGCCCAACCGCACGTGAATGACTGCCGCAGGATGCAATAATTGCCTGATCTCACGGAAGGAGTTTTTGAACATCAGCATGTGCCGGATAATTTTGACCCCGCCGGATGTCGAGCCAGCCATGCCGCCACAAAAAAACAATAGAAATATGATACCTACGCCAAGCGGCGGCCATATCTGATAGTCCGCAATGGTGTACCCGGTGCTTGTCATGATGGCAACCGTCTGAAAGGCTGCTCGGCGTAACGCATCCGACAGCGTCGCATACCCCTCGAAGGCGCCCGCTTCGCGCCCGGCCCATGGCATGGCGCCCACCGTCGTGTCCCAGATACCAATGGCGACAAGCAGCATCGCCACAAGAGCAATGGCCGCATACACCCGAAACTCGCCGTCCCTGAAAAGCAGACCAGCGCGCCCCTTCAACATGTGGTAATGCAAAACAAAATTCACGCCCCCGATAAACATGAATACGGTAATGACCCACTCCACATAGGCGGAACCATACTCCCCGATCGAACTGTCCTGCGTGGAAAACCCGCCGGTGGCCATCGTGGTGAAGGCATGATTAATGCTGTCGAAAAGCGACATGGCCGGCAGCAGAAGCAGGACCTGAGCCACTGTAAAACCGACATAGATGAACCACAACCGCCGGGCCGTTTCGCGTACGCGGGGGGTAATTTTGTCAGCGGACGGCCCCGGGACTTCCGCTTTGAAAAGCTGCATGCCGCCGATGCCCAGAATCGGCAGAATCGCAAGGGTGAGCACGATAATGCCCATACCCCCCAACCATTGGGCAAGGCTCCGCCAGAACAAAAAGGCATGGGGAATCTCCGATATCGCCGGATTTCCACCTCCACCCAGGATCGTGGCGCCGGTCGTGGTAAACCCGCTCATCGTTTCAAAAAAGGCGTCGGCGTAGGAATCCAGTACACCGCCCAGCACGAATGGGACCGAGCCGACCAGCGACAACACAAACCAGGAAAGGCCCACGACGGCAAACCCCTCTCGTATGCCGAGATCCCCGGAAAAATTCTTCAGGCCGCGCCACATCACAAATCCGGTCAGGCAGGAAAACGCTGCCGTAACACCGAACGTCCACCACGCCGCCTCGCCATAGTATACCCCAACGACCATGGGCAACAGCAAAGCCGCCCCCAGAAACATGAGCAACACGCCAAGGGTGGCGAAAACAGCCTTTATATGAAGAAGCATAGCGCGCTTCCGGAAAGGGATGTCATGGGGTGTCGCACATGCTTTTACATTGGATGAAACCGTGGCGACCCATGTAAAAGTAACCCAGGACTATCAAGGAAACACGGGGACTCTCCCTGCTCTGAAACACCAGAGCACGTACGAAATCACGATTTTGCGGCAAACTTGCGCTCGATGTCGTCCATGCGAGAAGGCATGGCGAACACGATAGCCTGATCCCCGGCGGTTATGTGCGTATCTCCAGTGGCAATGAATACTTCGCCTTCATGTAATACGGCGCCAATGAGTGCGCCAGACAGCAGTTGCAATTCTCTGAGAGGCTTTTGGGATATCCACGACCGGGGTTTAGCCTCGATTTCGACGATCTGGGCATCCAGACCATGTATGGTGGCCACGCTCCGCACATGCGTTCCACGCAGATAACGGTGAATCTCTCGGGATACAGCCAGTTTTTTACTGACAGCTGCATCCAGGCCGATACTCTGACTGATCGGGATGTACGTATTCTTGGAAAGCAACGCTACGGTTTTCCTGACGCCGAGATGCTTTGCCATGAGACAGGTAACCAGATTCGATTCCTCGTCATCCGTCACCGCTACAAAGGCATCCATTTCACCCAGCCCCTCCTGAACCAGTAAATCTATATCGGTGGCGGCGCCGTGGATGACGAGCACATTCTTCAATATCTCCGCCAGTTTCGCCGCCCGCTCCTTGTTTGGCTCCACAAGTTTCACGGTCTTGTTCTTTTCGCATCCGAACTGGGAAGCGACCCCCACACCCACTGCGGTTCCGCCAAGAATCATGATGTGATTTGCCCGGGTCTCCGCCTTGCCCATCATAGCAGATATATATCCCATGTATTTCGGCAGGGCAAGCACAAAAACCTGATCACCTTGCCGGAGCGTATCGCTGCCCCCGGGAATAATCGTACGAGCGCCCCGGCTAATGCCCATTACGCGAAACTGCACATGGCTATGGGCCGCCGCTATATCCTGGAGTTTTTTTCCCGCAACGGGGGCATCAGGATCAATCCGGAGACCCATCAACTGCAACCGGCCATCGGCGAAATCGAGAATGTCGGTGGCGCTGGCGCGGCGCACCAGCCACACCACTTCATTGGCGGCGCTTTCTTCCGGGTGAATGACAAGATCAATCCCGAAATCGCTCGTCTTGAGCACAGACTGGGCACGAGTGATTTCATCAGACCGGACACGGGCAATCGTCGTGGATACACCGAGTCGGTCCGCCAGCATACAGGCAATGATATTCACTTCGTCCACGGGCGTTACAGCGATCAGCATATCCGCCCTGGTTATACCTGCCTCATCAAGCACCTCCGAGGATGTACCATTGCCGACAATGACCATCACGTCGAGTTTTTCATGAACCTGACGGATGGCGTCGGCATCCTGGTCGATGACCACGACGTCATGCTCCTCGCGTGACAGCATACGGGCCACATCGTAGCCTACTTCACCGGCTCCTACGACAATTATGCGCAATGCAAAACCGCAGATATGGGATCAGCGCAACAAAGGATACTCCCGGTTCTTCGAACGCAAGGTGTGCAGGAAAGGTTCAGGAAGCGGTGGCGCTGTCGTCGATCAAAGGAAAACGCACCTCAAAAACAGTTCCCTTGCCGACCTCTGTCGTAAATCCGATGGTTCCCCGCATCTCTTCAACACTCTTCCTCACGATAGCCAATCCGAGTCCGGTACCGCTTGTTTTCGTCGAGAAGTGCGGTTCAAAAATTTTCTGGGCCACCGCTTCTTCAATCCCCGATCCATTATCGACCACATAGCTGCATCCCCATACCTTTCCAGCCACCTCTTCCAGTTCGGTGCGCACCTCGACCCTGCCCGTTTCCGGCGCTGAAATAGCCTGGAGGGCGTTTTTGATCAGGTTGATGTAGGTACGGCGCAATTCCGCCCGGTCGGCTTCGATAAAAAGCGGAGCTTCGGATAAAGCGGATCGGATACCGATCTCACTTTCTTCCTGCATCAATGAAACGGCTTCCCGGATCACGTCATTCATATCTATACGCTGCATCTCGCGGGAGGGCATCCGGGCAAACGCATGAAACTCGCTCGCTATACGCGCCAACGAATCAATCTGCTCGATCAGCGTACCCGTAATGCGGTCGAAAACCTGACCAAATCTATTCCGGGCGTCCAGCTCGTTCCCCCGGTCCGTGAAAGCCTGACGCAGATGCTGCACGGACAGTTTCATGGGAGTAAGCGGATTCCTGATTTCGTGAGCCACCTGTCGCGCCATTTCCCGCCACGCAAGCTGACGTTCCTGCCGGGCCAGCTTGATCTGACTCTCGGAAAGCTGTTGCTGCATTTCATTGAATGTTTCGACAAGTTCCCCGATCTCATCGCGCGAATCAACCGGAAGTGTATTGCCGAAACGTCCCACAGCAACCGCCTTCAGGCCGGATCGAAGCCGGGCGATCGGCTTCGATATGGCGTTCGCAAGCAACAACCCCGTCAGCACCACAAGCAGCACGAGAAGCAACAACGAACCGAAAAGGTAAGCGACGGTATCCGCACGTTCCTCCTCAATGATTTCCTGCTCGGGAAGAATGGGGGTGGAAACGACATAACGCGGACTTCCCTCTTCTCCGACAAACGCCCTGAATCCCGCCATATACGTAAAACTTCCTACGCGCTCGTCGGTGAACGTAACCCGGTCCGCATCGGTGTACAATGCCTTGTACGCCTCGATCGGCAACCGCCGATCTACGAGCCGGTCACGAATCAGTTGCGGGCGGCTGAGGCGGGAGATCGTATGCCCTTCATATACATTCAAGTCAATGCCTACGCGGGCTGCCAACGAATCGATAGGCATGCGGTCAAGCACGCTGGATGGACGTTCGCCGTGGCGCGCCTCTGCCGCCAGTACCTGTTCGACGCGATCAAGGTGCCGGTGGAGCCACCGCTGTACGGATTGCCTGCTTTCGACCGTGACTGCTTGCTCTCCCACCACACCGACAAGACCTACCAGGATAATGCCAATTCCGATAAGCGCGTTCAGCACCTTGTCCCGGAAGCGAATATGGGGAGCTGGCAATAGCCCCCTCCGGTGACGAACCCGGATGCCGACCAGGTAACATAACAACGCGATCACAAGACCGCCCATGGTCAGGCGCAACAGGTAATACAAGTGATCGAACAGGGTAACGTGAGGAGCACGCACCGCAAACACCTGCATCGCACCCGGAAATGAATCCATCGCCGGCGCAGGTTCTCCACGCATATAGTAGCTCTGCCAGGCGCCTCCTTCCAATCGCTCGTTCCTCCAGACAGCCGGTTCATGCAAGAGCGCTTGCGTCACGTCTTCCGGAAGCCGGTATCGTTCGAAATCACGCCCGGTACTCCGAAACAGAAAACCGTCGCGAAACTCCGCCCCGGAAAACGTATCGAACAAGGCATCGTTCGAACCGGAAGGCAATAATACGCCGGAAATCGGCGTGCCGCCCTCTGCAAACGAGACGCGTGGCCCCTCCCCTTGAGCGAATGCCTCCGCAGCCGCAATCATGCGCACATGCCGGCTGGCATCCAGCCCCAGATAAAACATGGGGTACAGCAGAAAGGTCACAAGAAAAACCAGCGGGAAAAGATTCCGAAGCGTGATGAGGTTCATCAGCTGAGCCGACCGCAACATGCCAAGACACACCAGCCCGAAAACAGCTGCAAGCATATAGCCCAATACGGCAAGAGGAAGCACGGTCCCGATCGGAGTAAGCATATACACTGCGACGACAGGTACGGCAACAGAGAATCCCGCAAGGCCCCCGAAGGTCCAGGGAGAGCTCCGGGGCGCCAACCGATGAAGTGCTTCCGTAACCGCTACCCATGTCACACCCGCGGCAAGCAGAATCACACCGATCTGCATCAGCACAAGACTGCAAAAAACGACCAGCAGATGCAGATCGGGAATAAGCCCCCCCTTGGCAAAAAAGTCGAATGTGCTATGCAAGGCCACATGTCGTGTTACAAGCGCCGGTAAAAACAGCAGACCCGCAAGGATACCTGTGCATGCCGCCACCACCCCGGCAAGAACCATCCGCGAAATGCGACGTGGACGGAACAGCCGGTCTCGTACTTTCCGGAGTGCGCCGACCCATTCCAGGAAAGCCCCGGAAAAGGCAACCAGAAACAGAATGGTGATCAACAATTCGCCGGTGGAGCCAAGCACCCCTCCGAATAATCCGGACGAAAGATGTGTGGGGTCAAAAAGCGGGGCAAGAGGCGTCTTGCCTTGTTGCCACCGGGACGGAACGTTCATCTCCAACAGGATGAAGCGAAGCAACCACCAGTATACAGCACACATCGCGAAGCCTCCTACCACAGCCCACCACCGGTTACGGCTCGGCTTCGCCTGCAAACGCCGAACCTCCCGGCGATACAGGCACCACATTCCGCCCATCGTCCAGAAGAAGAACAACGTGGTCCAAAGCGCCATGAGATGATTGGGCAGCACAGCAGCAAGGGCCGTCATTTGCCTGACGGAAGGAGCGTCTACGGTAACAAGGCCCAGTACCGTGCCATCTACACCCTGCAGCAAACGTGAGAAAGGTGCAGCCTCTTCAATGGACACATCGAATGTCAGCTCCACAGGCAGTTTCGCCAGCCTTCGCCATTTAGGAACGAGGCTCACATCCTTGATATATTCGTTGTGGACCGGCGGAGCATATTCTACAAGGCGCATTGCCCTGATAACACCCAACACGCGGGTATCACGTGTTATCGGACGCCATGCAACAATTGCCTGACGAAATGCCCCGTCTTGTGCAATGCCCGTGTGCAACCCGGTGGGGGATTCCGCTAAATCCGGAGCTGTATCCATGGGCATACTGAATCCATTCCAGGCTACCAGTTCCATCTCCGGAGTGTACAACTCAACAGATGTTCCGTAGGGTACCGCCATTGCGGAAAAGTAGCGCACGAGTGCTGCCGAATCGGGCTTTGCAAGGGCTCCCTGTGCAGCAAGAGCCTCCATGACTTCCGGAGCGGAGGCAATGCGTCCGGCGCGTTCGAAGAGATCACGCTGCATAACGCCGAAGTCACGGTCAATGCGATCCAGCGCCGCCGAGACCACCTTTCCCCGGTACACCTGGGGAGCCTTCTCAATTCGGGCACTGCGTACCTCCCGGAACATCCACGTGAGGGGTATCAGCAAAAGAAGCCCCCCTGCCACCACCATGAAACGCATGAAGCGTCCTCGAACCGGAAAGAATTTTTTCATGATGGGGTTATGATTCGGACAAGGCCGCAACAATAACAAGGCGGGAAATCTGGCAAAGTTCTTTGCGGGTGTGTATACTCTGCGCTGGTTAGAGCGGGAAACAACATGATAAGAAAGTCGCAAATTTCATGCCTGACACTACTACTGTTGCTGCCGATCGTAGCGACAGCCCAAAATGTGACTATATCCGGTGTCGTAACGGACACGGATAACCAGGTGCTTATCGGTGCAAACGTATCCATTACCGATTTGCTGCTTGGTGCTTCGACAGATATTGAAGGCCGCTACTCTTTTGAGGTGCCGTCCGTTTATGCAGGACAGTCTTTCGATCTTAAGGTCCAATATATCGGCTATTCACCGCAGACCCGGGCCGTCACCATCTCGCCCACGGCAATGACGGAGCACTTTGTGCTTGCCGAGGATTTTTTCAATCTGGATGAGGTCGTCGTAACGGGGGTGGCTGAAGCCACCCCGAAAAAGAAGCTTGCCTTCACGGTAGATCAGGTCGATAGAGACCTGGTTGAACTTGCGCCGGCGCGGAGTCCTCTGCACGGCCTGCACGGGAAAGTGGCTGGAGCCAGCGTAATTGCTCAGAGCGGACAGCCGGGTGACGGAATTTCCGTGCGGCTGCGCGGGTCCACCAGCATTTCGGGCAGTTCGCAGCCACTCTACATCGTTGACGGTGTCATTCTCGGAGCCGATCAGGTCGACATCGATGCACTGGATATCGAGAATATAGAGATCGTCAAGGGCGCTTCCGCATCGTCACTCTACGGATCCCGCGCGCAAAACGGAGTCCTTCAAATTTCGACCAAGCGGGGCGATCACATCCCTGTAAACCAGACACGCGTGACGATCCGTAATGAGATCGGCACGAACTTTATGCCACGCAAATTTATTCCCAACAATTCGCACAACTATCGGATGAATGCTGCCGGAACCTCTTTTGTCGATGCAGACGGGAACGATATCCCTTACGGATCCGCGACCGTCATTGACGGGAGTACAGCGGTATCCTTTTTGGACAATCCGTATCCGGGAGTAACCTATAACGCGTTCGACGAATTTTTTAATCCGGGTAATACATGGACCAATGCCATCGCAGTAAGCCGCAACACGAGAACTACCAACTTTCTTTTGTCATTTGCGAATCTGACAGAAGAAGGTATCATTGTCGGCCAGAAAGGATATAATCGAAAAAGTGTTCGCCTTAATATGGATCATCACCTGAAACGTACATGGGCTATTTCACTCTCAAGTTTCTATTCGACCTCTACGCGTGATGCACCAAATGATGTGGATATCAATCCGTTTTTCGGCATCATGTTTACAAGTCCCGCAGTGAGTCTTTTGGAGCGGGATGAAAACGGTGAACTCAAAGTGCGCGCCGATCCCTTATCTATTGAAGACAACCCGCTCTACATTATCGAGAACGTCGATGAAGTCCAAAAACGCTCTCGTATATATGGCAACTTGCGGCAAACCTGGGAGCCTATAGACTGGTTTGACCTCGAAGCCAATCTGAGTTTCGACCGCTCGGACCGCGATGGCCTGGAGTTTTATGACAAGGGATATCAGCAGATTGGCAACAATAGTAAGGAAGAGGGCGAAATCGAGCGGAGCAATGCCCTGTCCTCCGCCCTGAATGCCAACGTGACGGCTTCCTTTCGCAAGCAATTCGATCGCCTGGTTGCCCGCACACAGTTTCGCTGGGCAAAGGAGGATTTCACCAATGAGGCGGAATTCATCAGCGGCAGAGGACTCGCAGCGGCAGGACTTTCGGACCTTTCCAATATCAACACCGATGATAAAATCATCAGCTCCAGCAGTACAACGATCCGTTCCGAGGGCTTTTATGGCCTGGCAGGCGCGGACTATGCCGACCGCTACATCATCGACGCATTAGTGCGTCGCGATGGCAGCTCGCTTTTCGGTGCGGAGGAGAGGTGGCAAACCTATTTCCGCCTCAGCAGCGCATATCGCCTATCGGAAGAAACCTGGTGGCCTGCCAGGGATGCGCTTCCTGAATTCAAGCTGCGAGCTTCGTACGGCACCGCAGGCGCACGTCCATGCTTTGAGTGCCAATACGAAACGTTTTTTCTCTCCAATGGCCAACTAAGTAAATCGACCCTTGGTAATGAACTGCTGAAACCCGAATTGCAGAAAGAAACCGAACTGGGACTGGAATTTTCTGTTTGGAATAAGGCATTTGTCGAATTGATATATGCAGATTCCAGAGTGGAAGATCAGTTGTTGCTCGTTCCATTGTCTGCCTCAGTAGGATATGAAGGACAATGGCAAAATGCCGGAACCCTCGAGTCTAATACCATAGAGGCATCTGTCCGTGCATCGTTGTTCCGGAATGCTTCCGGCAGTCTGGATATAGGTGTTGTTTTTGATCGTACACGTCAGGAAATCATCGAGTTTTCTCCCCCGGCGTTCCGGGGAGGCCCCAAGAATGCCTTCTATATTCGGGAGGGAGAAATTCTGGGAGCCATGTACGGGGACAAGTTTCTGACGGCTCTGGACGAACTGCCCACAGGCGTTGCAGAAAATCAGTTCCAGGTTAATGATCACGGCTATGTGGTATGGGTCGGCCCGGATAATACCTATACGGACGGCATTGCCAAAAACCTTTGGGGAACTTCCAGCGACCAAATGACGACCCCCTGTGGGGACAAGTCGTACGGATGGGGCATGCCGATTCTATTCGAGAATGAAGAATGCACGGCATTCTCCAGAATTGGTAATACCCTCCCCGACTATAATCTGGGAATAAACACCACATTACGCTGGCGCGGAATCACCGTCTATATGCTCTGGAATGCACAGATAGGCGGCGATATATACAACGCTACGGCTCAGTGGGGCTACAGGGATAACAGACATAGGGATCAGGACCAGGCAGGTAAGTCCGACGCGCTCAAGAAGACGGCCAATTACATGCAAGCGCTCTACCACGCGAACGGGACAAACAACCACTTCGTCGAAGAAGGCGACTATGTGAAGCTGCGTGAATTCACGGTGGAATATACCCTCGGCAGAGAGCGGCTTTTACGGATGTTCGGCAACGCATTAGGATTACATCGCGTGAGCTTTGGCATCACCGGCCGTAATCTGCTCACCTTCACAAACTATTCGGGGTTTGATCCCGAAACCGGTCGGACCAGCGAAAACGCCACGGTTGGCGGAGATGCATCGTTGTTCCGTGTGGACCAGTTTCGCTATCCGAACTACCGCAACCTTACAGGCAGGGTCACCATTGAGTTTTGAATGACGGGAGATACAAAATGAACGTGTTGCGCAGCATGCGGACCGCAGTATGGATTTCCTTTCTCGTCTTCACATGGACCGGATGTGCGGACCTGGTGGTCGAGAACGACAACAGCCCTGACAAAAGTCAGGTGCTGGCCGACCCCAACGATGTGGTCAATCTTATCGGGAGTTCCTTTCTCGACTTCTGGCGCGCCAATGTGTGGCAAAACGGGCAAATGCCCCTTACGGCAATCGCGGATGAATATTCCTATTCGTGGGCTAATTTTGCCGGACGGCATCTCTCTTCCGAGCCACGCGTTGCTTTCGACAACAGCCCGACATTCGCCTACGCCGACGCAATGAAGGAGCCCTGGGACAATAATTATCTGGCCATTTCGAATACCTCGGACGCGTTGTCTATCATCAACCAGGATGAGTCGGCATTCGAAGAAGCAGCCAAGCTCAAAGCGTTCGCCAGGTTTATCCAGGGTCTGTGCCATGGTTACATTGCACTGCGCTACGATCAGGGTTTTACGGTGGATGAAGATTCGGATTTGACTACGCTGGAGTTGAAACCCTACCCGGAGGTTATGGAGTTTGCCCTTCAAAAACTGGAAGAGTCAATCGCCATAGCTAACAGCAACCCCTTCACCATTCCTGCTGAAGACGACTGGATATTTGGGCTTACTGTCACCAATGAAGATCTGGTCCGACTGGCCCATTCCTTTATGGCGCGGTTTATTGCCTCGGTCGGACGGAGGCCTGCCGAGCGGGCAAGCACCAACTGGGCATTGGTAATACAGCATGCCGAACAGGGCATTACGGAGGACTGGGCCCCTGTAGGAAACGATTCGGGAGAACTCGAATGGGATCCGACCAAGGCATGGGGACAAGAAGGGCGTTCATGGTCTCGCGCAGATTATCGTACGATCGGCCCTGCGGACAAATCGGGAGGTTTCCGGAACTGGCTTAACCAACCGGTTGAAGATCGTAGCGTATTTGACATTTATACTTCGGACAGGCGCATCGTGGGGCCGGAAGACGGGATGGAAACCATCGTGGCGGGCGAGCAGCGTGACAGAGCGGGTGCTCATACAGCAGGAACCGTGCTCACCTACCCTCAGAACAGCGGAACCGACTTCGAATACTGGGGCGTTCCGGGTCCCTTTCCACCCTCTCGAGGCACCTACCACTATTCGTCCCACACACATAAGAGATACCGTGCATATCTGGACAACGGCAACAACGGTCCCATGGTCCAATTCAAAGTAACGGAACTGGATATGCTTATTGCCGAAGGGTTGCTGCGAACCGGAGGAAGTACTGACAGAGCAGCTGAACTCATCAATAAAACGCGTGTGGAGCGGGGCCAATTGAATCCTGCTTCAGGCTCAGACGCGGTCGGTAGCCCTGACGACGATCAGAGCCCTATGGATGACGCCAGTTTATGGGCAAAACTCAAACACGAAAAAAATATAGAATGCTATCTGGCCGCAAGCGGCAGAGCGTACTTTGACAAGCGTGGTTGGGGGGACCTGGTGCCAGGAAGCCCCCTTCATTTCGCCGTACCGGGCGGTGAACTTGAAGTGCTCCAGATACCCATCTATACCTTTGGAGGACCAGGAGGTGAGGATGCAGCTTCCAAGGCGGGCCGCGGCGCCTACCGCACAAGCAACATCTACATTGAGCGTCCCAAGTGACAGGAAGCGGATTAAACAATACGTCAAGTTGTTTCACGAAAGAGACTGACGTACCCGCGCCTCTCGCTCCTTGACATGGCCGGCCCGCGTGATAAGGTCTTCCTCTTAATTACGCACGATGGTAAGATTTTTGGCCCCGGGCTCGATCGCCTCCATAGTCTCTGTACCGTCCGCCCAGCGTACCCAGACATCCTGGACCTTTCCGGCGCCATATCCCATCAACAGCGTCGTCGAAGACTGACTCCAATATCCCGACCCCGCCGACACTATCCGGACCGGTCCCCAGTCGCTCTCGCCATAGCGAAGCCGCACAAGCGCGCCTATAGCGGGCCTGCCTGATTCGCTGAGGCGAATCCGCAAGCCGGATTGCGCCCGCTTGTTCCGAAAAAGGTTCGTCTCTGCCCCGTTTTGCGTCACCACCATGTCAAGCCGCCCATCCTCGTCGTAATCGCTCGCAGCAACGGCCCGTTGTTCCCCGTATACCTTTATCCCGGACATATCTCCCCTGGCGCTCGTAAAACTACCGTGGCCATTGCCCATCAGCCAAAGTCCCCGGCCCGCATCAAGGCGAGGCGTACCAGACGGCAGGGCAAACATGTTCTGGCCGATAAAAAGGTCCTCGTTCCCATCGGAATTCAGGTCGCCGACCACCATGCCGAAACCCGCTGTCCATTGTGCCTCAACGGGAAGCGGATGTACCTCAAAACCGGATTCTCTATTGAGAAAGACCGTGGAAGCAAGCCATGTCGCGTTCTTGTATGCGCCTCGGGCCAACCGAGGGCCGATCATTTCGTCAAGGGTTGAAGCTGCATACTGACGAAAGGTGCGCACTCGCCGGCGCACCAGAGGCAATCCGGCCGAAAGGGCAACCAGTTTGCGTGTTGGAACGTACCCCCCCACAACCTGCTCATATCTGGCCTCCACGATATCCATCCGGTTGTCCAGATCGAAATCTCCGTAGTACAGTCGCAAGTCGTGCCCGTCACGTTCCGGTCGACCATACGGCGAATTCCATCCCCAGTTCGTCGCGACAATGTCCAGGCGCCCATCCCCATTGAAGTCCCCCAGTCCAACGCCTTGCCACCACCCCTTGTAGTTCTCCAATCCATAGGAGGCCGTGACATCTTCAAACTTGCCTGCGCCCAGCCCTCGAAACACCTGTATGGAACCCCATTCGGTAGCCAGTATCACATCCTGGTTGCCATCTCCGTCGAGATCGCCAATAGCTATTCCACTCACAAGACCGGGACGGTCAAAGACCTGTGAGCTTTCATCGTACACAAAGCGATCTTCTTCATTCCAATACACCACCGATGAAGCTGCTTCAGGATAGCGTCCGGGAACATGCCGCCCCCCGGCAAGGATATCCATATCTCCATCTCCATCAAGGTCCCCAAGCGAAAGAGGCCCTACACTCGAAGAGCCGAATGGAAGACGCTGAATCCGTTCAAAGGAGCCTTCCGGTCGAACACGATAGATATCGACGGTAGAGGGAGCATACGGCCGCGCTTCATAGCCTGATATGCCGACCGCTACGAGCGCCCCTGCCTCGACACGCTCCAATACAACAATCCCCGTTTGATCCCCCGGGCTTTTTTCACCGACGGACCGCGGGGCTTCCAGGCGGCCGGTCCCGGTGTTACGAAGTAACGTCAGGCGCCCTCCACGGCCATTCCCTATGAGCAAATCATCATCTCCATCCCCGTCCACATCAGCCCATGCCGCTGCGGGCCCCTGTCGGCTAAGTTTCCATGGAAGAAGAGGCTGCTCCCGAAAATCGTCAAAGAAGGGCTCGTGATGTTCATGCACAATCCGGATTTTTTCAAAGTATGGATCGGGTTCGGTTAAATGTTCATTCGTCGTACGTCGAACGACAGAAGATTCAAATATTTCATAATGCCTGTTGGCCTGCACCCTCTCGACAAGCGTACGCCCGCCACTGCGCCACAACACTTCAAGTCGCATATCTTGTGCATCGCCGGCGGCAAAAGAAACCAACGTCTCACTGGAAGAAAGGTATTGCCCCCCGGCAATGATTTCCTTTTCCTGCACCGGCAAGCCCCCGCCCGAAAGGCGGACTTTCGCTCCGATACCCTTCGTGTTCGGAAATAATCCCCGCAGGCTTACCGCCACACGGGAATTGGATGTATGGTTGCGAAACAGGGCGGCGGGCCGGTTCAGGCGACTGACAACCACATCAAGATCGCCGTCACGATCCAGATCACCCAAAGCCAGCCCGTGGGAGACATCGGCTTCATAGCCCAGGCCCCAACCATCGGCAATTTCTTCAAAGGTCCCGTCTCCCCGATTACGAAAAGCGATGTTTTTGAGATCAAGGGGTGGAAACAGCAGCACTTCATCCCGCCACGCTTCTCCGGAGGATATCGTCGCCATGCGCATGCGCGTGTCCGCATCCATGGCGTCATAGGCATGCCCCGTGGCCAGCAGCAGATCTTCCCAGCCATCCAGGTCCACATCCAGAAAAGCACTGCCCCAGGTCCATTCGGAGGCATGAATTCCGGCCATGTGGGCAATCTCGGAAAAGGCGCCGTCTCCCCGGTTGAGAAAGAGCGTGTTTTGCATCTCCTGGGGACGGTTGTCTATGTCTCCTGGATCGGATAATTCGGGAAACTGCAGGCCGGGCTGCTGCCTGTGGCGTCGTCGATGATCACGGCTAAGCATGTCTGCCTGAAAAAGATCCGCATCGCCGTCTCTGTCCATGTCGGAAACAGCCACAGCCATAGTAGACTGGCTCGTCTTGCGGAAAGTCAGGCGAGGCACTGCCCTGAAAGTCCCCTGCCCATCGCCAAGCCAGAAATGATCCGGACTCTCAAAATCATTGCATACCAGCAGGTCAGGCGCCCCGTCCCCATTGATATCCTGAAACCGCACAGTCAAAGCCCAATCACGAGGCGCCTCCTGCAATGCCCGACCCTCTTCGTCAAGGAATGCTCCCCCGGTAAAGGACTGAGGGGTAAAGCGCCCTGCGCCGTCATTGATATAGTAGCCATCCACCTCACCGCTTTCGAAACGCATCACGCGATCCTTTTGCACACGAACGACATAATGCCGATCAAAAGGCGGTGTAATTACGTACCTGTTGCCCTCTCGCTTTACCACGCGTTCAAAAGCGCGCTCATGCGGGGGATACATATCCCGCACCGTCCGGGTCTTGTAGTTTCCGACGTACAAATCAAGATCGCCGTCCCCGTCCGTGTCCGCCAGCGCCACCGTAGTACTTCCCCGGCGAGAAAACAGGCCAAGCGAATCGGGGGATTCCACGAAACGGCCCTGCCCGTCATTGAAAAACACGGCATTGGGTCCCCCCATAGCCGTAACCAGTACATCCAGATCCCCGTCTCCATCCACATCCGCCATTGCAGTTCCGGTCGAGAAGCGATCCGGCGCTGCCACACCCGCACGCTGCGTAATGTCTTCGAAGCGCCACCCGCCCAGATTTCGATAAAGCACATTTGGCCCACTGAGGCGAGTCAGATAAATATCCGGCCATTCGTCTCCGTCCACATCCCCTACAGCCACGCCCGATCCGTTCAGGTAGTGACGATTCGCCAGAAATTCCTTCTCCTCGATGCTGTTGATCGCATCTACTCCGGTGCGGCGCTGCCCCATAGGATCAAACCCGGCGGTCACAGAACCGGAGACATGCAAATTTCGCCATCGATGGCTCGATTCTTCATGCCATAGGTTATCGGAATCCGGACTACAGCCCCCAAAACAGAGAAGAATCGCAGCAGACAAACAGGCTCTAAGCAGATTCATACCGAAGCGACTTCACGGTCCGTATTACTTCGGAGATAATGATTCGGAATGGTCTCTGGGAGCATTGCAGGGGTATTCAGAAATGGACGGAAAAACCGGGCTGTCTTTTTCGTGGATTTACGTGTACTGCCTCGCCGGGTTATGCCGCCTTCGTGATCGGTTTTCATTTACAGAATACGTTGTCGGGTGTTCGGTTTGCAAGTCCCTTCCAGGGGGCCAATAGCAAATTCTTTCACCCCTTTTCCATAAACCACTTCATTTATGTACTATGTAAAATGGTAGCCGCAATCGGAAACGTGCCGGGGGAACGTGGATCCCACCGGCTATCGCAGCGTCTACGACGAATCCAAACGCTTTGCGGAAGCCATGACCATGGCGTATCATCGCTACCATGCCGTGGATACGCGGATCGTGCGCATATTCAACACCTTCGGTCTCCATATGCGCCTGGATGCCGGACGAGCGCTGCCTCCGGGACAATGTGCTGCCCATCGTAGTAACGCTCCCCATCAATCCGCGTATATTTTTTTAAAGCATTTAACACACCGAATACCTTGCAAAATATTCATCTCGAACGGCTGGAGTCCGAAGCCATATACATCATGCGTGAAACGGCCGCACAATTCGAACGGCCATGCCTGATGTTCTCGGGTGGTAAGGATTCTCTCGTCATGGTGCACCTCGCCCGGAAAGCGTTCTGGCCAGCGCCTATTCCGTTCCCCCTCTTACATGTGGACACCGGGCACAATTTCCCGGAAACGCTTGAACTGCGAGACAGGCTGGTAAAAAATATCGGCGCGAAATTGATCGTCCGAACCGTACAGGAATCCATAGACCGGGGGCGTGTCCAGGAAGAAGAGGGGCCGAACGCAAGCCGCAACATGCTGCAAATAACCACCCTGCTCGATGCGCTGGAAGAACTCAAGGTGGACGGTGCTCTCGGCGGTGCACGGCGCGACGAGGAAAAGGCCCGCGCCAAGGAGCGTTTCTTCTCGCACCGGGACAGTTTTGGGCAATGGGATCCCAAGAACCAGCGCCCGGAACTGTGGCATATTTTCAATGGAAGAAAGCGTCCTGGAGAGCATTTCAGAATTTTCCCATTGAGCAACTGGACGGAACTGGACATATGGGGGTACGTCCTCATGGAAAGCATTGAGATTCCGTCCATGTACTTCGCCCATGAACGCGAAATTGTAGACCGGAACGGTGTGCTTCTCGCAAAATGTGACTATATCTCTTTGCTCCATGGCGAAACCTGGGAACAGGAAACGATCCGTTTTCGGACCGTGGGCGACATGACATGCACAGGTGCAATCCGGTCCACCGCTGCAACATTGGAAGAAATCATTGAGGAGGTTGGATCAGCTCGCGTCACCGAACGCGGAGCACGCGCCGACGACATGCGCTCGGAGGCTGCAATGGAGGACCGCAAAAAACAAGGCTATTTCTAACGATCCCGGACGGATCGAAACTTGCCCGCATCCACTCGAATACCGGCTCTTTCGACCACTGCCTTTCAATGGATTTACTACGATTTACCACAGCAGGCAATGTAGACGACGGCAAATCGACGCTGATCGGCCGCCTCCTCTACGATTCGCGAGCCATTCACCTGGATCAATACGAAGCCATTGAGCGCGCCAGTGCAAGCCAGGGCAACGGCGCAATCAATCTGGCCTTGCTCACAGACGGACTGCGCGCAGAGCGCGAGCAAGGGATCACTATCGACGTGGCATACCGGTATTTTTCCACCGCGCAGCGAAAATTCATCATTGCCGATACACCGGGACATATCCAGTATACACGCAATATGGTAACCGGGGCATCGACCGCCGAACTGGCTATCATTCTGATCGATGCACGTAATGGCGTATTGCAACAATCACGCCGGCACGGATTCATTGCTTCGTTGCTCCAGATTCCCCACATACTGGTGGCGATCAATAAAATGGATCTCGTGGGGTACTCCGAAGAAACATATCGGGAAATCGTCGCCGACTACAGGGAATTCGTCCGGAGAGTAGATATCGACGATGTCGTTTTCATCCCCATTTCCGCACTGGCGGGGGACAATGTCGTCGAACAAAGCGATCAGATGGACTGGTACAGGGGACCGACCATTCTGCACCACCTTGAAACGGTAAAGGTGGGCGAAGGACGTAACGTGGTCGATTTCCGGTTCCCGGTGCAATACGTAATACGCCCGAACCAGAATTTTCGCGGGTATGCGGGGCGCGTCGTATCGGGGTCCATTGCGCCGGGCGAGGACATCGTCGTGCTTCCGTCCGGTCGGGAAAGCCGTGTGCATTCCATCGTCTATATGGAGGACAATATTCAACGGGCCCGCGCAGGCGATTCGGTCGTAATTACGATGGAAGACGACATCGATATCGGGCGTGGAGACATGATCGTCCGGCGCCGCAACCAGCCCCAGATCACTCGCAGTATCGACGCCGATATATGCTGGATGAGCGAGCAGCCGATGCAAACGAATCGGCGATGGATTCTTCAGCATACCACCCGAAACATTCAGGCAGTCGTCGGTAATGTGATCTATCGCATGAATGTCGATACACTCCATCGCGAAACAGCAGACACCTTCCGTCTGAACGACATCGGACGAATCGAATTTGAATTGGCCGACCCGATTTTCGTCGATGCGTATCGGGTCAACCGGGAAACCGGAAGTTTCATCCTGATAGATCCGGAAACCAACAATACAGTGGCTGCCGGCATGATCCGTGGCGCAGCGCAGCACGTTCCGCCGGTCGGACGCGTTGCTACCATGGAACGTCCTGTTTCCCCGGGGGTCGTGTGGACCGAATTGTACATTCCGAGGGAAGAACGCGAAAAACAACAGGGACACCAGGCCGCAGTAATCTGGCTGACAGGACTTTCCGGATCAGGCAAATCGACCATTGCACGAGCGCTGGAAAAACGTCTCTTCGAGCATGGTGTGCGTACCATGTCGATCGACGGCGACCAGGTACGTCACGGGCTGTGTGGCGATCTGAGTTTCTCCGAGGCGGATCGGACCGAAAACATTCGCCGCGTCAGCGAAGCGGCCCGATTGTTCTTCGAACAGGGCAGCATTACCATCTGCGCTCTCGTATCACCTTACCGGCAAGATCGCGCGTACCCCAGGCACATCATTCCGGAAAAACATTTCTTTGAAGTGCACGTGGATTGCGACCTCGAGATATGCAAGGATCGCGATCCGAAAGGATTATACAGGAAAGCGCTCGACAACGAAATTCCCGAATTCACGGGCATTTCGGCGCCGTACGAACCCCCGGAAAATCCGGAACTGCTACTACAGACCCATGTCCTGTCCGTAGAGGAATGCGTCGACCGGATCATTGCCCTGCTCGTAACGCAAGGCATCATGAAGGACATGTCATAGGATACTCTGATGCCCTGGCAAGCCTGGTTCACCCTTATAATCATTCTGGTTATGATCGTGGCCCTTGTGCGCGAATGGGCACGGGTGGATGTAACCATTCTGTTGGCGTTGAGCACCCTTCTCCTGGCCGGAGTAGTAACCCCTATTGAAGCTTTTTCGGGGGTTGCATGGGAAGCGGTCATTACCATTGCCGCCCTGTACGTGGTAGCCGCCGGCGTTCATCAAACAGGGCTGCTCACCTGGATAGATCGCTGGCTGGTGCAGTCCGGCGGCACAGTGACATCGCTTCTTTTCCGTGTTATGACGCCTGCCGCAGTGTTGTCCGCCTTTCTGAACAACACCCCGGTGGTCGCCATGCTCATACCTCGAATGCAGGCAGTGGCCCGAAAAACCGGCATATCGGTATCGAAGTTGTTGATGCCTCTCTCTTTCGCTGCGATTGCAGGAGGGATGATCACGCTTATCGGCACCTCGACGAACATCATTGCTTCAGGACTTATTCGCGAGGCCGGCCTGCAGGAATTCGGGCTGTTTGAATTTGCCTGGATAGGTCTGCCCGCGGCCGTCCTGACCGTGGCGTACCTGTCTCTTGTCGGGCATCGGCTAATGCCGGACACGACCCCCGGCGACCGGGACAAGACGGATACACTGAATTACCGGTTTCGCCTGTGCGTACCTCCCGGCTCACCCCTCGCGGGCATGTCGATCCAAAAAGCGAATCTCCGGTCACTGGGCGACGCCTACCTCGTATATATCCGGCGTGGTCAGGATACAATTGGCCCGGTCGCTCCGGAAGAGATCATCCGGGAAGCAGACATTCTCACGTTTATCGGGCGTACGGATGCCAGGGAGCGTCTGCTTCGCGAGACCGATTTTTTTGCACATCCCACCAAAAACAAGCAGGATAACCAGGAAACGGACCCCCCTCTGTTTCAAGCAGTGATTTCAATAAATTCGACCCTGGCCGGCAAAACGCTGAAGGACGTCAGCTTCCGGGAAAAATACGAGGGGGTTGTACTCGCCATCCATCGCAAGGACGAATCGATCCGTGGAGCGCTCGGCAAGGTTCCCCTCAAACCGGGCGACCTTCTTATCATCGAAGCTCAAAAGGGGTTTGACCGCCGCTGGAGCCAAAGCGAGGGCGATTTTTACCTTGTCACGCAAGATATTCGGAAGCAACAGCCGATAGATGAAAGAACAGGGCTGGTTCTGGCCATGCTGGCCATACTGATCACCTTGCATATCGTCGGTGTGCTCCCCCTCTCCGCAGCAGCCTTTACAGGTGCACTGGGCATGATTCTGATCGGTTTTTTGCGCGGCACCCAGTTGCGCCAATCCGTGGATATCGGCGTTATCCTGACGATTACAGGAGCTTTCGGTATCGGACACGCTGTCCAGACAAGTGGTCTGGCAACAGGACTGGGACACACCATCGCAACGATATTACCCGGCCAGCATCCTCTCATAGCGTTGCTGTTTCTGTACCTTGGCACCATGCTCGTCACAGAAATCATCACGAACAGCGCCGCGGTTGTTATCATGATTCCCATTGCCCTGGTGACAGCCGTCGATATCGGTATGGAACCGCGCGCCGTAGCTCTGGCGGTGACAATAGCGGCGTCGGCAAGCTTCCTTTCCCCGATCGGGTATCAAACGAATCTGATGGTGATGGGCGCTGGCGGATACCGGTTCAGGGATTATTTTCGGGCCGGGCTGCCCGTAAGCATCGCTGTCATGGCCATCACACTGGCCGCCGTGTATCTGAAGTGGCTCGGATAACCACATCCCGCGCACAAGGAGCCGGCTATACGACCCGGTACGGGATATGCCTCGCGCCGCTGAGCACAGCCTGAACTGCTTCAGCGCACATTTCCGCCATTCTCAAACGCGTCGCATGCGTTGCGCTCCCAAGATGCGGCGCCATCACCACATTGTCGAGATCGAAAAGCCCCGGATGTACCGAAGGTTCATCCTCGAATACATCCAGGCCCGCCGCCCGAATCGTGCGGTTGCGAAGCGCATCGACAAGGGCTTCTTCATCCACCACGGCGCCACGCGCCGTATTCACCAGGATGGCGGACGGCTTCATACGCGCAAGCGCCTCGCGCCCGATGAGACCCTGGCTGGATTCATTGAGGCTGCAATGCAAGGAAACCACATCGCTGATTTCCAAAAGCGTATTCATGGAAACAAGACGGGCGCCCAGTTTCTGCTCCACGGACGGATTAGCGGGGGAACGATTGTGGTAGCATACACGCATTCCGAAACCTATAGCGCGGCGCGCCACGGCAGCCCCGATTCTACCCAGGCCCACGATACCTATCATACCACCACTCAGATCAGCGCCCAGCATGAGATCCGCTTCCCACCTTGAAAACTCCCCGGCTCGTACATACCGGTCTGCCGGCACCACATTCCGTGCTGCTGCCAGAAGCAACGCAAACGCCATATCCGCTGTGGCTTCGGTGAGTACACCCGGAGTATTCGTAACAACGACTCCCCTGGTGCGCGCCGCTTCCAGATCAATATTGTCGTACCCCACCGCATACTGTGCGACCACCTTAATCCCGGGGCAGGCGCTCAATACCCGGTCGGTCACCGGATCCGACAATAGCGTGATCAGTGCATCAGCCCCCTGGGCAATATCGATCAACTGGTCCTCATCCGGACCGCCGACGGAAAACTCATGCTGGACAATCTCGTGGCCATTCAGCAGATGCAGCCCCCCTGAAGGCAACGGTCGCGTTACAACGATGCGCATGACGGACGAAATAAATCAGAAACGGAAGCCACAAGAAAAACAAAACCGGGCATAAAGTACATGCAAAGCGTCTGCTATACGTAATGAAGAATGTTTTTTTCAAAGGCCCTGGAGCCTCAACCTCTATGGAACACCGCGGACAGAAGAACATCGACATGACCGGGGGACCTCCGGGAAACCGGCAAGGGGGGGCGATGGTTACCGCAAGGGTTTAGGGCCTGTTAACACTATGCAGCGGCGCTCTGCGGCGTCCCGATCTCTACGGTCATCGAAATGAAGATTCTGTTCATTGTGCAGGGGGAAGGGCGAGGACATCTCACGCAGGCGCTCGCACTGCAAACCATGCTGTGCGGGGCCGGGCATGAATTGGTCGGTGTACTCGCCGGGAACGTTCGTAATCGGGAGATCCCTGAGGTATTTGCACAACGAATCAATGTACCGATTCGTCGTTTTGGCTCGCCGGGTTTCAGTATCGGGAAGGAACAGCGCGCTATTAATTCACTCGATACGCTCATCGAAAACGTCGAGCGCATACCCGCCTTCAAGCGCAGCCTGAAAATTCTCGACCATACGATCAAAACCGTTCAGCCGGATCTGGTGCTGACTTTCTACGAACCGATGGCCGGCGTATACCAGGCGTTTTATCGCCCGAACGTACCCTTTGTAGCCGTCGGACATCAGTACATGTTCGATCATCCCGTATATGAATTTGCGCCTGGCAGGCCGGTTGACCGGTCGGCCATGAGGCTGTTCACCCGACTGACCGGTTTCCGGGCTACATGGAAACTCGCGTTATCCCTGTATCCGGCGGAAGACCTCCCGGATGCTCGCCTTTCGGTGATCCCTCCACTTCTACGCGAGGAAGCACTGACTCTGCAAAACAACAGGGTCCAGGAGGATTTTTTTCTGATCTACCTCCTGAATCGTGGCTATGCGGAGCAGGTAATCGAATGGCACGAAAAACACCCGACGCAACGCCTGGAATGCTTTTGGGACAATCCGGAAGTCGATGACATCGTAGAGTACAGCGAGACCCTTCGCTTCAATCGGCTGCACGACACCAGATTTCTTGAGCTCATGAGCCGTTGCAGCGGCCTGGTGTGCACAGCCGGCTTCGAATCGGTTTCCGAAGCACTCTTCCTTGGCAAACCTGTACTGGCCGTGCCGGTCGAGGGACACTATGAGCAACTGTGCAATGCTTTCGAAATAGAAAAAATGGGATGCGGAATCCGAAGCGACAAATTCGACATGAATCTGCTAACGAAATTCACCGCGCAGCACGATGCGACGCGAGACGACTTTCGCAGATGGGTCCTGAAAGCGGAAAAACGCGTGCTATCCATCCTGGAGGCTATAGGCACAGACCATCTCCCTTCAACCGGCAGCACGCTCAGTGGACCTGAACATCCCCAGAAACTCGCCCCTCCTGCGTCGCCCCCTAAGTTACCTGAAGCGAACAGCTAACATGACCGGCGCATAACCGGAGCGACGGAAACGAATCCGCTGCATACGCCTTCGTATCTCGCTCAGGGCGCGCCCGGAGGAATAGGGGTTATCTCCGCATGATCGCCGATGTTCAGTACCTGTGCGCCCGGATGCACATGGGCATATCCGCCGATAAGTGAATCCGCCAGCACCGCACCCCGCACCACTGCATGGGCAAATACAATAGATTGCTCAATGACGGAGCGGCGTACATCAGCACCCGCCTCAATTGAAACATAAGGGCCCACCACAGAATCGACGACGCGCGCATCCGGCCCGATATATACAGGGGGAATGATGATACTGTTTTCCACATCCCCCTGGAATGTGCCTGCGTCTTCCTTTTCAAGAAGACGCCGGGTCGTCTCCATGAGCGCGGATACGGTGCCGCAGTCGAGCCATTCCGTTACAGAGGCTGTCGTAAAGGCATCGCCGCGCTTTATCATGCGATCAAATGCATCGGTCAGCTGAAACTCCCCTCCCTTTCCGCGCAGATTATCGGCGATAATCCCTTCGATCGCCCCCTGAAGTTCCCTGAGCTCACGTACATAATAGATGCCGACAAGCGCCTCGGTAGATATGGGTTCGGATGGTTTTTCAACCAGTTCCACAACCCGATCACCCTCCCGTACCGCCACTCCGAATCGGCTGGGGTCCTCAACATGTTTCACCATAGCGACCACATCGGCATCCTTGAAATCAAGGTCCGCATCCATGTCGAAAACCGTATCCGCAAAGGCCACGACGCCAGGGCCTTGCAAATACTCCCGGGCTGCGTCCACCGCATGGGCCGTGCCTTCCGCGGTCTCCTGTACGGCAAATTTGGGACGCATATCGTGCCGGATGCATATCTCCCGCAGCATTTCATACACATTTTTTCCGAAATCCGGCCCGAGCACAAAAACCCCTTCATTCAGACGTACGGGCAACACGCGATTGAACGTATCCACTATTCTCTCCACCATACTACGCCCCTTTACGGGAAGCAGGGGCTTGGGCGTAACATGCGAATGGGGGCGAACGCGCGTACCCCGCCCCGCCATGGGAATAATGAGCTTCATAAAACAGATCCTCTATCAGACATCCGGGAAACCGTTGTCGCCGGACAAACACTTTGTGAACATGAAATACATAGAAAAGTGCCGCCGGGAATGCACGACAAAGAATGGCAAGGAGCGACATATCCATGGAAAGATACGAATATCTTCCTGAGCGACGATGCGGAAGAACATCGTCAGGATCACTATCTTGTACAATAGTAAGCAGGAAAAATCGTTTTTTCAGTCGTATAGGGAACCCAATTCCTATGCGTATGTATTTCGATGTTGGTTCCACCCTGTCCAAGTTCCATAGTCGTACAAACACGCAATGACAATGAGTACTTTCAAGTCCTTTGCAGTGCTTGCACTGCTTTTCTGCCTCACAATGGGGATCCAGACCTCTCCGGTTCAGGCCCAGGCCTACAAGGAAGCGTTCAACGCCGCCATAGAAGCCGCCAGAGCCAATGACTACCCCACAGCCCGGGACGAGTTCGCACGTGCCGCTGAATTGGCAAGCCAGGAAAATGATACGGAAATCGCTACGAAATCGGCCAGCAACGCAGCGATTATCGACTATAATATAGGCAAGGGACTCGTGGAGCAGGAAAATTTCGCAGGCGCCCTTGAACGTTTCAACGCCGGTATCGCGATGTATCCGAGCTACGTAAACAATTACGAAGGCAAGGCGCTTGCCCTGAAAAAGTTGGAACGGGTCGAAGAAGCCATCCAGGCGTACGAAGCCCTGATCGCTTTTGGAAACGAGCACAGCGACAGTCAGGCGTTGCGCAAGGGGGAAACAGGGATCCGCGACCACTTTAATTTTCTGGCTTCTTCCGCATTGGGCCGTCGAGCCGAACCGTCGGCCTCCGATGCCCGGGAAGCCATTGCCAGTCTGGAAGAACTCCAGGAGCGCGTCGATCCGGATGCGGATACCTACTTCTATCTTGCCGTCGCCCACAATGCGCTGGGCAACTACGAACAGGCCGTATCTCTTGCCGATCAGGCGCTCAGCCTTCACCGCGGCAGTCGAACGGACGCAGCAAAAATTCACTTCACGAGAGGTGAAGCGCTCATGTACGCCGGGAATATCACGGCCGCCAAGGAATCGTTCGAAAATGCCCGGTTCGGCAGCTACAGGAGCCCGGCCGAACACTATCTCGAAACTCTTTGACAACGCATCGTACTTCTGGGTGCTGCATGGACCTCGTGCGTACGACATCCCTGCACTGACAAGGGCCTGTTACCACTATGCAACGATGCTCTGTTCCGTCAGGCACGGCGTCAATCAAGGCGCGAGGAGTGAAGTTTGGTGGTTCCAAATGAGCGACGAGCAACGAAGAGTGACGCCGTGACCGGCGGAACCCGAAGGGCGGGGCCTGTTTTCCCGCCATGCGGCGTTGCCGCTCGCTTATGTGGCTGGGCCACACTGCGCTCGCGGCGCCTGGCCTGGCTGAAAAACAGGCCCCGCAGAGCGCCGCTGCATAGTGTTAACAGGGCCTAGGGCCGTCGGAAAAGATAAAACCATTCGTCGATCCGGAACACGGCACGATCCAGTGAATATCGAAGATACGAATCTCTACCCGGGCACCACGACCCTGACCGCTATTTATGGGAAAAATTATTTCGGTTGCGAACCAGAAAGGCGGCGTGGGCAAAACAACGACGGCGATCAATCTTGCCGCATCGCTGGCGGCAATGGAGCATTCTGTCCTCCTTGTAGACATTGATCCCCAGTCCAACACCACCTCCGGAACCGGCATACAGGACGGAACGCGCGGTCATTCCATCTACGAGGTGCTTATCGGCAACGCCGAAATCCGGGCTGTCGTACAAAAGACGGAGATTGCATCGCTCCATGTCGTGCCGAGCCACATCAATCTGGTCGGCGCCGAGATCGAAATCGCGGACCTGCCCAGGCGGGAGTACCGCCTCAAACGAGCCTTCGACACCATCCGGACGGACTACGAATTCATCGTGATCGACTGCCCGCCCTCTCTCGGGCTGCTCACGGTCAATGCGCTCACAGCGTCCGACTCGGTAGTAATCCCTCTGCAAACCGAATACTTTGCCCTCGAGGGGCTTGGGCAACTCCTGAATACCATCCGGATCGTCCAGCAGCGCCTCAATCCGACCCTCGAAATAGAAGGGGTACTGCTGACGATGTTCGATACCCGACTCCGTCTGGCAAACCAGGTAGTGGACGAGGTACGGCAATACTTCGGCGACAAGGTGTTCAAAACGATTATCCAGCGCAACGTGCGACTTTCGGAAGCGCCCGGCTTCGGAAAACCCGTGTTGCTCTACGACGCGGTGTCTACAGGTGCGCGCAACTATATCGCGCTGGCCCGCGAGATCGTACAAAGCAATCCTGTCACCGTACCGGAAGAAAACGACGAAAACGTTGCCGATTCGGATACGCCGTCGGTCGAATACGTACAATAAAATAAGCCTCACGCATCCCCTGTTACACCATGGCACCACGAAAAGAAGCGCTGGGACGCGGGCTGAGCGCCATTCTGGAATCGAACGAGGAGCCGCTTGCGCCCGGTCGTTCGACCGAACGAATCCGTCAGATCAGTGAGATCGACATCGCGCTCATTCGGCCGAATCCCTTTCAGCCCCGCAGGGATTTTGATGAAGAGACACTCATCGCACTGGCGGATTCGATCGAGCAACTCGGGCTTATTCAGCCCGTCACGGTGCGAACGGGGGGGAGCGGTTACGAACTCATTTCCGGAGAACGACGCCTGCGGGCGGCGCGTCGGGCCGGCCTCGAACGCATACCCGCCTATGTTCGGGAGGTGGATGCGGATAGCATGTTGCAAATGGCTATCGTCGAGAACATCCAGCGAGAGGACCTCAATCCGATCGAGGAAGCGCTTGCCTACCGGCGCCTGATGGAAGAATGCGAAATGACCCACGAAGACGTTGCGCGCAGCGTCGCCAAAAGCCGGTCTGCCGTAACCAACATGCTGCGCCTGCTCCGGTTGCCGCCAATCATCCAGGCCAGCCTCCGCGACGGGGACGTGTCGGTCGGCCATGCCCGTGTCCTGATCAACATAAAGGACGAAAAAACGCAGATAGCGCTCTTCAACGCGATCAAGGCAGAGGGACTGTCCGTACGGGAAATCGAGCGAAGGGTACGGGAAACCCGCCGGACGGATGGCAGAAAAAACAAAAAGGCGGACAGCCCTGAAACAGACTTACCCAAAAGGGACGCCCTGCAACTCGAGCAATACACGGTGCAACTTCGCAATCACCTGGGCACCCGGGTAGGTATCCGGCATCAGGGCGACGGCGGCCGGATCGAAATCGATTATTATTCCGGCGACGATCTGGAGCGGCTTCTCGAATTGATCACAGGAAAATAATCGTGGATAGCCGGATCGGTTACGGCGTGGTCGTCCTGTTGGCATGCATGGCGGGCTTCCCGGCGACGCGTCACGTAGCAGCACAACCTGATACAACCGTTGCGGCGCATGACCTTGCCCCCCGCACTGTACTTTGGCGAGCCGCCGTACCCGGCTGGGGCCAACTCCGCAATCGCCAATACTTCAAGGCAGCCGTTGTCTGGGGCGGTCTGGCAGGTTTTACCGGAGCAATCATCCATACAAATCGGCGATACCAGACGTATGGCCATGGCTACCTGTGGGTCATCCGGGATATCTCCACGGCAAACGTTCCCGCAAGCTACGAGCAAGACTACCTGGGACTGCTCAACGAACTGGGGGTCTCCCCCGAAGAAGCTGCGTCGGACGCCTTCCAGAACAGGTTGGCCGGCCTGTTTCGCCAACAACGCGATGCTCTCCGAAGAAACCGCGACATGCTGTATATCGGCGCCGGCGTATTCTACGGGCTTTCGATCCTCGATGCATACGTCCACGCACAACTGCTCGACTTCGATGTAGGCGAGAATCTGGCATTTTCCCTCCAGCCCGCAGGCATTTCGGCCACATGGCGATTCAGGGGCCGGAACACTACTGCCGATCCGGCGCAAAGCCCGGGATGCCAGACGAAAAAGAAACCATGCGGATATTAATATCGAAAATTGCTTATTTTACCCCGTTAATGCGTTAACGCTACTTTGTGGGGACATTTTCCACGCATTCCGTCTGCTTACTTCGACAGGGGGCCCGTTCCCTGGCCATACAGCCCGAGACGAATCACGATAATATGACGACGTCCCTTGATTCCCAGTCAGAGTGCCATGACGGTGCGTCAGTGGATACCTGTGCGGCGAAAGAATTGACACTGTTCGAAAAATGCCACCGATTCTTTGACGAATCGACAGATTACGGACGGGCCAAAAAAGCCGGCCTGTATCCATATTTCCGTATGATCGAACGGAACGAGGGTACCCGCGCTATCCTGAACGGGCGCGAGGTCATTATGGCCGGCTCCAATAATTATCTGGGGCTCACGTCTGACCCCCGTGTACAGGAAGCCGCCTCCAGCGCCATCAGGAAGTACGGCACCGGTTGCACCGGGAGCCGGTTCCTCAATGGTACGCTCGATCTGCATATCCAACTGGAAGAGCGGCTCGCCACCTTCATGAAAGCACCGGGCTGTGTGGTGTTTTCGACAGGGTATATGGCGAACGAGGGGGTGATTCAGGCTCTTGCGGGCAAGGGGGATTTCATCTTCTCCGACAAGGATAACCATGCCTCCATCACCGCGGGTACGCGCGCGAGCATGGGGGAGACGATCCGTTTTCGGCACAACGACATGGATCACTTGCGGAGATTGCTTGCCAAGGCCTGCAGGACCCATCCGGAAGCAGGCAAGTTGATCGTTACGGACGGGGTGTTCTCCATGAGCGGCGTCATTGCGAAGGTGCCGGAACTGGTGGAACTCGCCGAAGAATTCGGGGCGGCGCTATTGCTTGACGACGCGCATGCCTGCGGCGTCATTGGACCGGGCGGGCGCGGATCGGCGGCGCATTTCGGTCTCAGCGACCGGGTGCCCCTGACCACGGGAACGTTCTCGAAGAGTTTCGCCTCGATTGGAGGATTCTGTGTGGCGGCGAGGGATATCGTCGAGTTTGTTCGCCATCGCAGTTCCACGCACATGTTCAGCGCCTCCATGCCGCCGCCCAGTGTGGCTACGGTCCTTAAATGCCTGGACATCGTGGAAACCGAACCCGAGCGCCTCCAGCGCCTCTGGGAAATTTCGGACTATATGCGTGACGGCTTCCGGAATTTCGGATTCAATATCTGGACCAGTCAGTCCCCGGTCATTCCGGTCGTTATCGGCGACATGCTGACCTGTTTCAAGTTCTGGCATGACCTGCTCGAAGAAGGCGTCTTCGCCAATGCAGTCGCCCCTCCTGCCGTACCGCAGGGCCAATCCCTCATGCGTACCTCCTTCATGGCGACGCACTCAAACGACGAATTGGATTTTATCCTTGAAAAATTCACCCGGGTGGGCATAAAACACGGTATCGTCAACAGAAACGGTACGGCAACGTTCGAAGAGCACGAGAAATACCTGGCGGAGACGGTACAGGCTGATGCCCAGCCATAAAGCCATGCCGGTCGTACCCGGGCCTGCCATTCCTCTGCTCGTATGACCACACGCTCCGTGACCATTCGTCCCGTCCGCTCCCGGAGTGATCTCAAGGCATTCATTGATTTCCCGTACCGCCTGTACCGAAACTATCCGGCCTGGATACCTCCGCTCCGGCAGGATATGCGCCACACGCTGAACCCGAAGAAGAACGCCTTTTTCGAGCACGGCGCCATCTATCCGTTTCTTGCCCGCGACGCTTCCGGAACCGTCACAGGGCGCATCGCCGCCATCGTAAACGGCATGCATCTCAAGACCTACGAGGATAACCTGGGCTATTTCGGGTTCTTCGAAACCATCGAGGAGTATGCGGTAGCGGAAGCGCTCCTCGACGCCGCTTCCGATCGCCTACGGGAAGAGGGCCTGACGGGAGTGCGCGGACCCACGAATCCCTCCATCAACGATACCTGCGGCCTGCTGGTGGATGGGTTCAACAAAGAGCCGGGGGTTCTCATGCCGTACAATCCCCCCTACTACGAACCCTTTCTGGAGCGGTACGGCTTCGAACGCGCAATGACTATGTGGGGGTATTACATCCACAAGAAGTACGTGAAGACCGCCAAACTCGAACGCGGCGTCGAGATCGTCAAAAAGCGCAATCCGGGCGTGACACTGCGCACCCTGGACATGAAGCGATTCGACGAAGAAGCGCAGACCATCCGTGATATCTACAACGATGCCTGGGAAAACAACTGGGGGCATGTCCCGATGACCGAGGCGGAATTTGCCCAGCTTGCCCGGCAAATGAAGCAGATCGTCGATCCGAACATCATCTATTTTGTGGAGGACGACGGAGTGCCCGTGGGATTTTCGGTATCGCTGCCCAACATCAACCAGTTGCTCAGGCACGTACGCAACGGGCGGTTGTTTCCCTTCGGAGTGTTCCAGTTGCTGATCCGGGAAAAATTCGGTGGAATCACGGAAGTCCGCACCCCCATCCTCGGCGTCCGGAAGAAATACCACGGACGCGGCTTGGATGCTATCCTCAACCTTGCGGCCATCCGCGACGGCGAGAAAAAAGGCTACGAGGCAGGCGAATTGAGTTGGGTTCTTGAATCCAATGTGCGCCAGCGGAATGCACTCATTTCTTTCGGGGGCGTCGTCGACAAGGAATATGCGATGATGGAAAAGGCCCTGACATAGGGCAATGCGGCAGGCGCCCTATGGATCGGACAGGATGCCCTGACCCTCCGGCGCTTGCGTTCCCAATCTCCATGAAATAAGGAAGTGCAAGGAATGTCCAAAGCCAGAATCGGAACGTTCGACGACTTGCTCCGGATCACGGAAGAACCCCTCCGTCCCATCGCGCAAGCGCTGCGGGAGCTGGTTTTCGAGATCGATCCCGGCGCCTGCGAGGTGGTCCGCCTCGGTTACCGCTCTGCAACCTACGGCGTGGGATCAAGGCAAATGATTGACGGCTATGTCTATATTCTGCCTTACAAGCGATGGGTTAACCTCGGCTTCTATCAGGGCGTGGCTCTGGCGGACCCGGAGGCCCTGCTTGAGGGAACGGGCGCACGCCTGCGCCATGTGAAGATGCACTCTCTGGAAGATGTGAGCCATCCGGCGGTTCGAGGGCTTATCGAAAGCGCTCTGGCCGAGCGCAGGACAACGCTTGGTCGCTGATTTCTGCTCGACACATGCAGAATACAATGCAGGCTCCTGGCAAGACGATATTTCAGGATACTCTATTTCTTGCCATGGCAACCCTGGGAACATTGCATCTGACCGTGGCGGATGCTACCATGAAAAATGATCGGTTTCCTTGAAAACCGGACCCCAATCGCATACATGCGGAGGTGAACATGCACAGAGCACGATCTGTATGGCAAAGGTTTGCGACCCTGACGGCAGTAGTCATACTTGGGGCGTGGTGCCCTGAAGTGCTGGGTCAGATACAACCATTGGAAGGCGCACCCCTGGCAATGCTGGAACAAGGGCACGTAGAACAGGAACTGGCGCCGTACGGACCGGGGATGGCCCGGGACAGCCTGCTTCCCGTATCGTCTGTCTTTGTGGAGGCCACAACGGTAGAAATACAGACACTATACGAGAAAGACGAACAGCGGGCGGAGTTTAACTACCGAGGCCGGACTATGGTAATCGGCGGCACGGTGTACAGGGCAGAGGGCGATTATATCAGATTCATCAACTACAATATAGTCCGGTTCGACGGACGCCGGAGCAAAGGCGTAAAGTGCTACTTTTCCGAGCGACAGAAGCCGCTTGTGAATATCCTCAAAAGAGGGGACCGGATCGCTATGGAAGGGGTTGTCCTGGGGTATGGCCCGCTCCGGGAGTACATCGAGATCGACCCCTGCATCATACTGTGATCGGACTGTCGGTCCGGGGTTTTCGAGTATAAGTTCCCTATAATCCCCTGAAAATCATCTTCAAACCGGGCATTATGTCCTATTACAGCAGATTATATGGGGATTTTTGTGCAAAAATCGACAAAAATGTCCATTTTCGAGCAAAAATAGCACAAAATGAACTAAAAATGGCCAAAAATTGGGAAAAATAGCTGAAAACGGGTACAAAGGCGGCCAAAAACAACAAAAAACGCCGGCTGTAATAACAACCGGCGTTTTTCCTGCCTGGATGTGGGATAAACCCACAAATTTACATGCTCACTGGTATTCCTATCCGCGACCGGCCTCCCGCGATTCCTTCACATCGCCGAAGCGACATTCCGAAAACGGGATTCGGGAGGCCTGACTCCCGCGCCGTCGCACACTGACCGAAGTCAGTTTCGACACCACGTCGTGACACATGCCCGGCTACCGGTTTCCCGATTGCTGGACAGCTGAACCGCATGGGCAGACGGTTCAAGCGCCACAGGCCTTCTGGTTACCCACGCTTCCTGTATCCACACACTCTCCACAGCCAACGCTCCCCGACTTCCTTCACCGCGCTTGCACACTCCACGTCGGCATTTCTGCCGCCGCTTCACCGTGTGCTTGCGCTCCGGAAAGCCGGCTTTGTCAACCGCTTCATCGAGCCTATGCATACCCCGCACCGGAGTGAGGGGGACGGACGCACGGGCGCCTCATGCAGCCAGAGTACTCAGTCGCTTCAAGGAACGGTGCCCGAAGGCACTGAATGCATTATAAGCGCCCGCATCAGCCGCGTCAAGACCCTGAACAAAATTTATTTCACAAGTTGTTAACAAAGTGTACACCGTTCGAAAAAAGGGTGTGTATAAACGAAAAGCCCGACCTGGTATACAGGCCGGGCTCCCGGTGCCCACTAAAGCGCGACTGATACCCCGCGGCCCGGTTAACAGGAGGAAATAACCGTGCCGGAAGGGGCCTCCAGCGCATGAGGTAGGGACAAGGTAAGACATAGCAATGAATAAAGCAAACAATAACGGACATTTTTTGAAATACTGGAAGAATACCCCTCTATAGGGCCTTGGAAATAACGGACCTATACCCCGATGATTCCCAACTGTCGCAGAAATACTTCCACGGCCCGTGGCTCCAGCAGGATCGTCAGCATCAGCCCGCCCAACGCGCCGCCGAGATGGGCCTCGTGCGCAATGCCGCCCCCTGCACCGCCATGCGAACGCCGCATCGCATACATCGAGACGACGACATACCCTACGGCAAAGAGCGCTGCGGGAATGCCTATCGGCACAAAGAAAATGTAGATGGGCTGGAGCGGCGCAAACAGACAGTAGCCGAACAGCACGCCGCTGATCGCCCCGGAAGCCCCTACCGCCGCGTATGTGACGGAATGCCTGTGCATCGCCAGCGAAAGTCCGTGCGCCGCCAGTTCGGAGCCGAAGTACAGCACCAGAAAAGAACCCGGACCCAACACATACTCCATCTGGGGACCGAAGAAGTACAGCGTGATCATATTGAACAGCAGATGCGTCCCGTTCACATGCACGAACCCTGCCGTGATAAGCCGGGCGTATTGTCGATGGCGCAGCACCAGGTACGGTCTGAACGCCAGGCGATCCATGAGGGAGCGATCAAAAAATAGCGTATAACCGCTCGTCAGCAGGATGGCGACAAGCAGAAACAGCGTAACCGGCGAATCGAAAAGAGCGGACATGCGTGCTACGCCGGCACCGCCGTGATGTGATCCATGATGGATTCGAAAAGATACTTCCCGTCGTCGCTTCCAAGCATCCCTTCCGCACAGCGATCGGGATGCGGCATCATGCCCAACACGTTACGCCCCTCGTTCACGATACCCGCAATGTGCCGGGCCGACCCGTTCGGATTCGCCTCCGGCGCAAGTTGCCCTGCTTCGTCGCAATACCGGAACACGATCCGCCCCTCGCTCTCAAGCCGGTCCAGCACCTCGTCCGAGGCGAAATAATTTCCCTCGCCATGCGAAATCGGGATACGGACGACCTGCCCCTCCTTCAGGCGGATGGTATACGGCGTACGGGCATTTTCGACCAGCAAGTGCACCTGCTTGCATACGAAGCGAAGCGAAGCGTTTCGCATAAGAACACCCGGCAGCAGACCCATCTCGCAGAGCATCTGGAATCCGTTGCATATACCGAACACCAGTCCTCCGTTCGCGGCGAACCGCGCCACATCCTGCATGACCGGAGAAAATCGGGCAATGGCTCCGGAGCGCAGGTAATCCCCGTACGAAAAACCGCCGGGCAGAATGACCACATCCACATCGCCGACGCTGCTTTCCTTGTGCCAGATGAAGCGAACCTCCTGGCCGAACACATGCTTCGCGGCATGATAAGCATCATGATCGCAATTGGACCCTGGAAAAACGATCACGCCGAATCGAACAGCCATGGAGTATCCGGAAAAGATTTTACGAAAAATGGCCCATCGGCAGCGCGTGCGTGTCACGGCAAATCGCAACGGGGAACGAATATCCGGCAGGGCGTTCGAATATCTGCCGAATACAGGCACAGGAAAACATCCGTGCCGAACGGGGATGCCGTGTTAAGGCTACAATATACTAAAGCCCGCGCGCTGTACGCAGCGCCTTCCGCGTAAACAAGCAAGAACCGCATATGAATTATCGTCGTTTTGGACGCCTCGGCTGGGAAGTCAGTGACATCGGATACGGGATGTGGGGCATGGGAGAATGGCCGGATTCCGATGACGCTGAATCCATGAACTCCATGCACCGGGCCATTGCGTTGGGATGCACCTTCTTTGACACGGCGCTGGCCTACGGAGAAGGGCACAGTGAGCAGTTGCTGGCCAGACTGGTAGCAGCACACCCGGATAAAACCCTGTACACGGCTTCCAAAGTGCCGCCAAAAAATAACCAGTGGCCCAGCCGGCGGGGATTCACGCTGGACGAGGTGTTTCCGCCCGACTATGTGAAGGCGTCTGTCGAGCAAAGCCTCGAAAATACAGGGCTTGCCCATATTGACCTGATGCAACTGCACGTATGGGAAGACGACTGGCTCGACGACGACAGGTGGATCGCCACGCTGGAGGATTTTCGGCGACAGGGACTTATCCGGGGAATAGGTATCAGCCTGAACCGGTGGGAACCCTGGAACGGGGTGAAAGCCGTACGGAGCGGTCTGGTGGACGCCGTACAGGTCATTTATAACATCTTCGATCAGGCGCCCGAAGACGAATTGTTCGCGGCCTGTACGGAAATGGATGTTGCCGTCATTGCCCGGGTCCCCTTCGACGAGGGCGGATTGACGGGAAACCTTACCAAAGACACTTCCTGGCCGGAAGGCGACTGGCGCAACCTCTACTTCGTACCGGAGAATCTTGTCCCGACCGTCGAGCGCGCCGAAGCGCTTAAAACGATACTGCCGGAAGGTATGAGCCTGCCGGAAATGGCGTTGCGGTTCATTCTTTCGCACGACGCCGTATCGACCATTATCCCCGGCATGAGAAAGCTCCGCCACGTCGAGGCCAATATCGCCGCGAGCGACAAGGGGGCGCTGGATGCCGATCTCCTGGACGCACTCCGGGCGCACCGCTGGGATCGGGAACCCACAGAATGGTCACATTAACGCCTGCCCTATACGCTGCATGATTCCGCGGGAACTGTTCAGGAAAATTCGGCGGATCGAAATCCGTACGAAAGGGCTTGTCAATAATTTCTTCGGAGGCGAATACCATTCGGCTTTCAAGGGGCTGGGTATCGAGTTTTCGGAAGTGCGCCCGTACCAGGTGGGTGACGACATCCGTTCGATCGACTGGAACGTTTCTGCGCGTACCGGAGAGACCTATGTGAAGGTGTTCGAGGAGGAACGCGAGCAAACGCTCATGCTGGTAGTGGACGTATCCGGGTCGGAGGATTTTGGATCGCAAGCGCAGTTTAAACGAGAAGGAGCGGCAGAGATCTGCGCGATCATCGGGTTCAGCGCCATTTCCAACAACGACAAGGTAGGGCTCCTGCTAACCTCGGATCGGGTCGAACTCTTCGTGCCCCCGAAGAAGGGGCGCCGGCATGTATTGCGCTTGCTCAGGGATCTGTTTGCTCACGAACCGGAATCCCGGAAAACCGATCTTGCAACCGCTCTGGATTATCTGCCCCGCATGCTTAATCGCCGCTCCATCGTGCTCGTCATCAGCGATTTTATGGACGAGGGTTTCGAGAAAGCGTTGCGGGTGGTGGCCCGGCGTCACGATACCATCGGCGTGCGGCTCGAGGATCCCCGCGAACAGACCTTGCCGCGCATGGGACTGATCGAGCTGACCGACGCGGAAACCGGCGAAACGGTTGTCGTGGACACGAATGACCGGCGGGTGCGCGAAACATTCGCCGCCTCCGCCGAGGCGCGCCGGGCACAACTCGACGATCTGTTCCGGCGCATCGGTATGGATCATGTGACCATCCGCATGGACGAAGGGTATGTGGAACCCCTGATCCGATTCTTCCGCCACCGAAACAGAGCGAGGGCATGATGCGGCGTATATCGGGAGCAGCTTCCCCGGCGCGGAGGGCCTTTTTTTTCGTTCGAACGGGCACAGTCCGGGGGCGAGGGATCGGGATGTGCTTGCTCTGGCTGGCTTTCGCCTGGATACCCTGGCCGGCCGCCGGACAGGATGCTTCGCCCGGGCACACAACACGGGAAGTACGACTGTATGTCCTGGCGGACAGCGTAGCGATCGGCGAGCAATTCTTCCTTGCGGTGACCGCTCGGCACGACACGACCGAGACCATCTCTTTTCCGCTCCCGAACGATGGAGAAGCGCTTGCTTTCGGAGATGTGGAGGTGCTGGAAGCAGCTATACATGAACGCCTGCTCCCGGATGGCATGCAGGTAGACAGCTCGGTCTACCTGGCAACCTCGTTTGCGCTCGACACCGCCCATGTCGCCCCGATCCCGGTCGGGTTTACGGCAGGCGACGATGTGCTGATCGTTCAGACCGATTCGATATGGATTCCCGTCCGCTCCTTCGTACCGGAAGACGCGGAAGACATCCGGGACCTTGCGCCGCTCGTAGCGTTTCCACGATCCATATGGTGGATTGTGGCGGGCATCACCCTGTTATTGCTGCTGGCGGCGGGCATCGCCTGGTGGATCCGCCGGCGCCGAAACCGGGATGACGAGCACGAAACGGAGTACATCCCCCCGATCCCTCCCGACCAGGAAGCCTATGACAGGCTGGACGCCCTTGAAAAAACGGACCTGTCGGATCAACGGAACATGCCGTTTTTCTATGACGAATTATCAGGACTCCTCAGAACGTACGTCGCCCGGCGCCTGCATGTGCAGGCGCTGGAAATGACAACCGGTGAAACGGTCGCGCGGCTCCGGGAACAGGATATGCCCGACAGCCAGACGATCAGTCGGTTCCGGAACGTCCTCATAGCCTGCGATTACGTGAAATTCGCCGATGGCCGGCCTCCTGCGAAACAGGGTAAAGAGCTGATCGGTACGTCTCGTAGTATCATTGAAACGATGGAAATGCAGGCGCGCGCAGCGGAGGAAGCAGCGGCAGAAGAAACAGCCCGCAACAGCGATCCGCGTTTCACGGTTTCCCCGGAATGATATGCAGTTCGCACAACCTGAGTGGTTCTGGCTCCTTGCACTCGTTCCGCTTGTAGCGGGATGGGCGTGGTGGTACGAATTCCGTACGCGCAAAGGCATGCGTTTCAGCGGCATCGACCCGGTGCGCAGCATGCCCAAATCATTGTGGGTACGTCTGCGCGAACTGCCCGCCGTACTCAGGATCGGTGCGGTAGCGCTCGGTATACTTGCCCTTGCCCGTCCGCAGGAACGGGACACAATCCTCGAGCGCTATGCGGAAGGCGTGGATATTGTCCTTGTGCTCGACACCTCCACGTCCATGCGGGCCGAGGATTTTTCCCCGAACCGTTTCGAGGCAGCCCGCGATGTAGCAGCGGAGTTCATCGAGTCACGCACATCGGATCGTGTGGGCCTGGTTGTGTTCGCAGCGAAAGCCTACACGCAAACGCCGCTGTCGCTCGATTACAACTTCCTGCTGCGCATGCTCGACGAAGTGGAGGTCGGCGTGATTGAAGACGGCACCGCTATCGGTACCGCCATCGCCATGGGCGTGAACCGCCTCAAGGACAGCGCCGCCGAAAGTAAGGTCCTGATCCTGCTCACGGACGGGCAAAACAACCGGGGCGAGATCGATCCCGTAACTGCTTCGGAGGTCGCACAAGCGATGGACGTACGCATTTATTCGATCGGCGTGGGCACACACGGGGAAGCTCCGTTTCCCTTCGACGACCCCTTTGGAGGCCAACGGCGTCAGATGATCCCTGTCGAAATCGACGAGGACATGCTCTCGTCCGTGGCGGAAAAAACGGGCGGGCGCTATTTCCGCGCCACAAACAAGCAAGCGCTCCAAAACATCTACGCAGAAATCAGCGAACTCGAAAAAACGGAAATAGAGGAGCGCTTCTACACAGACTATACGGAACGTTATGCTCTATTTCTGTGGCCCGCCCTTGGCCTGCTTCTCCTCGAACTCTTGCTCTCCGGCACGCGTCTGCGGCGCGCCCCCTGACCCTGCATGGACTGGCTGCATCCTGCATATCTCTGGACCGTGGCGGCAGGCCCTGCGCTGGCCGCAGTCCTCTTTCTGTGGGCGGCGCAGAAACGCCGCGAGGCAATTCGGCGGTTTGGTCTCCGGGATACCGTGGCCCGCCTCACGCCGGAAACCAGCTCACGGCGCCGGCGATGGAAAGCAGCCATCGTGACATCCGCTATCGCCCTTGTTGCGCTTGCGCTGGCCGGGCCGCGTTTCGGCACGCAACTCCGCGATGTGAAGCGTGAAGGGGTTGATCTTGTCATCGCCCTCGATGTGTCCGCGTCCATGCTGGCTGAAGACGTTGCCCCGAATCGCCTTGATCGCGCCAAAAACGAAATCCGAAAATTGCTGGACGAGCTGCGCGGCGACCGGATAGGGCTGGTTATTTTCGCCGGGGACGCCTTCCTGCAATGCCCGCTCACGACAGACTACTCCGCAGTGCGTCTCTTCCTCGATGTAGCCGGTCCGGAAGCCATCGCGGTGCCGGGTACCGATTTCGGAGCCGCCCTGAACATGGCCGTACAGGCCTTCGATATTCCGGCTGAATCTCCGGATGACGGGCGCAGCCGTGCGCTGCTCTTCGTGTCGGATGGAGAAAACCACGTAGCGGACATGGAAGAACTGGCCGACCTGGCTCGCGACGAAAACATCGTCATGTATGCGGCAGGCGTGGGCGAAACGGGTGGGAGCCCGATCCCCATCTACCAGAACGGTCGGCGAACCGGGTTCAGGGAAAATGCGGACGGGGATATCGTAAGCACCCGCCTTGAAGAAAACGGCCTGCGCCAACTGTCTGAGGGAGGCGCATATTTCCGCATTGCCCGCACCTCCAGTTCCCTATCCAAAATAACGGAGGCGTTGGAACGTTTGGAAAAAAGTGAGTTTGCCCAGGAAGAATTCGAGGAATACGAAGAAAAATTTCAATGGCCGCTGGCGCTTGCCCTTTTGCTGTTGCTGATCGAACGATCCATTCCCGACCGGCGTAAAAACCGCAACAAGGATCGGCTCGGGTCCGCTTGAAAAACATCCGTATCATGTCCCTTTTCGCTATCCTTCTGTTGCTGCAATCCGCGGCTGCGCCTCCTGTCGCACAGCGTGCGCAAGACGAAGCAGCGGGCGCCGCCCCGCCTGCTGTGGAGCAGACACAGGAACCCGAGGCATCACCCGAAGGACTGTGGGCGCCAAGCGGCAAACGGGACGGACGACGCGGTAACGACCTGTACCGTCAGGAAGCCTACGACGATGCCGCGGCCGCCTATGCCGGCGGCATCGCCATCCTTCCCGACGATGCCCAACCGCATCTGCGCTATGGCCTGCGCAACAACCTTGGAGCAGCGCTCCTCAAGTCAGGCAACGCCGAATCCGCCCGCCAGACGTTCGATCAGGCCATTGCGGAAGCCGGGGAAACCGGCGAAGAAATCGACGTTGCCCGATCGGCCTATAATGCCGGCAACGCCGCTTTTGCCGTGCAGGACCTTGAGGGAGCACTCGCATACTACCGCGACAGCCTGCTTCGGAACCCGGATAATGAAGATGCCCGGTTCAACTACGAATTCGTGAAACGGCGCATCGAAGAGCAGGAACAACAGGAACAGCAAAACAGCCAGCAACAAGAACAGAATCAGGAACAGGAACAGCAGGAATCCGGCAACGAAAACAGCAACAACGACCAGAACGAACCGCAACAGGACGAAAACGAGTCGCCACAGCAGCAAAGTGGGCAGAATGAGCAGCAGGACGAAAACGAACAGCCACAAAACGAATCCCCACAGGAGCAGGAACAGCAACCACAGAACAGGCAAACCGGAGAACAGCAACTGAGCCAGGCCCAGGCCGAGCGTATCCTGCAGGCCCTGGAACAGGAAGAAGGCAACCTGCTACGGGAAATCCAGCGTACCGAGATGCGCCCGCACCGGGTGGAAAAAGACTGGTAGAAAAAGGCGGGACGTGCAATGAAAAAACACTTGTTTCATATCGGGATACTGATGCTTTTCGGAATGCCGGCGGCGTACGGACAGGATATCGAAGTCCGCGCCACGGTCAACGAAACGACCATCGGCGCCCGGGAGCAACTGATTTTCAGCGTGGAAGTCGCGGGAGCCGGATTTTCCGGTGTCGAAACCCCCTCTCCGCCGGAGGCTGAAGGGCTCGCGCTCCTGCAAAGCACTCCGAGCGTGCACCGCAACATGACGTTCACGAACGGTGCGCTTGAGCAAAGTGTAACGTTCCGCTGGAGCTACCGCCCGCTTCAGGAAGGCCCGGCCCGCCTTCTGGCCACCAGCGTGACCGTGGACGGACAGACCTGGGAAACACAACCGCTCGAAATCATCGTAGTGGACCAGGCCCAACGGCCTCAGCAACCACAGCCCCAGGCTTCAAACTGGCCATTCGGCGCACCTTCGCCCACCTGGCCTCAGGATAGCCGCAAAAACAACACACCTGCGGTTCTCGAACCGAACGATTTGTTTATCCGCGCCGTGCCCAGCGCCACCACGGCACACCAGAACGAACAAATCGTCGTCGAGTACCTGCTGTATTTCCGGGACGGCATCCAGTTGCGTCACAGCCGTCTTGCGGGGTCCTGGGACGCCGAGGGATTCTGGCGCGAGGAATTCGACATCGACACGCGTCCCCTACCCGGAAATGTAGTAGAGAATGGGTTACTCTATCACACGATTCCGCTGAAGCGGGTCGCTATCTTCCCGACCCGGCCCGGTACGCTCACGGTCGATGCGCTTGAGGTCGAATCCGAAGTGCACCTGCCGTCCGCAACACGAAGCAGCCCATTCGACCGGCTTTTTTCGTTGCGCGGGCAATTCCAGCCTGTCGAGATCGCTTCCGAACCGCTTGGGCTGCGCATTACTCCGCTGCCTGAAGGCGCGCCGTCCGCTTTTTCCGGAGCGGTCGGTACCTGGAATGTAACGGCTTCGGTCAACAAGACAGACGTGGAGGTAGGCGAACCCCTGCATATTGTCATTACTATCCGGGGGACCGGCAACGTAGCCACGCTGGACGAACCGGCATTTGCCCCCCCGGGGGCCTTCGAGCGGTACGAACCGAATATCGAAACATCCATCAACCGGGGGGGACGGCGCATACAGGGCCGCAAGACCTTCGAGTATATCGTGATCCCGCGCGCCAATGGATCGTTCGAGATGCCTCCCGTTATATTCGCCTGGTATGACCCCGGGCAGGATCGCTATGTGGAGCAACAGGCCGAACTGCCCGTTATTCGCGTTACCGGCTCGGTTGAGGCGTTGGCGGCAGGAACCACCGCCGCGGGCTTCCCCGTAGACGATATCGCGGGTATTCTGGCGATTTCCGGTAGCTGGCGGCCGATCGAAGAAACGCCTCTGCACCGACGCGCCTGGCCGTATGCCGCACTCCTGTTTCCGCCGGGCTTCCTGCTATTTCTGTACGTCCGACGCCGCCATGCCGATCGGCTGTCGAGCGATACGGAATATGCACGCGGCAGGATAGCGCATCCGCTGGCCCGCAAGCATCTGCGGCAAGCCGGGAAATTGCTGGAAAGCGCTCAGCCCATTGCCTTTTACGAAGAAATAGAGCGAGCGCTGAACGGTTTCATCGGCAACCGGCTGAACGTTCCCGAAACAGGATGGACCCGCGACCAACTGGACGCTTGCCTGCACGGCGCCGGGGTAGAAACCAGCGTCCGCGGGCTCCTGCGCGAACTCCTCGATGAATGCGATCAGGCCCGATTCGCACCCGTACTGCCCGACCGTACCGCTATGGAAAGTGCGCACGAACGGGCGGCTTCGCTGATTGTCGCCGTGGACGAAGCGGTCACATCGACCCGCAACGGAAAAACGACCGGAGTAAACAAGGCGGCAATCCTCGGGCTGCTCACCATACTGCTACTCCCCTGCGCGCGCTCCGCACAGGCGCAAGACATTCCGGAAGCAGTGCGCCATTTCGACGAGGGAAACCGTCTCTTCCGCGAAGGCGCCCACAGAGATGCCGTGACCAGTTACCAGAACGCCCTTGAAGCCGGATATGCAAGCGGCGCCTTGTACTACAACATGGGGAATGCATATTTCCGACTGGACGAAATCGGACAAGCCATCCGATTCTACGAAAAGTCCCGGCGATACATGCCGGAAAGTGAAGAACTGGCGCATAACCTCACTATTGTCCGGGACCGGACCACCGACAGTTTCTCGCAACTGCCCGCCCCCTTCTGGCGCCCGGCATGGAACCGCCTCGTTCACACCCTGTCCCCGACCGGCATCTTCCTGTTCGGACTGCTGGGCTATGGAGTGGCCTCGGCAGCCCTTGCCATGCGCATCCGCCGTACCCGGTCTCCATGGTTGCGGCGTGCAGTGCTGGCCGGGATAGTGAGTGCCACCCTTTTTGTCCCGTTCGGGTTCGTTGCATCCTGGGAAGAAATGCACACGGTGCAGGCCGTCATGCTGGAAGACGCCACGGACCTGACCGACCGCCCGGATGGATCGGCTACAGACCTGACCGTACACGAAGGCGCCGTCGTCAAGGTCGTAACGGTCCGTGCCGCCTGGAGCGAAGTGCGTCTGCCGAACGGGGTCCAGGGGTGGGTTCCCACCAGCGCCTACGGCGAAATTTGAAAAAGTAATGGCAAATTTGTCTCGTGTGCGTACCGGGTGAAACAGACGACGAGACATTGACAACCGGCCCCGTACAGACTATACTTATTCAACCGGTTCACGCCCCTCCGGCCCCTACAGAACCGTCTCGTCAACATGTCCGAACAGAGGTATCTCGTCACCGCGCGCAAGTACCGCCCGCAGCGGTTCGACGAACTGGTGGCGCAGGAGCACGTCACGGAGACGCTCCGTAACGCGATCCGATTGGATCGGCTGGCTCACGCGTATCTTTTCAGCGGGCCGCGCGGCGTCGGCAAGACCACCGCAGCACGCATTCTGGCAAAGGCCATCAACTGCACCACCGCACCGGAAGAACGCGACGGGCAGGCGGAACCGTGCCGCGCCTGCGAGCAATGCCGCACGTTCGAGGAAGGACGCAGCCTGAACGTCATCGAGATCGACGCCGCCTCGAACAACCGCGTCGACGATATTCGCGACTTGAGGGAAACGGTGCGCATCCCCCCGCAGGGCGCCCGCCGCAAGGTGTACATCGTAGACGAGGTGCATATGCTCTCGACGGCAGCCTTCAATGCGCTCCTTAAAACCCTGGAAGAGCCGCCGCCGCATGTCCTCTTCATCTTCGCAACGACCGAGCCGCACAAAGTACTCCCCACCATTCTGTCCCGGTGCCAGCGGTTCGATTTTCGCCGTATTTCCGTACCCGAAATCGTTGCCCGGTTAAATGACATCTGCAAAGAGGAAAATATCCGCGCAGACGAAGCCTCCCTGCTGCTCATTGCACGCAAGGGGGATGGCGCGCTCCGGGATGCGCTGTCGGTATTCGATCAGGCCGTTTCGCTGTGCGGTTCGGACATCGCCTACGCAGAGCTCGTCAAGGCGCTTGGCGTGGTAGACATCGACCGGTATTTCGAAGTGACAGATCGGATCGCCGCGCGCGATATGGGAGGAATGCTGCAACTGGTCGAAAACGCGATCCGGGCCGGGCATGACCTCCAGGAGTTTCTTGCCGGACTGACGGAGCACCTGCGCAATCTTCTTGTTGCGCGCACGATGGAGAATACGGAACTGATCGAGGCGGCGGAAGCGACCCGGAAACGCTATGCCGAGGCGGTGGCGCCTTTTTCGGAAATGGACCTGCTGCGTCTTCTGACGCTCGCTGCCAATGCGGAAAGCACGCTCAGAAACAGTATCCAGCCGCGCCTGAAGGTAGAAACCATCCTGCTGAACATGGCGATGGTCACACTGGGTGCAGACCTGCGCGAGGCGCTTGCAAAAATAGATCGGCTGGAAGCCGCAGAACCGGACAGGCGGTCTCCCGGTAACGCAAACACCAAGGCGTCGGCAAGCCCGCGCGCGCCGGAAAAAACGACATCGACTGCGCGCAAAGCCACGGCCTCACCTCTCCAAAAAAAACAAAACGCCCCGGCGCCCCGTAACGCCGACCCGGATACGCCCCCGGGCGATCCCGAACCCAGGGCCGCGCCGAAAGCACCGCCCCCCCGGAAAGACGAGCATCCTTCGGAATTGGCGCCGCCTGCGGCGCTGACTCCCGTGACCGCGCCTGCAGAAACCCCCGAGCCTGTCCGGCAACCCGATGCCTCCCCCTCCATTGCCGACACCCTGTTCGGCGACCCCCTGATTCCACGCGACAGCATCCCGACCGAAGACACACTGAGTACCGCTGGCGGGCAGGATATCGCAGCCGAAGTAGACACCGCCGTCCTTGAAACGGTCGAAACGGACGCCATCGTCGCCCCGGATGAAAATGCGAACCCCATTGCAACCGTCTGGAACGATCTGCTGGAGCACGTCAAGGAGGATAAAATACAGATATGGTCCATGCTGCATCGCGCGCAGCCGGAAGGATACGACGAGGGCATCATTCACATCGCTGTCCCGGACGACTTCCACCGGCGTGTACTGACCGAACGCGCCGGCTACATAACCGGGCAACTGAAGTCATTGGCGAAGGTGCCGATCCACACGATTCAATGTGCAGTACGCGAAGACATGAACACCTCCGGACCAGACGGCGCCGCCGAAACCGCCGCCGATTTTGATCCGTACGAATACATGGAACGCAAACGCAAGGAAAATCCGGTGGTGCGCGAAATTTTCGACCAGTTCGGGGGTGAACCCGTCTGGTGATACCCGCAATGCGTACACCTGCGATTATGTCGTTAAACTTTTTTCTCTCTTGATCTCCGGAAAACGGTGAATGGTATGCCCGACGGCGTAAATATGGCCGACATGTTCGGCATGGTGATGGAAATGCAGAAGAAGATGAAGGAGGCACAGGAGAACCTTGCCTCCAGAACCGTAACGGCCGAGTCCGGCGGCGGCATGGTCAAGGTGACCGCCAACGGCGCTCGCCGCATCACGAATATCCGTATTGAGCCAGGGGCGGTCGATCCCGAAGACGTTGAATTGCTGGAAGATCTTGTCGTAGCCGGAGTAAACAAGGCGCTCGATGAAGCCGAGGAGATGGCGAACAAGGAAATGGGCGGCATTGCGGGCGCCATGCTCCCCCCGGGCATGGGCCTGCCTGGATTTTGAACCTGTACCCGGAACCTCGCGGTAAAGCAGCTTGCATTGCCTGAACGCAGCCTGCCTCTGAAACAGTACGTACACGCATGGGATTCACCTCCGAATCGGTTGAGGCGCTTGTCGAGCAGTTTGCCAAACTGCCTGGCATCGGGCGAAAGACGGCGCAGCGGCTGGCGGCCCACGTACTCAAAATGTCCCGCGCCGAGATCGCAGAACTGGCGCACACGCTGATCAGGGTCAAGGACACCGTCAAGCAATGTTCCGTCTGCTGCAACGTAACCGATGCAGACCCTTGCGCCATCTGCAGTTCACCACAACGCGACCATGCCGTAATTTGCCTCGTGGAAGAAGCCAATGACGTCCTGGCGATCGAGCGCCTCAATGAGTACCGGGGCGTATATCATGTACTGGGAGGGGCCATCTCGCCACTGGACGGCATAGGCCCGGAAGATCTCCATATCGCCGAACTCCTGCAACGCATCGACCCGACCCATGAGCAGGCCACTGCACCGGTATCGCAAAACGGGCGGGCGTCTGCCGGGGAGAACACAGAAGACGCACCCGTTCCGAATACACGTATCCCCCCAAAGGAAATTATTTTTGCACTGAATCCTACAGTGGAGGGAGACACCACGGTCTATTATCTCTCTCAATTGCTCAAACCCGCCGGCGTGCGCCTGACGCGCATTGCCCGGGGTCTGCCCATAGGGGGAGACCTCGAATACGCCGACGAAGCCACGCTGGCCCGCGCCCTTGAAGGCCGCAGCGCCCTCTGACCGCCCATGTTAACGCGCCGAGGGTCTACGCTCCTTGCCGTTCCCGTCCTGCTCATACTTGCAGTGTACGTGCTCTACCCGAGCCTGCGTACGTTCGAATTGGGGCTGACCGCGGAAAACTACTCCCGACTGTTTTCTTCCTGGTCGTCCGCAAACGTACGGGCCCTGTTCAATTCCGTATTCATCTCTGTGGCGACCGTGCTTGGGGGAGGTATACTTGGCACAACGCTGGCCTGGTGTTTTCATCGCTTCCGGTTCCCGCTGCGCGGTACGCTGATGGCGGTCGCCGCCTTCCCCCTTGCACTGCCTCCCCTTGTAGGCGTGCTTGCCTTTCTCTTCCTGTACGGCGAAAGCGGTATTCTCCCACGGGTGCTTCAGGATATCTTCCGTCTCGCCAATGCGCCGTTTGCATTCGAGGGCCTCTCCGCCGTCTGGCTCGTGCATGTCTATGCCATGTACGTCTATTTTTACCTGTTTGTGTTATCGGCGCTCCGCAACGTGGACAAGAGCCTGCCCGAAGCTTCCGCAGATCTTGGCGCCTCCGGGGCCACCACGTTCCGGCGCGTGATCCTGCCGCAACTGAGACCGGCGCTTGCCGGAGCGGCCCTGCTCGTTTTCATGATCTCCATGGCATCCTTCACGGCGCCACTCCTTTTCGCCGGCACAGAGAGTTTCCTGACGTTGCAGATTTACAACTACAAGACGAATGGCAACCTCCCTCTGTCGGCAGCTGTCTCCGTCCTGCTGACTGCGATCTGCCTGCTGTTTCTTTTTCTGCTCGAAAGCCGCCGCAGGCGTAGTGTACAGGGAGCAGCAAAAGGAGTCGCCGCTCCGCCGGTACCCGTTCGGAGCGGAGCCGGGCGGATCGTTGCCGTCGCAGCGGCTCTGCCCATGCTGGCGTTCCTGCTTTTGCCCGTGGCGACCGTCGTACTGATCTCGTTTGCACAGGAAGGGAGCTGGACCTGGCAGATTTTTCCGACGGCGTATACCTTCGACAATTATGCAGCGCTTTTCCGGGATCCGGACGTACTCGATCCCATCTGGAACAGCTTGCGCATGGCGCTTCTCGCGACCGCCGGAAACATTGTGTTCGGCGTCGGGGCCGCCCTGTACATCGCGAAGGGAAAAATCCCGGGGCGCGGACTGGCGCGCCTGCTCACGGCCCTCCCGTTCGCCATTCCGGGCACCGTGATCGCAGTAAACCTGATCGTCACCTTCAACGAACCTACCCTGCCTGCACTGAACACCATCCTCGTCGGAGGATTCTGGATTTTGCCGCTGGCGTATTTCATTCGCCACATCCCTTTCGTGGTACGCTCGACCACCGCAGCCCTCGAGCAATTCGACGACCGTCTTGCGGAAGCTTCCGCCGATCTCGGCGCCCGATTCGCCACCACGTTCCGCCGCATCGTGCTACCGGCCATCTCGCCGGGTATCTGGGCGGGCGCCCTGCTTACCTTCGTCGCATCGGTGGGCGAATTCGTTTCGTCCATCATGCTCTATGTTTTCGACAACCGTCCGATCAGCGTGGAAATTCTGGCTCAGTTACGCCTTTACGACTTCGGCGCCGCAGCAGCCTATAGCGTATTCCTGATGCTGTTGATCGGACTGGCCACCGTGGCTGTAGGAAGATCGGGCACATCCATTGTATAGGATACTATAGGGCCACTTCGCTCAGCGCTTCACGTTCGCACGTGAAGTGCCCTTCCGGAGGCCGAGAGGGGCACGCTGGTCGACTTCTTCCCGAAGACTGCACGGAAACGCCGCCATACTGCACAGATTTCCGCCGGCAATGCGCGCAGGGAACTATTTCACTCCGGTTCGTAGGAAAGAACTCCTGTCGGACCGGCAACGCGCCATATTCTGTAAATCCTTTTTTCGAACAGGCGCTTTGTCCCACTCGACACCCTCACCCGGATCTACGATCAAATTTCCTCTCGCCTGCGCGCACTTCTGCTACCGTTTCTCGTAAACAAGGGGCTTGTCAAAAACCGCCCCGCCTTAGGACGATAAAACGCTCCGCAGCGGGGGATCAGTGTCCCCCATCAGAGTACTGCAAAACCGCCGCGGGGTAATCGGGTCGTCTATACATCGTAGTTATCCACGATCATCGCGAAGAAGTCGGGTGAGTTCGCACGCCGTACGCATAACGGGACAAAAACGCCCCGGTCGCATGGATGCCCCACGCGCGCATGCAGCAGGCGCCATCATCATGGCGGTCCTGTTGCAAGGCATGGCGGCGCACTACGGCAGCGCACAGGTTTCTCCACCGCCGAAAGACGACACCGTTTCGGATACGGACGCCCCCACATTCGGGATGATCTTTTTCAACCGCACCGCAACGGCCGACCCGGACACCCTCACATTCGAGATGATTTTCGGCAATGCCGCCGAGAGAGCCGACACGACCGATACCACGGCTTATCGCAGGGCGGATTTCTACCTGCCGTCCACACAGCCCGACCGCCGGATGGCGTCCCCGGTTCAACGGGCCCGCCGCCCCTTCTTCCCTGCACTGGGCAACTATTGGCGCCACGAGGTCGAGCTCGACTCCACCCGGAAGGAGTTTATCGTCCGCGAATTCGTCGGGGAGAGCGAGGTGCGATATCCGCTCGTCATCGACTTCGAAAGCTACCGGGAACGCCGCCTGAACGCCTGGCTCAGCGACAACTGGCGTATCATCAGCGAACAGAAAGCCCAGCAACGGCGGCAGCGGACCCGGGGCGGTATTGGATTCAATATCGCCATACCCGGCGGCCGGCAAAGCGCCTTCAGCACCATATTCGGCGCAAACACCGTGAGCCTTCGCGTAAACGGGCAGGCCAGTATCCAGGCCGGCTTCGATTACCGCAAAAGCGACCAGCAGGTGGCTGTTACGGGACGATCCGGACAACTTTCTCCGGAATTCAATCAGGACATCCGCCTTGGCATCACGGGCTCGATCGGCGACAAACTCGACATTGACGTAGACTGGGACACGCAAAATCAGTTCGAATTCCAGAATCAACTCCGGCTACAGTACACGGGATACGAAGACGAAATTATCCGGAATATCGAAGCGGGAAACGTCAACCTTTCGACGCCCTCGCGCCTGATTCGCGGCGGCCAGAGTCTGTTCGGCATCAAAAGCGAATTCCAACTGGGCGGCTGGCACCTGACGACGGTGGCAAGCCAGCAGGAAGGCCAGACGAACAGCCTGTCCATCGAGGGCGGGGCCCAGACGACGGAATTCGACATGAAGCCGACGGAATACAACGACAATACGCACTATTTCCTTGCCTATTATTTCCGCAATCGCTGGGAAGACGCCCTGCAAAGCCCTCCGCAGATACTCGTCGCCAACGGGTTCGAAAGCATCACCGACATCGAGGTCTGGAAACTCGAACGAACCAGCGCCGAAGAGGAAAATGTGCGCCAGGCCGTTGCACTGGTCGATCTTGGAGAACCCCAGGATGTCGTGCGTCTGGCCAACGGCTATACGGCGCAGACCCTTCCCGGCACCGATGTCTGGCGATACCCGCAAGCCGCGCTGGATGCGGAGGTCCGGAACGGCGAGGCCAAGCCACAGGATTATCTGGCCTCACTGGGTCTGGGCGACGACGATTTTCAGGTGGGTAAATTCAAGAAACTCCGGCCGGGGAGCGACTTCGATTTCGACAATGTGCTCGGGTATATCTCCTTGCGGCAGCGCATGCAGGAAAACGAGGCGCTGGCCGTGGCTTTTCGTTTCCGGGCAAATGGGCAAACGTATCAGGTGGGAGATTTTTCCTCGGAAACAGGGGGGGCTTCCGGCGGGCAAAATTCGGATCGCCTCGTACTGAAACTGCTCAAGCCTGTGCAACTGCGCCAACCCAACCCCGAAGGGGATTTCAACCCGGCCGCATGGTATCTCGAATTGCGCAACATCTACCGGATACCCGGCCGGGGGTTGAACCCGAACGACTTCGAACTGCAAGTGGAATACCAGCCCCCGGGCAGTCCGGCGGCTACCGTCATACCCGAACTGAACGGCGCCAAACGGCAAACGCTTCTCCAACTCCTCGGACTCGACCGTCTCAATACAGACCTTGCGGAACGCCCCGATGACATTTTCGATTATCTCGTCAACTTCACGATCAACCCTTCGAAAGGCGAGTTGATCTTCCCCTGGCTCGAACCCTTCGGAAGTCATATAGAGGACGTTATTGACGGTCTGGACATCCCTGAAAGCCAAAAACAGGCCCGCAAAAACAAATTCGCGTACGCCGGCCTCTATACGCAAAAGAAAGAACTGGCTGCTCGCCAGTCACAATTCGACGTATATCGTATACGGGGATCTTACAGAGGCGCCGTACAGGATTTCTACGACTTGCGCGCCTTTTCAGGACTCATCGAAGGGTCCGTTAACGTCACATCGGGCGGAAGCAGGCTGACGGAGGGCACCGATTTCATAGTGGATTACCAGGGCGGCACGGTCACGATCATCAATGACGCCTACCTGATCGGGGGGCGCGCCATCGAAATCGATTACGAGCAGAACTCATACTTCAACATCCAGAAAAAGACGTTGCTCGGCGCCCGCCTCGATTATGTCGTCAGCGACGAACTCGCATTCGGGAGTACGATGTTCAGACTGAATCAGAAATCCCCTATCGATAAATACCGCGTCGGGGAGGAGCCGATTTCGAACACCATCTGGGGACTGGACGGCCAACTGAACATAGAGCCTCTGTGGTTGACGCGCGCCGTCGACGCCATTCCTTTGATCCAGACCCGGGCGCCCAGCCATATCCGGGTATCCGGAGAATTTGCGCAACTCCGCCCCGGAGCAAATCCTACCACAGCCTTCGAACGGTCACGGAGGAATCTCAGAAAACTGGGCCAGGACTTCGAGGGCGACGAGTTGAGGGGCATTTCCTATCTCGACGATTTCGAGGGCTTCGAAAATACCTATTCGTTGCGGCAGGCCGGCGGGTGGCACCTCGCTTCCGCCCCCGATTCGATCAGCGTATATCCTGCCGACTTTTCGGGCTTTACGGCGGATTCGTTGCGCACCAACTGGCGCGCGGTGCTTGGCTGGTACTCGCTGCACCAGAACACGCTGGAAGATCTGATCGGAAAAAACACAAAATGTGATTCGGTGGATCCGGCTATTTGCCCGGTCCGCATCAACGAAGTATTGCCGAACAAGGATGTCAGCAAGGAATCGCATCCATTTATCCAGCCGCTTGACGTCTACTTTACGCCCCACCAGCGCGGACCGTACAACTACACGCGAGATCTCAAGGGCTTTCTCGACGAACCCCGGAACACATGGGGCGGCATGGTGCAGCGATTGCCGGAAGGATATACCGATTTCTCGACCAAGAACATCGAGTTTATCGAATTCATCGTAAAGGTGTATCCCGAACGCGGAGGACGTGTTCACCGGGATGCGAAGTTATTCGTGGATCTCGGCTCCATTTCGGAAGACATCATTCCCAACGGCCTGCTCAACACGGAGGACGGCCTTACCCTCGCCAGCGTCAGCGTACGCGATCTGGACTCATGGAGCCGCACCGCCAGCGGTACGCAGAATATTACGATCGACGTGGACGGACAACGCACGGAAGATCTTGGCCTGGACGGATTGGCTTCCTACTCCCCCTCCGATTACGACGATCTGGTAACCGAACAAGCGCATTTCAGCAATTTCCTCGATGCGCTCGACGACGGGGTATCCGACCCCCGTTACCGCGCCGAGGCGGCAAAAGCCCGGCTCGACCCTTCGGGCGACGACTTTTTCTACTTCGGAGCAAACGAATACTTCGAAAACCCGGTGTATTATCCGGGCGGCGCCAGTGTGCAGGAGCGCTTCTCCCGTTACTTTCCAAGCACGGAAATAAACTCGTTCGAGGCCCAGAAAGAGTTGGCCCCCTCTCTATACGGCAACAGGGGCAATTCGCGCCTTCCCGACACCGAGGACCTCAACATCAATTCGGCGGCCGATACCGACAACAGCTATTTTCAGTACCAACTGCCTCTGGCGCCTGCAGCGCTCGACTCCCTTGCCAGACCGGAGCGCACGAACGATTATGTCGTCACGGAAATTGCGCCGGGCGGCGGATGGTATCAGATCCGCATTCCCGTCCGGGATTTCACGCGCCGGGTCGGCAATATACAGGACTTCAGCCTCATCGAATCGATCCGGGTATGGACCACCGGACACGATAACCCTGTCACACTCCGTTTCCCGACGTTCGAGCTGGTGGGCGCCCAATGGCAGAAATCCGAGGCGGTCATATCCGAACGAAGCCTTCCGGCCGACATCCTGCGGGACCAGACGCGCCTCTCCGTTTCGAGCATAAACAACGAGGAAAACAGCACCACGTACGCCACGCCCAACGGCACGATCATCAGCCAGATCCGCACCACTGCAGGGGAACTGCAAAACGCCCGCGAACAGGCCATGGCTTTGCGGGTCGAGAACCTGACGCCCGGCAAGCAGCAGGCTATTTTCAAGACGTACAATCAGGAAGTCGATTTGCTGAAATACTCGAACCTGCGCATGTTTCTGCACATGCACGGCGAACGGGGGGACGGCGCACCCATCGAAGAGCGGGATAACGTTCGCTTCTTCCTGCGCCTTGGCGCCAACGAAACGAACGACTACTACGAGTACGAGATGCCGCTGTCCCCCAGTTCGATCGCCTCAAGAGACGCCGACGAACTCTGGCAGACCAGCCGCATGGTAGGAGGCGAACTCATCGATCTGAATTCGGTGAATATCAAACTGGGGGCCCTGAACCAGCTCAAGGTATCGCGCGACGACCGGGCCTTCGCCACAGACAGCGTCTACTGGTCGGATATTCACGATGTGCCCCTGAGTCCCGGCATCGCTGAATTCGCCCCGCCGGGTACCCGCCTCGGCGTCAAGGGAAGACCCTCCCTCGGCGGCATCAACACGATCGTACTTGGTATTCGCAACACGGCGGACTCGACCATTGCCGGCGTTCGGAACTCTCGGCCCGAAGATATTCTCGGGGATGTGACGGTCTGGGTAAACGAATTGCGGGTATCCGGCTACGATGAAACGAACGGCTGGGCCGCTATCGGAAACGCAGATATCAAACTGGCCGATTTCGCCACGCTCAGAGCCAGCTGGAAACACCAGACTGACGGCTTCGGTGGCCTGGAAAGCACGTTGGGTGATCGCGAGCAGGATAAAATATCCAACTGGAGCGTTACGACCGATGTCAACCTCGACAAATTCATCCCGGAAAAATACGGCTGGACGCTTCCCGCCTCGGTCCAGGTATCCAATCAGACGACAACGCCTCGTTTTTCACCCAACCGGGGAGACATTCGCCTTGAGGAACTGCTTACACAGACCGATCGGAACGACGAACTGACCGAGGCGGAACGTGAGCAGAAAAAAGACGAAATCATCGAAGCGGCCCAAACCCGATCCGTCACACGCTCCTACAGTATACGCGTCGGAAAGTCGGGATCCGACTCGCGGGTGTTGCGCAATACGCTGGACGGCATTGCCTTCAGTTTTTCTTCCTCGGATGCGGCGGCAAGTAATCCATCCCAGCGAAAACGGGACAACCAGCGCTGGAACTCCTCTCTCACCTACCGGGTGAATGTTCGGCGGCCGCGTACGGTGCGCCCGTTCTGGTTCCTCGGCGATATCCCCGTGTTGCGCACCCTCGGCGGATTGAACTTCAATTATGCCCCCAGGGCCGTCACGGCCGGAGCCACAGCGGCACGGAACTTCAGCGTGTCGCAAGACCGCCGCCGCGAACTTCCCGATCCGATGGCGGAATTCTTGCCGGAGCTGGTCGAATTTCCGCTGCGCCAGTCGCACGCGCTTTCGCACCGGCGCAACGGCAACCTCCAATACGATCCGTTCCAGTTCCTCAACGTGTCGTATACGGCCAGTACAAGCCAGAGCCTGAATGCAGCAGGGGTGGATACCGTATTTACTGTAATCCGGGTGGACAGTCTGAGTAACGAGAGCTTTTTTGCGAACACGACAGAAGCAGAAGCGCTCGCTTCGGGACTGATCAATGAAAACGATACACGGTACGAAATCAGCGAATTGCGTCTGGTTCGAGCAGGCCAGGTGCTCAACCGCATCTTCTCGGGACACGAAGGGGTTCGAACCGATCAGCACAACGAACAATTCACGGCTACCTTCAATCCCAGAATGCCGGCTTCCCTGGACTGGTTTAATATCCAGAATATCACCTGGAGTTCACAATTCTCCTGGAGAAACGGTTCGGTTGGGCGTAACACCGGCGCCTCTGCAAGCAACCAGTCCCAGGTGAGCGGCAGCAACACAATCCACCTGCAGGACCTGTTCCGGAAAATCCCGTTCTACGAAGTGATGGAGCAGGCAGAGAACCAATACCGGCAGGAAAAGGAGGCCGAGCGTGCACAGCGCCGGCAGGAACGCGCTGCTGCGAGAGAGGAACGCAGGGCTATCAGGGAAGCGGAGCGTGAGGAAAGAAGACGCCTGGAACAGGAAGAGGAAGAGCGCAGGGAGCGGGAAAAGGCCGCTGCAGAGGCGGCGGAAGAAGAGGGAACAGGTGAAGGCGAAGAGGACGATGCCATACAGGAAGAGGAAGAGGCGCTGCTCGAAACGGAAGAAATGCCCCTGGAAGGCGAGGAGGCGCTGCCCACGCCCGAAGTCTTGCCTGTAGAGGAAGAAGACACACCGCCTGCCGGCGAGTTGGAACTGACCGGCGAAGCCGAAGAAGAAACGCCGGGTGACGAAAACATTGAAGTGGAAGCCGAAGAAGAGGACAGCGGTCCGAATTTCTTCACGACTTTGTTGCCGAACCCTGCCTCGATAGCTCGCCGTACCCTCCTGGCAATCACAGGTATCAGGGAGTTGACGATCACGTACAGATCGAACCAGGGCAGCAATTCCAGCAACGTGGGACGGCTCTTACTGGATGATAACGACAACATCCTCGGCGTAGATGCCCCCTACAGTCTTGTGGACGCCATCTTCAATAACGAAGGGCCGCCTTTAGGATACCGCTTCGGACTCGAACGGGATCTACCCCTTGAACAGCGTATCATCAGTGACCGGATACAAGTGCGGGACGCCTTGACGGCTCAGCAGCAGATACAAGGGCGCACGACGCTCAACCCCACACAATCCCTCCAGATCAATCTGACCTGGAATGCCAATTGGACAAACAGCACCAACCGGACGTACCGTCCGGACCCGATCACGATCACAGAAACATTCACCGGATCGAACCGGGCATCCGTTTGGGTCTTCGGGCCGGGATATCTGGACATGTTCGCAAGGCAGTTGGAAACCTACCAGCAAGACGATGCCCGGGCGGCTGATTCCCGGCGCATCGGCGACGAAAATGGAGACGGGCGTATCGTGCTCACCAATGAATCCATCGTCACCGATTTTCAGGATGCCTTCCTCTCCGGCCTGGGTACAGTGGACTCACGAGGATTCCTGCCTTTCCCCATGCCCGGCTGGCAAATTTCCTGGTCGGGAATCGGGCAATGGCCCATCATCCGCAACCTGGTTACGAATGCCAGCATCCGGCATGGCTATAGCTCGGACTACGCCACGGATTACCGCCGCAATGTGATTTCGAGTGACTCGACCCGTGCTTTTGCGCTGAGTGGACAGCAAATCGTGTTTACCATCCCCGAAGACGAGATCGGGAGTCTCCGGGTAAACGAACGCTTCCAGCCGCTGATCGGGCTTGACCTTTCCTTCAAAGGCAATCTTCAGACGAGCATTACCTGGGAGAAAAGCACCTCCTACGTGCTGAGCACCACCAACTTCGAGGTGTCGGAAAACAACAACAGTCAAATCACCATGACGGCCAACTATTCCAGATCCGGCATGAAGTTGCCCTTCCTGAAAAGGATCAACAACCGGATCAGTTTCAGCCTGACTATGTCCGTTGCCAACCTGAGCGACCGGCGCTTTTTGCTGCGACGGGCGTTAACGGATTACATTGACCGCCGCCAGGAATTCCGGGTCGACGACGCACTCGAGGGAGACAACGTATCGGTTATTTCCGCTTCGAAACGCTACACGGTCGCACCCCGCATTTCCTACCAGATCAGCAATCGCGTCAGCACGGATTTCACGCTTCGCTACGAGAACTTCATCAGTGAAGACAGTCGTACGCCTTCCTCCACCAACATCAACGGTGGGGTTAATTTCCGGTTAAGCATCGCCAACTGAGCCGAATCCCGCCCCGTCAAAAGGCATGGAGGCCACATAATATGAGCACATCGAGATCCGTAATGGTCTGCGACATCGGGCAGATGGATTACCGGCCCGCCTGGGCTCTCCAGCAGCGTATCCAGCATCGCCTTATTACGGCAAAGCGACGCACTCCCCCGGAAGCCCTCCCGCATGTGTTCCTGTTCGTTGAACACCCGCCTGTGTACACGATCGGAAAAAGCGGGAATCGCCGAAACCTGCTCGTTTCCGAGGAACTGCTTCGACGACGGGGCGCCGAATTCGTCGAAATCGATCGGGGTGGAGACATTACCTACCACGGCCCGGGCCAGATCGTGGGCTATCCCATATTGGATCTGGATCGATTCGTTGCCGACATACACAAGTATCTGCGCCTGATCGAACAAACGATCATCGACACGTGCGCATCGTACGGTGTGCAAGGCGGGCGCATTGCAGGGCGCACCGGAGTCTGGATCGATGCGGACGCGACAGCAGGTCCAGGGAACGAAATCGCCCGAAAAATATGCGCGATGGGCATACGGTGCAGCCGCTGGGTAACCATGCACGGGTTTGCCCTCAACGTAAGCACGGACCTGAACTGGTTCTCGCACATCGTGCCCTGCGGAATTTCAGACGGTAACGTAACGTCCCTCGAAAAGGAGACAGAACACGCTCTCGACCCGAAGAATGTGAAGGAAAAGATCGTTCACCACTTCGCAAACCTGTTCGAAGCACAGGTCCGCCAATTCAGCGGCATCGTCGCCAACGAATTTCTCGCCGATTTCCTTGAGGAATAAACATCACGCATCCTGCTCGGGGATCCTCTCCGGACAATCAGGGGTACCCGAAAAAGATGGATCGAAGCAAACAAACACGCGCACAATTCCAGACAGATGGCTGCAAATAAACCTCTCAATCTTGAACAATTCGTCCGCATACTGCTCGCAGAAACGCTTTTCTACGACGATGAGTACGGCGCCATCGGCAGCCTCAGTCTGATCGATACGCAAAAGAAACGGGAGCGCTTTATCGCTTCATTCATGCCCGAAGACGGGGCGTTTGTGATCGAGGAGGCAACCGCCTGGGAAAAAGACGGTGAAGGAGAAGAAGCCATCGGCTACGAAATGGCCGTGGACAGTAAGGAGAATGCTTCCTTCAACTCGCCCGAGGAAGCCGCGGGTGCTCTCCTCAAACTGGCAAAGCGGCACAATCTCCTCCCCGGTATCACCATCCTATTCGAAGAGGACGAGATCACCTGAACCCGTCCGGGAACACAGCCCCCGCTTCCGGCGGCATCACTCCGTGTGCCTTATCCCGCGCCCCCGGACGTGCGCAGGCCGCCCTCGTGCAGCAGCCCGGTCGGATCCGCATGTTTTTTCGGCGCATCGCCCCACAATCTTTCCAGATCGTAAAATGCCCGCTTTTCAGGGCTGAAGACGTGCACTACCACATCCACATAGTCAAGCAACACCCATTGCCAGACATCAGCGCCTTCGAGGTGCCATGGTTTTTCACCGCACTGCGTGTGCAGGCGCGCTCTTACTTCTTCAGCAACCGCCTTGATCTGCAGCTCTGAATCACCGGTGCCGATCACAAAATAATCGACGAAGCCGGCTACATCGCGCATGTCCATGACCGTGACATCCCGGGCCTTCTTGTCAAGCATGGCCTCCACGGCGTGCGTAACCAGCGTGTACGAAACATCCATAGACATATTCATTCCTTGAAGGGACGCAACGTCTCGTAGTCCAGGCCGATCACTACCGAAGCGTCCAGAAAATACTCCGGGCGAATATCCTGTTCGACCTGTTGAATACCCAGTTCTTCAGCCACTTTACGCGCCGTTTCAAGATTCCCGACCCGGTCGATCACCATGGAGCGAGCCACATTGAACGATTCGTAATCCCCTACCTCCACCACGTCATAGCCGTGCTCACGCAGAAACTGCGTCATCACGCCCGCCAGACCGCCGATACCACACCCGTTACGCACCTCGACTTGTATAATTTCGCGAGCAGTTCTGTCTTCCTGATCGGGAAGAAGGGTAACCCGTGTCACGAAATTGTAGGCGAGCACGAGTACAACCAGGCCAAGTACAGCAATGGCCGCCCCCATGAAGCGATTCTTCCAACGACCCATAAACCGGGCAATTAATCGAGGACGCAGCGGCCTTGCTTAGCGAAGATTATCGTTCCAGAAAAGATCGTCGGCAGACCCCACGCGCATATACATCATGCGGCTGCCATAATAAGGTGAGTACCCGAAACCGGGGCCATATCCATAGCCGTACCTGCCGTAGCCCCCGTATCCGTACGGGTTCATGTAGCTCCCATACGGACTTTGCCGCACGGAAAAATGCAATTGCACCTTGTCGTTCGGGCGATAGGCAATCTCCGCATTACGCAAAAGGAACCGACCCTGCATTCCCTGCGAGGCGCCGAACATATTCGATCCCCCGAACGGCGAGAAGGCATAAGCCAGATCAACCCGCCCGGCCAGTTTGCTGTTGAACTGGAAGCGCATGGTGTTGGTGTACATGCCGAGCGACGAACCAACCCCGCCGAACGATCCTATCGACATTTCGTACGAATGCCCCATCCGGAAATGCTGCGGACTGAAAAGCCGATTCAGTGAAAAAGCCGGTCCGGACCGGGCATCATAGAGCCGGGACTGGACTTCCTGATTACGCGCATCCTCGCGGAGTTGGGCCTGCGCGGGTACAGCTACGCCGAAAAATACGATCAGCCAAAGAAGAAACAGCGTGTTTCGCATCATAACGAAAACGGTTTGTGGCGCAGGGTCATGCGCTGCTGAAAAAGTGCGACGGGAACGTATAGTACGGAAACGCCCATTATACCTGAATAATAGACCTCCCGGAACTGTTTGTCAATACGAATCGATATCCCCGCACATTGAATATATTTAGGTAACGCGGTACTTCCCCGACTATTGCACCCTATGTCAGACGACGCATGCATACTGGGCATCGAGAGCTCCTGCGATGATACGGCAGCCGCTATCGTAGCGAACGGCAAGGTGCTTTCCAGCGAGATTTTCTCGCAGCAGGTTCACACCCGGTTCGGGGGGGTGGTCCCCGAACTCGCCTCGCGTGCGCACCAGCAACGCATCGTTCCGGTGGTTCGTACGGCGCTCCGCAAAGCCGGCGTCGCACCATCCGACCTCACCGCCGTGGCGGTAACCCGAGGACCCGGTCTTGCCGGATCGCTGCTGGTGGGGCTCGGCTTTGCCCGGGCCTACGCTTTCGGGCTGGGCGTGCCGGTGATGGGAATCAATCATCTCGAAGGACACATCTTTTCCGCGTTGATCGGTCGGGAGCTGCCGGAGCATCCCTGGCTTTGTCTCATTGTTTCCGGAGGGCACACGCAGCTGGTGCTCGTGGAGGAAGGGCTTGCCCTTCGCATCCTCGGCACAACCCGGGACGACGCTGCAGGAGAAGCCTTCGACAAAGTCGCCCGCCTTCTCGATCTCCGTTATCCCGGCGGCCCCGCTATCGACCATCTCGCTGCACAGGGAGATCCGGCCTTCCATCGCTTTCCACGCGCCCGCCTTGAAGGACACGACTTTTCATTCAGCGGGCTGAAAACATCCGTGCTCTACTACCTGAACGGGCTCGGCGAAAAAAAGCGCACGGCGCTCATGCAACGCCATCTGCCGGATATTTGCGCTTCTTTCCAGGAAGCGGTCGTGGATATGTTGATCGACGCCCTGCACCGCGCCATCGAAGAAACCGGGGTGCGTGACGTACATGTGGTCGGGGGCGTCTCCGCCAATGCAAGACTGAGACAGCGGGCGCAAACACTGGGCGAAACATGCGGCGTACGCATACACATACCCCCGCCCGCATACTGTATAGACAATGCCGCCATGATTGCCTTTGCGGCGTACATCCGGCTCTCTATCGGGAAAACGGACCCGCCGGACAACCCTGTAGCGGAACCGAACCTTCCCCTTGCAACGTTTCCGTAGCGCGGGATCGCCCGAAATGCATCCCCTTCCGAGATTTCACGCAACCGAAGTCCTTCTCATGCCCTCCGGATCGAAGCTGCCGGAAAGCCTGCGGCAGTCCATGCAGGATCTGATGGATCATTTCGGCGAGGACGCTCCCGACATACCGGCGCATCCTTCCGAAGACGATATGACGCCCTGGCGGCAACGGATAGATGTCCTGGACCGCATCATGCTGCTCGTGATGAACGAGCGGGTGCAGTGCGCGAACGCCCTCGGCGCAATAAAGAAAAAAATGGGTTTACCCGTGTATTTCCCGAAGCGGGAAGCAGAAGTCATCCGTAATGTCCTGGCCGGGAACAAGGGACCCCTGTCCGACGCCGCCGTACGGAGACTGTTCGAACGGGTAATCGATGAAACCCGCTCGGACGAACGACACAAGTATAAAGAACTGGACGAAGGCGAATAACACTGGAGCCGAGGCTCTGCTGCACCTCTCCCAACCCTGGCGCAGGACGGCGGGCAATCCCCGCACCAACCGGACGCGACAGCGCACACCCTGCCATCGAAAACAGGGTCCCGGCTTATCGCTTGCCACCATTATTTATTTCAACAGCACCATGTGCCGGGTCAGCGTGTGCTTCCCTGTTTCGAGCACATAGACGTACACGCCGCTGGCCCACCCGGAGGCATCCAACCGCACTTCATGCTCGCCTGCCGGGCGCAGGCCATCCACCAACGTAGCCATGTTTTGCCCCAGCAGGTTGTACACGGACAGCCGGACCCGGTCGGCAACCGGTTGCGTCCAGGAAATCGAGGTGCTCGGGTTGAACGGGTTCGGATAGTTCTGCGCCAGACGGACAGCCGATGGGAGTTCTACAGGATCATCCGTGGACACAGGGCCCAGAGGGGTAAGGAACCGGGCGCGAATAGGAAACACCTGCCCGGCGAGCGACAACCAGTCGACACAATTGTCGTTGTCATCTCTCTCCCGGCACGTCCGAAATCTCGCCACGGGACTCCAACCCGTAACGCTTTCTCCATCCCGATTCGTGTACGTGGTGTACCAGTACGCCAGGGTGTCCTGCACGGTGCTTCTCGCACGCGCAAACACGGCAGAAAGGTAATTGATATCGGTTCCCTTATTGGCAAGGCCGATAAAAATCCGCTCCGGTAGCATCGAAAGCGCCTCTTCGTCCGCCGGAAGATTGACCCTCAGGAATGAATACGTTCTCTCACGATCGATGCGCGGTGAACCACTGGGTGATTCATCCACATCCATGCTATAGAGTTCATCGCCCGGTAAACCGTCATCGCCCACATTCCATACTTTGAGGGTGAAATCGCGGGGCGCGCCGAGGGGCGCCGTGCGATTAGTGTACTGGTTATCATATATCGGCGCCACGAAGACCGCCCCCAGACGCGACCCGGAGGAGGGCACATCGTAGAGCTGAGCCATAATGTCTTCGGCGTCGGCAAAAAGGAATACCTCGTCCTCATTTGCACCGGTGTCGTAGGCCACCGTGGTCACATCGAACGCGGCGCCTCCCCAGTTTCCGGTAATATCGAGCTTGATGGACGGGGCATTGAAACTCTCCGACGCCCGGGTGTTCACGACAATAAGCGTCACCCGTGCATACTCCCCGGCAACCGTATGCTCTTGCGTTTCGGGATCGAGGTCCACGAGTTGCTTCGCGCCCGCCTCCGTTTCGGTGAACAGCCGCAGCGACAGATCGGAACGGTTGCTTGCGCCCGCAGCAATCCGGGCGCCCGTTCCTCCCCCTCCGCCTTCGCCCCCGCCTCCTGCATCCTCGAAGTCCCTGATTTCAAGTTCGAGGTTCGTGACACTCTCCCAGGTCAGATAATCGACGGCCCCGCTCGAAACGTTCACCGTGGTCCCGGAGGGCGCAGGCTCCACCTCGGTATCCACTGTGACTGTAGATACCGCTCTCAAGCCTTGCCGGAACGGGGATTTGTACGCATACTTCGCATCGACTCCCGCGTCGTTGACGAAATTCGTGGTATGAAAATCCGCCACGATATCCGCCGTGGTAAGGTTGTTCTCGCCCAGAATGAGGTCGTATCCGAACACGCCGTTGAGCCACGACCCGCTCGGACAATAATTGACGCCCGAAGGACACTTTGCTTGCACGATGGACCCGGTGGCTTCCGGCCCGATCCGGTCCGCAATGTAGGTGGTGAAGAGCCCCGAACGCTGGTAATCGTTTTCCACCTGCCGGATCGTTCCCCGGTCGCGCCAGGTGAGCAACCGGACACGAATCTCCTCCGGATCGTTCAGATACCGGATGCGTCGGGGGGGAAAGCCGTTCAGCAGTTCCGCCCATTCCGACAACCCCTCGTTGATGAAGGTCAACTCCGATCCCGGCCCCGATTGATAGGCATAATGGATCAGATGCTGGTACTCGTGCGCAATGGTACCGCCAAGCGAAGCAACGCCTCCCCTTAGCCCCTGGGGCAGATCGACATAAAGAATGTTGGCCGCATTGCCCTCGCCCGGATCCGGATTGGGATCCAGATCCCGCGATGTGACGTAGCCGAGCACGCAGCAATCGTCGTTGCCCTCCTCGATATCGAAGAGAAGAATATCGACCTTGCCGTCCGCATCGGGCGAATCCGGCGGATCGCCGAAAATCTCGTTGCTGTTTTCAACAAGACCCTTTTCGGAGTTCCAGGATCCCTCAGGCGTCTCGGTAAGCACATAGGCCGAGATTTGTGCAAGTTGCTCCTCGCTGGCGACCCCCTGCTGATGCTGATCGTTAGCAACCCAGATATTGGCGATATCGCTCTCGTCCACCAGCGTAAACGTGAGGGTTTCCCAACTGGGCGTGTCTCTGCTGAGGTCGGTAAGTACATTGAACTCTTGCTCAGAGCCGATCTCATAGGATACCGCGGTCTTTGCAACGGGCAGCAAACCAAGCGCTTTCGCCTCAAGATATGCCTGGAATGCGGCTACAGCTTCCGGCATCCGATCCAGTCGGTCCGTCACGTGGATAACGCGCATCCCGTCGTCCGCCGACAGAAGAGGGTCTTCCTCGGCGACAGGCGGTTGCATGGGTTCAAGCCGGCCCGAAGACTGGGCAAACGCAGGCGACACGACCATCAGTACGGCAAAGCAGAGCGCCGGGGAGAAACATGCGGTAAGGTGTTTGATCATCGAAGTGCGAGATAGGTGCCTGTGAACAAAGAACGGGGGACGATCAGGAAAGGAATAGCGGCATACGCCGAGGTTTTGAATCAGGCGGAATGTATACCTTGTAACAAAGGTACGCACACTCTCGTAAACAGTGCCCCCCCCCTTGTTTTCAGCAAAATGAAATCCGATTACACCGTGCGCAAACAACTGCGAATGAAGCCGTCCGGTACACACGGGACCGGCGTGTGGAATACATGCCGCGCATACCGCATCCGCCGGTACCGAAAATACGCGATTTTTGTGTGCGCGGCATGCTTTATGTCAGCCTGTCTTGTCTCCTGCGCCACAGATCGCGTATCCGACGCAGACACCATCACGGTGGAAGGCATGGTCACCGTGCGCGGCAACGAACCTTTTGCCGCGTATGTGCTCGAAACATCGGATCGCAATACGTACGTCCTCGTCTTTCCTGAGGCCGTGGAAACCCCGGCCCGCCTGCAGGTAACGGGTCGGTTGTATCTCGGGGAATGGGATGGACAATCGTATGCGCATATCGAAGTCCATTCGCATGAGGAACCGGCTGAGTAAACCCCGTTCGGCCGGGAAACGTATGCGGCCAACGACAAATGCCGGTCGCACACGGGATAAAAGGTACCGACATCTGCGTCCGGTTATCCGTCCTCCTTTCCGCGCTTGACAAACTGTCCGATCAGGGGATCCATTTCAGGGGCGCGTCGCAGGAACGAGGCGCCCAGATACCCTGTTGCGTACACCGATACCACGATCAGCGCTTCGACCGCAATGTGCATGCCGGGAAGAAGCCACCATACGACTCCTGCGGGCGCCGCGGCAGCCAGCGCCGTCGCCGTCATGCGCCGCACACCCGCCCATGGCAGGCGAAAAGCAGGTATCATGGCTCCCATGGATCGCTGGAGACGCCATAGTTCGATCCATGCGCCTGTCGTCGCGCCAATGGCCAGCCCGAGACTGCCCAGATACAGCGTACGACCTTCCGCGACGAAACCCGCGACATCCCCGACGGCAATCCCGTCCAGCAGAAACATCGCCGGGATAGCCACGACCGTCGATACGACCACACGCACTACGGCAATGCGGGCCGGCGTTCGCGTATTCTTGCGCGCATAGAACGCGTTCTGCAGCAGTCGGGACATGGCCGTGGCAAGCAACCCCAGTGAATAACCAGCCAGCACCAGATAGACGAGCCAGGAATCCTCGGAGCCGAATTCCCCGGTGCGGAAAAGCGCCCCGACGATAAGCAGGCCAAAAGCCAGGTACCCGATGCATGTGGGCACCGTCAGAAACAGCATCTGGTTTATGGACCGGCCCAGGCGCTGCATGAATGCTTCGGTTTTCTCCAGGCCGAAGCGGGAAAGCTCGGGCAATTCGGACGCGGCCAGGGACATACCGAAAAGACTTATCGGCAGAATGTACAACATCTGCGCCGGCCGCAGCGACGATACGGCGCCGGCCGCCAGCAAGGAAGCCAGCAAAAGATCAAGATAAGAGGACAGTTGATAGACGCCCCGTCCGGCCACCGCAGGTCCAAAGGCGCGTATCGCCTCCCTGACGCCCGCAATCTTCGCGGAAAAGGCAAGCCGGAAGCCGCGAAGCATCCGGAACACGAGAGGCGCCTGCACTGCGAACTGCAGGAAACCACCCAGAAAGGCACCGTAGAACGCAGCGAACAGCAGATCGGTCCGCGCACCCGCTTGCAAGCCTGCCGCCGGCGCCAGCACCATACGCGCACCGACGATCAGGGCGCCGATGATGGCCGCATTCCACAGCACGGGAGCAAAGTAAGGCAGAAAGAACCGGCGATGACTATTGAGTATGCCCAGACACCATGCCGCCAGCACCAGCAGGCCGGTCATCGGAAATATGATCCGTACCGCCTGTACGGCCAATTCGAACCGGTTGATCGGCAATTCGCCCGCCGCCACTGCGGCCGCATCGTCCCGAAAACCGACTGCGAAAATCGTCACGATCGGCTCGGCAAGCAGGATACCCACCAGACTCAGTGCGGCTGTAAGGGCAAGCAGCAAGCCGAAAACCGCACCGGCAAACCGGCCTGCCTCCCGTTCACGCCCCTCCTCGATCATCTTCGAGTAGATGGGGATGAACGCCGCCGAGATCGTGCCCTCTCCCAAAAGATTTTGCAGCAGGTTCGGGCCCCGGAACGCCACCTGAAAAACATCGGCGTGTGCGCCCAGCCCGAAGAAATGGGCAACCACCCGCTCCCGCACGAACCCCATGAGGCGACTGGTAAGAATCCCCGCCCCAACGACGCCGGCCGCATTGCCGGGCGGCGACGTGTCGTCATCTCCGTTGCGGACTGCCCGAACCTCCGGCTCGGGACTTTCTGCCGGTTCGAAAGGAATATCGCTCATGCGCGTTACGCTCCCGCTCCATCCAGGAAGTAGCGCACGGCCAGTTCGTATCCTTTCATGCCAAGACCCACAATCTGCCCTGCGGTTACGGCTGCCGTCAGAGAGCGATGCCGAAAAGATTCGCGGGCATGCACATTCGAAAGATGCACCTCGATGACCGGCACATTTACCGCCGCCACCGCATCCCGCAATGCTATGGACGTATGCGTAAAGCCCCCGGGATTGAACACCACGCCCGACGCGCCTTCGCTGGCCGCTTCATGAAGCGCATCGATCAGATTGCCCTCGTGATTACTCTGGACAAACCGGAAATCGACGTCGGGGAACAGAGCGCATAATGCATCCTGCATGTCGGACAGCGTGGCGGTTCCGTAAGTTTCCGTTTCGCGCGTACCGAGCAGATTCAGGTTGGGACCATTGAGAATAAACAGTTTCATGGAGTATCCTCCGGACCGTTCATGCAAGAGAGGCGGGTACGGAAATATACGCAAACGGCGTCGGGCAGAGGGAATCGTGTCTTCAGACGCCCGTTTCGAATACCAATCCGTCGTATCCGAGCCGAATGCCTTCCGGCAAACGAGCATCGGCGTCGGCATGCAGCGTGCTATGCGTCATGTGGGTAAAATACGTCTGCCGTGCACCAATGCGCTGCGCGGCGCGGATCGCCTCGTCAAAGGAAAAATGGGTCGGATGCCCCTCCTCGCGCAGGGCATCGAGGACCAGCACATCCAGGTCCTGCAGTAAATCGAAACTTTCTTCCGGAATACGATTGGTGTCCGTCAGATAGGCGAACTTTCCTATCCGGTATCCGAAAAGGGGCAGGGGCCCATGATAGGCATCGATGGGAATAACGGACACCGAGCAGGAGGAATCGCTGCGCCCGGTTACGGTAAAGGGGCCATCGACGGCTTTCAGAACCAGATTGGGAACCCCGGGATACGAACCGTCCTCAAAGATATAAGTGAACATCTTTTGCAGGACTTCCACCGTATTGCGGCGGGCATAGCAAGGAACGGGACGGCGGTTTTTGAACAGAAAAGGACGGAGATCGTCAATCCCGCCCACATGGTCGAAATGGTGGTGCGTGAACAGAACCGCATCGATATGCCGGATATCTTCGCGAAGCGCCTGCCTGCGAAAATCCGGTCCAATGTCTATAAGGATGCGGAGCCCCTTCGTCTCGAAGACACATGCGCTCCGGGTACGTTCGTCGCGGGGATCCCCGGAAGTGCATACAGGACACGCACACCCTATTACGGGAACGCCGGTAGATGTACCCGTGCCAAGCAAGGTAACTCGAATTCGGTCCTCATTCCGTGTCATCCGCTTCGTAGAACTCCGCCGGCTCATGCTGTCGCCATATTTCCTCGACGGCGGCGCGCACGGAGGGTTTTAGAAAGATATCGTCGATGGGCAACCCCCGAAGGCTGTTCGCCAGCACGACCAATTGCGTTTCGGGAAGATGCTGCTTGTTCAACACAATGATTTCCTCATCGGCAATCTTACACCGCCCACCTCGAAAATTACCCTTCTCCATGCGCACTTCCAGACCAAACCCGGCTGCCGCTTCCCTGAGTTCTTCAAGGATGTGTTTTGTCTTCATCGGAACGTCCGTATGGATAGGACCAGGATACTCATTGCATTGTGCGGCGGGATGTTCGGAACCCTGCGGTTACCAGTTCAGACCCAATGTGATCATGTGTTGGGACCCGAGGTAATCAAGTCGGGTCTCGCTGGGTTCCAGGATCAGGTTCGCCTCGCCCACCCGCCAGGATTGGGTACGGAATCCGTATCCCGCGGACAAACCAAAGCGCTTGAACACCTCGCGAATATGCATACGCGCACCCGCATCCACCAGCCATGCCATACCCGTGCTTCCCCCAAAGGAACGCAGCGCAATACCCAATGCCGGAGCGGCCCGTGCCTCTAAACGGACATTTTTACCCCGCTCCGTGCTCCCACCCAGGCCAACACCCAAACCAATCACCGTCACCTGAAACGATCCAAAGGGGGAATTCGCCTGCCCCTTCGGCGCTACGCGACGGTAGTTCGTCTGCAACGTCAGGGGAAGGTACAGCCGGGACGTCTCCGAGGCTCCGATGGTGAAGAGAGAGCTCCAGGTTGCCACGGCAACGTCAAGTAACCTCGAGTTGTGACCAGCGGTGGAGCTTTCCGACCCATAGGTTAGGGTCGCGGAGATATTGGCCCGTGCGTACATAATACCATAGGCCGGGCCGGTGAACATCGGCGCCCCTTCGGTCGGCCTGTTCGTGTCAGGCTGGAAATCGACGGCCTGCCAGATGATCGAAAGCTCTCCGGCGCGTTGCTGTGCCACCCTTCCGTAGGAAAAAAGCTGTGCATGGACCTCCGGAACCACCGCAAGAGAAGCAAAAGCAAGCAATAACGCCAGCGTAACGCCTGCAACCGGAAACAACGGACTTCTGCGAAGGGACATAATGAGTAAGAAAAGCAGGGGAAGCGGTCCTTGGCGCAAGGCCGTTCGACCTAACCGGGTCTCGCGCCTCTCGACAACGGAACCTTCCGGGTGAGGTCCTCCCCGGATCGGGTATCCGTGACGCGGAACGCGTACGGCGACATCGTTCCGTCTGTTTTGAGACGAATCGACAGCGAATGTTTCAGAAAGAACCCGAAACGGTTGGCGGTAATTTTGCGCCTCAGCCAGGCGGCCGTAAACGGGTGCGTCCATAGCGTAAGGCGCCGGGAACCGCCCAGGGCCTTGTACCCCACCACCCATTGCTCAATTTCCTGGAGCACCACCATCGGATCCGGGCGCCTTCCCCGGGAACTCCCACGCCCCCTTCCGGAAGACCGTTTCGGTTCGTTCCGGTCCTTTTTTTCGGGGGGCCGCGTTTCGCTCCGGGCGGGTTGCGCCGTCCCGGCCGAACCATTCTTCGTCAGAAAATCGGGGGAGTTTCCCCCCGCTGTGACACTTGGACGCAAACGTTGCCGGGTGATCTGGACAAGCCCGAAGTCGCTCATGGGCAGTACCTTCGTCACAGCGCGGTCTTTTCTGAATTCCTTCCTGAGCTCATCATAGATTTTCCTCCGGTTCTTCTCATCACGGAGGTCAATGAAATCGACTACGATGATGCCGCCGAGATCCCGCAGGCGAACTTGCTTGGCGATGGCGCGCGCGGCTTCCAGATTCACCTTTACCGAACTTTCCTCCTGCGAAAGCCCATGTCCCGCCCTGCCCGAGTTCACATCCACCACATGCATGGCCTCCGTATGCTCGATAAAGAGATACCCGCCGCCAGGAAGATTAACACGCCCTTCGAATGCCTCCTGTATTTCGGCCTGGATGCCGGCCACCTCGAACACATGCTTCTTTCCGTTGTGATGCCGGATGGCGTCGGCCATCTGTGGAGCTACCGCCTGAATGTAATTCCTGACGTTTCTGTAAAGCCGTTCGTTGTCGATCAGCACCCGGTCGTAATCTTCGGAGAACCGATCACGCATAACCGACGAGAGCATATTCACATCCCGATGAACCGGCATGGGCGGGTTGGGGCGCCCCGCGAGTTTCTGCTCCATCTTGCGCCATTTATCAAGCAGCAGTTGTAAATCCGTGTCGAGCGTTTTAGCATTTTTCCCCTCGGCCACCGTACGCACGATCAGACCCACGCCTGGAGGAACGAGACTTTTGGCGAGCGCTTTGAGCCGCCGCCGTTCCTTGTACGAATGAATCTGCTTGGACACGGCTACATAGTTTCCGAACGGAACGAGAACCAGAAAGCGTCCAGCCATCGAAATGTCCGTGGAAACACGGCTGCCCTTATTCGAGATCGGTTCCTTGACGACCTTGACCAGAATGCGCTGGTTGACCTTGAGATACTTCTCCGGCGGATCGGCGGATCGGAGACTTTTATCGGTTCTTCTCGACAGGCGTTGTACGAGTCGTCGCCGAGCGCGGAGTTTCGCTATCGGCGCAACGCGAGTTGTTTCGTCGGTTCGCCCGGATGCGCTGTGATCGCGGCGCGGCTTGCGGCGTGCGCCCCGTTTTCTCGGCGGCTTCCGATTTTGATTGACTGTGCGGGATACATCCGGTTGCTTTGCGTCCACGAACGCGAGCAACTGCCCGATGTCATCCGACAGATCGGAAAAATGTAGAAAGGCGTCCTGTTTTCGCCCAATGTCCACGAACGCGGCCTGGATGCTTGGCATAACCTTGCAGACCCTGCCAAGGTAAATGTCGCCGATCGTTCGGGAATTATCAGGGTTCTCTATGTAGAGTTCTGCGAGACTTCCATTTTCTACGATGGCTATCCGCGTTTGCGCCTTCTCTGCATTGATGACAATTTCCTTACCCATATAAGACGTGAGCACACGCCTTCGATGAGCCGGTTGATGTGTTGTGCACCCGGATCTGCCGGACCGGATATGGCGCCTGAACGATGGGCCGATACGGTCCCAATGGCATTTTCATGTGGAGACAGGCAGGTATTCCATGCAATGGTTGCAAGCACATGCATGAAACACGTTTCGAAGAGTGTGCCGTCAGGTTTGGAGCGTCGCCAGACAACTGGAATATGCCCGGTAAACGGGCTATTCGGCATGAACGCTCCACCTCGCGCATAGGCAACGCACAAAGTACGCTGCTTACGGGAAACAGTATCGAAAAACCGACTCAAGGACAACGTGCTACGCTCCTTGAAAAATTGTAAAAAGTCGTGTGTGAAGATCAGCACCCCAGCCGGGGCAGCTAAAGAAAACTCAACATTTTCTATTATGTTAGATGCCGGCGCTGCATAAATGATCCCGGCGCCGAATCGGCACTTTGTCCTGGTTTACGCGTAAGTATATCAGCTTTGACGTGCTACACAAAACCGAAATTTCGGTGCTATAATAGTAAGGCCAGCCCTGGTACGGAGCTGCCCGCGTAAATACCACATAACCCCCCATCATGCCAGCCTCTGCTCAAAACAACGTATCGAAAGACCCCGAAAAATCAAAAAATACGCCGGCAGTGAAGGTGCAGGGACTGGCTGATGTCGTTGCATTGGATTCACACATTGCTTTTGTCAACGGGAAAATTGGACAACTATCGTATCGCGGCTACGATATCCGCGATCTCGCCCAAAACACTTCCTACGAAGAAGTTTTCTGCCTTCTCCACGACGGGGACCTTCCTAATCAGGCTCGCCTCGACCAGGCGAAAGAACAATTACGGGCAGCCCTTGTCCTGCCGGAAGGCATATGGAGTATTTTACGCCGCATTCCCAAAGACGCCAATCCCATGGCGTCCCTCCGAACGGCAGTTTCTGCACTAAGTCTGTTCGACGACGAGGCCGATGACGGATCGCCTGAGGCGAACTACAGAAAATCAATCCGGATCGTTGCGCGTGTTCCTTCGATCATTGCAGCGATCGACCGGTTGCGTAAAGGAAAAGAACCGGTAGCTCCTCGCACGGATTGTTCGCATGCGCACAATTTTCTCTACATGCTTAATGGCGAAAGACCCGGAGAGATGGCCGAACGCACGTTCGACACATGCCTGGTGCTTCATGCCGAACACGGGCTGAACGCCTCTACCTTTGCCAGTCGGGTGATCGGAGCAACGCTATCGGATATGTACTCGGCGGTAACAGGCGGCATTGCCGCGCTGAAAGGTCCGCTCCACGGTGGGGCCAATCAGGAAGTCATGCGCATGTTGCTCGAAATCGACTGTTCCGGTCAACGACCCGCCGACTATATCGCGGCAAAACTTGCAAAGAAGGAACGCATCATGGGCTTCGGGCACCGTGTCTACAAAACGATGGACCCGCGCGCCGGCATTCTCAAAGACATGAGCAAAGGACTCGGTGAGGAAATCGGCTCCCTGAAATGGTATGAAATGAGCCTGGAAATGATGGAAATTATGAAGGCGGAGAAAGGCCTGTATCCCAACGTGGATTTCTTCAGCGCCTCCATCTACTACGCGCTGGGCATCGCTATCGACCTGTACACGCCCATCTTCGCATTAAGCCGAACGGCAGGCTGGAGTGCTCACCTGAAGGAACAATGGGAAGACAACAGGCTGATTCGCCCGAAGGCCGCATATGTTGGCCCACAAGGAAAACGTACACTGCCGATCGGGCAGCGCGCGTAAACACTTTTCTCCACGAATAAACGAGGAAAAAAGAAGCAAGGCAGATGTGCTGCGGCCCGTGATCAGAATCTGTCCTGACCACAGGCCGTGTGATATCAATCAGGCGAATAAACTATTCCTCTGCCTCCTCCGCGGATGCCTCCTCCTCCATTTCTTCCATGGCCTCCTCTTCCATGCCTTCCTCATCCCCCATGTCCCCCATGTCTTCACCTTCCATCTCTCCCTCCATCCCGTCACCTTCCATCTCCATCTCATCGGCTTCCATCTCCATGGCTTCGCCTTCCATCTCCATGTCATGGTCTTCCATCATAGCATCTTCGCTATCCGCCTCCTGCCCTCCACAGCCGACAAGAGCCGTCAAGGCAATCACAAGGGTCATTATGGAAAACGTACGCAATATCGTCATAGCTGGCCTCCTTATGGCGAGTGGTTCTTCAAGTGCAGATCTTTGGCAGAGCTTCTTGCGAGATACCCCGCAAACGCCCTCTCCCCAAAGCATGCGGCTCAATTCCGGACAATAGACAGTATATTCACAAAGTTTGTAATAATCCAATGGAACCTGATATTTATTATCCTTAGCATCCCTTTTTGTATCCTGTTACGCCCTGACGAGGCCCGAAAAGCCCTGCACCATGGCGCCCCGGATTAAACACGACAAACCTGGTCTTTGGTCGGCCCTTTCCTCCCCGATCGGCAAAAAGGTGCTGACCGGGGTTACCGGCTTCGCGTGGGCGGGGTTCGTGATCCTGCACATGGCAGGAAACCTGAGTTACTTCGGTGCGGGCGAGGCATACAACGAATATGCGCACAAGTTACTGAGCACGGGGCCGCTCCTCTACGCAGTCGAGATTGTGCTCCTGATTTGCCTCGTAATTCATGCCATCCTTGGAGTAAATATCTACCTCGGCAAGCGGCGCGCCAGAAAGCAGGGCTACGACACCTACCGAAGCGCCGGGCGCCCCGGATTGCAGTCTCCGAGTTCCCGAACCATGCTCCTGACAGGTGTCGTCCTGCTTGTTTTTCTCGTGATCCACCTCAAATCGTTCAAGTTCGGCCCCGGTATCGCAGAAGGGTATAGCCTGCTGGTGGATGGTGAACCTATCCGGGATCTCAAGCGGCTGGTCACAGAGAAGTTTCAGCACCCGATCTATGCATTCGGATATACAGGCGTAATGGTTTTGCTGGGATTTCATTTGCGCCATGGAGTATGGAGCGCACTCCAGTCCCTGGGCGCCATGAACCGCCGCCTGACCCCGTTGATCTACGGGATCGCGGCCCTGCTCGCCGTCGGCATTGCCGCAGGTTTTATTGTGCTGCCCCTGTACATTTACTTTTTCGCCCCGTAACTCCGCAGCCATGAATCTGGAAGCCCACGTTCCGCCCGGCCCCCTTGCAGAGAAGTGGCAGAACTATCTCGACAGGGCGAAGCTCGTCAATCCGGCAAACAAACGGAAGCATGATATCCTTGTGGTAGGTACGGGGCTGGCCGGAGGCTCCGCCGCAGCCACGCTGGCCGAGCTCGGATATAATGTCAAAGTGTTCTGTATCCAGGATTCGGCCCGCCGCGCTCATTCGATCGCGGCGCAGGGCGGCATTAACGCCGCCAAGAATTATCCGAACGACGGGGACACCGTCTGGCGTCTGTTTTACGACACGATCAAGGGGGGAGACTATCGTGCCCGCGAGGCAAATGTGCACCGTCTTGCCGCCGTCAGTAACCATATCATTGACCAGTGCGTTGCGCAGGGCGTCCCGTTCGCGCGGGAATACGGCGGCCTGCTTGACAATCGCTCCTTTGGCGGGGCCCAGGTGTCGCGTACGTTCTATGCCAGAGGCCAGACCGGCCAGCAACTGCTGCTGGGCGCTTACCAGGCGCTCGAACGGCAGATCCGGACCGGCGGGGTAAAGATGTTTCCTCGCAGGGAAATGCTCGAACTCGTAGTCGTGGACGGTCAGGCGCGGGGTATTATTGTCCGCAATCTCGTAACCGGTGAGCTGGAACGCCATGCCGGCGACGCCGTGCTGCTATGCACAGGAGGCTACGGCAACGTGTATTTTCTTTCCACGAACGCCAAAAATTCCAACGTCACTGCAGCATGGCGATGCCACCGGAAAGGCGCCTTTTTCGCCAATCCGTGTTACACCCAGATTCACCCGACCTGTATTCCCGTGTCGGGGCAGTACCAATCCAAACTGACGCTCATGAGCGAAAGCCTGCGCAATGACGGCAGGGTCTGGGTGCCCCGGAAAGCCGGCGATGCCCGCCCCCCTGAAAACATCCCGGAAGAGGAACGTGACTACTTCCTGGAGCGCCGGTATCCCGGTTTCGGCAATCTTGTCCCCCGGGATGTGGCATCGCGCGCCGCCAAAGTGGTATGCGACGATGGATTCGGCGTAGGTGCTACGAGGCAGGCTGTCTATCTGGATTTTGAGAATGCGATCGGGCGTCTCGGGGAATCCGGAGTGAGAGAACGGTACGGGAATCTTTTCGAAATGTACGAGCGCATCACGGGTGAAAATCCGTACGGGGTTCCGATGCGGATCTATCCCGCCGTACACTACACGATGGGCGGCCTGTGGGTCGATTACCGCCTCATGAGCACGATCCCGGGGCTGTTCGTGCTGGGAGAAGCCAATTTTTCCGACCACGGTGCAAACCGGTTGGGGGCCAGCGCACTCATGCAGGGCCTTGCCGACGGGTATTTTGTCATTTCTTCGACGCTGGGAGACTACATTGCCTCCGGCGGCGGCAGTGGCAAGGTGGATGTTTCGGAGGCGCCGTTCGACGAGGCATCCGGCGCGGCGGAGGACCGTATCAAACGCCTGCTCCATGTCGATGGAGGCAAAACGGTCACGGAATTTCACAGGGAACTTGGACAGATCATGTGGGACTACGTAGGTATGTCCCGAAACCGGAAGGGACTCCAGCACGCCATGGACGCCATTGCAGATCTGCGCGCCGAATACTGGGAAAACGTATCCGTGCCCGGTCGCAAAGACACCTTGAACAAGAACCTCGAATTTGCAGGCCGCGTAGCGGACTTTCTCGAACTGGGAGAACTCATGGCCCGGGACGCTCTGCACAGAGACGAATCGTGCGGCGCTCATTTCCGTGAGGAATATCAAACGGAAGAAGGCGAGGCGCTGCGCCGGGACGAAGAGTATACCTACGTGGCCGCATGGGAATTCACGGGAGATACGGCATCTCCGGTACTGCACAAGGAAACGCTATCTTTTGAGGTGGTCGATTTGTCCACGAGGAGCTACAAATAACGGCAGAACATTTGTCGAAGCACTGAACCATTCCGCAGCCGCATGGCGCAAACGATGACCATACACTTGAAAGTCTGGCGGCAGTCCGGCCCGGATGCAAAGGGAAAACTGGTCGATTACACGCTCGAGAACCTGAACGAGGATATGTCCTTCCTCGAGGCGCTTGACGTATTGAACGAGGAACTCATCAAAAAGGGCGAAGACCCGGTCGAGTTCGACAACGATTGCCGCGAGGGTATTTGCGGCTCCTGCGGCCTTATGGTGGGGGGTATCGCGCATGGCCCCATGAAGGCTACGGCCGTGTGCCAGTTGCATATGCGGCACTACAAGGACGGAGACACGATTGTCGTCGAACCCTTCCGCGCCGCCGCTTTTCCCATCATCAAGGATCTGGTGGTGGATCGCAGCGCATTCGACCGCATTATTGCAGCGGGCGGCTACGTCTCCGTCGATACGGGGGGAGCACCGGATGCAAACAGCCTTCCCATTCCGAAGGAACATGTGGACGAGGCGTTCGATTTCGCCACATGCATCGGTTGCGGGGCCTGCGTCGCCTCATGTCCGAATGCATCCGCCTCCTTGTTCACGGGCGCAAAAGTAGCCCACCTTGCACACCTCCCCCAGGGTCAGGTCGAACGCAAGGAGCGGGTTGTGCGCATGGTAGACCAGATGAAAGCCGAGGGATTCGGAGATTGCTCGAATCACGGGGAATGTGAGGCCGTGTGTCCGAAGCAAATTTCCATCGCCGCTATTGCAAAGATGCGGCGCGAGTACCTGCGCGCTCTTTTCGGGTAGGGCCTACAAGGGAATATTCCCGTGCTTTTTCCGGGGATTACGGGCCACCTTGTTCCGTAGCATATCGAACCCCCGGACAAGTCGAGACCGCGTTTCAGCGGGAAAAATAATGTCATCGATGTACCCTTGTCCGGCAGCGATATAGGGATTCGCGAACGTATCCCGGTAGTGCCGGATAAAATCTTCTTCCGCCGCCGCGGGATCGTCCGCCTCGGCCAGTTGACGCTTGTAGATGATTTCAACGGCCCCCTTCGGCCCCATTACGGCGATTTCCGCAGTAGGCCAGGCAAAGTTGAGGTCTCCCCGGATGTGTTTCGAGTTCATCACATCGTAGGCGCCCCCGTACGCCTTGCGGGTGATGACGGTTATTTTGGGCACGGTGGCTTCACAGAATGCATAAAGAAGCTTGGCGCCATGCCGGATAATGCCCCCCCATTCCTGATCGGTTCCCGGCATAAATCCGGGAACGTCCTCCAGGACGAGCAATGGGATATTGAAGGCATCGCAAAACCGCACGAAACGCGCACCTTTGACCGATGCGTCCATGTCCAGCACCCCTGCCAGCGCAGCGGGATTGTTCGCAACCACGCCTATAGACTGACCGCCGAGACGGGCAAACCCTACAAGGAGATTCGGCGCAAACTCGGCATGGATCTCGAAGAAATTGCGCTCGTCCACAAGCGCCCGGATCACTTCCAGCATATCGTAGGGCTTGTTCGGATGCTCCGGCACCATATCGTTGAGCGCTTCGTCCATGCGATCCGGCGGATCGTCGGTGGGGACGAAAGGAGGAGCATCCTCGCAATTCTGCGGGATAAAACCAAACAGATCGCGTATCCGGTGCAGGCACTCCACCTCGTTCTCGCAGGCCATGTGGGCGACCCCGCTCTTTTCGGTATGGGTGCGGGCACCTCCCAATTCCTCGGCAGTCACTTCTTCCTGGGTTACCGTCTTTACCACATTGGGGCCGGTCACGAACATATAACTCGTGTTCTTCGCCATAAAGACAAAGTCCGTAATGGCCGGACTGTACACCGCACCGCCTGCGCATGGACCAAGCACTGCGGATAGCTGCGGCACTACGCCGGAAGCCATGGTATTCAGAAGAAAAATCTCCGCATAGCCGCCGAGCGAATCGACACCTTCCTGTATGCGGGCGCCCCCGGAATCATTCAACCCGATGACAGGCGCCCCATTCTCCAGCGCCAGGTTTATAAGACGGGTGATCTTGCGGGCATGGGCAAGCCCGAGCGACCCCCCGAATACGGTGAAATCCTGACTATAGACATAGACAAGACGACCGTCGATCGTGCCAAAACCCGTAACCACGCCGTCGCCGTACGGGCGGTGCTCGTCAAGCCCGAAATCCTGCACCTGATGCCGTACGAACACACCTGTTTCCTGAAAAGACCCGTCGTCCAGAAGAATATCGAGCCGCTCCCGGGCGGTCAATTTCCCCCGTTCGTGTTGCTGTGCAATACGCGCCGCTCCCCCACCAAGACGAGCCTCTTCGCGGCGTCTCTCGAGATCGGCACGCCTCTTTTCGCGATCGTCCATGAATAACGGATCAGGTGCAGTATCGGGCCTCTACGGCCTCGGTGAAAGTCACGGCGGGAGGGCTGTAGATGTTCACCTGATGCTTCAGGAACACCTCGTTGGCGATGGTCTGCGAAGCCTCCGACCAGTCCCTTGCGTCTTCCAGGCGCTCCAGAACGGCTTCATACGCCTGCTCCTTGCCCTGAAAAAGACACTGGACAAAAAGATCGCGGTTCCGCGCGCCGCGTTCCCCGAGTACGGTATGTTCAAGACGGGTCAGTCCCGTAGGGGCTTCGCCGGCGTCTGCAGAGGTATCAGAAACAACGGATTCATTTTTCGGAAGCACGGAATGGCTCCGTTCGAGCGTAAAAATCCGGACAGAAGGTTCCGGCTGCGTAGCCGTTTCGATTTCCGCAGGTGCGCCGTTCTCCGCGGGTGTTCGCTCCGTGGCCACGGCGTTTTCGAGCACTTCTTCGGCAGCCGCCGGCGGAGAACCCGCGCGGAATTGTTTCCAGCGCGGCTCGGCCGAAGTATCCACGCTGTCGACAGGCGAAGAGGATGCGGGAGACTCAGCAGGTGGCGAAACATCGTCACCTGCCTGCGCGAACCGTTTCCACAAGGGTTGCGCTTCCTGGCGGCGCTCCGCCGGTCTTGCGGGCGCGTTTGCGGCCTTCCTGACGGACTTGCCGCTTTCTGCTGCATCGGGCGCAAACAATACCTCCAACTTGTCGAAAGGAATGCTTTCCTCCGAACCGAATTGCTGTTCGAGGCGGTGCAAAACCTTTTCCGCTCCCTTTTCCTGTAAAAACGCTTGGACAAACTCCGTGGGGACCTCACGATATCCGGCAGTAGCAAGCACGCTGACAAGCGGATCGAATAATCGGAGCCAGTCCTCCGGGGAACTGTCCGAGGCAAGTTGTTGATCGGCCTGACACAGGAACTCTTCGAACCGATCTCGTCCAACCGGCTCGTCACCCTGTTCATCCAGCCAGGTTTCGAGCGCTTCCCGGTACGGAATCTTCGCAGGATACAACCCCATGCGATCACGCATCGTGCCTGCACGCACCGGAGTGCCCAACGGATCAAACACCGAATCGATCAGCGAAGCCGTGGGCTGGATAACCAGATAGAGCGTCTGTTGGCACGCATTCTTCAGGAAGTCGGCCCATACGAAAGCAGGAAAAGCCGGATGGCGCTTCATGACCTCCATAAAACGGGTGTGTGCCTCTTGCACCTCTGCTGCCTGCAGATCCACCCAGGAATTTTGCAGATTGCGCTCCGGGAGGGTATCCCGGAGTTTCATATTTAGTACCTGTTCGAGATAATCAGCGAGCGCCTCCGGCATCGGATCGCGTCGGATGTCCGAACGTCCGTATGTGCGATCCGCGGGAAATGCATCGATCAGGCGATCGAACAGGGCTTGAGCGATCGTAGTAATCATGGTATGCCGTTGCAACGAATGAAATTAACGACGCGGCAAGCGGCGGTTCGATGGGTGGAGGGGCAGAAAGGCGACCGCGCGCTATGTTCAGGACATCCTGGTTCGGGAACCTGTGGATGCCTCGACACCGGATATGGCCGGGTTGTCATGACCAAAATCCGGACACAAAAAACCCGTTGCCGTTTTCCACGGAGCGCCCTGCATGCAGGTTCCCGTCTTCCGGAACATTGCATTCGACCAAGCCACCGCGTATTTATTCATCGTCGGGATACGGCGGATACGTAAAAAACCCCTCGATTATGTCATTGCTGCAGGAACGATTCGAACGATTCATGGCGTGGACAAGCGATACGCCGCTCGGGCTCGTCATAGACCGGGCACAGGGATCCTGGTTATACCTCTCCGATGGGCGTCGCATCGTCGATATGATCAGCGGTATTGCCGTTTCTTCGCTGGGGCACGGACATCCGGCGGTCGTCGAGGCTGTCCGGAAGCAAGCTGCCCGCCATATGCATGTCATGGTCTACGGCGAATTCGTGCAGCGCCCGCAGGTGGATCTGGCTGCATTTCTGGCCGGACGCCTACCCCCTTCTCTTCAGGTAACCTATTTCACAAACTCCGGAACAGAGGCCAATGAAGGCGCCCTGAAGCTGGCAAAAAAAGGAACGGGACGGTCAAGGATGATCGCTTTCGAGGGGTCGTTCCACGGGGACACGCACGGTTCCCTGTCCGTGACTGGTCGAGACGTGTACCAGGATCCCTTTCGTCCGCTGTTGCCCAATGTGGACATACTCCCCTTCAACCACGAGCGCGCCCTGCAGGCCATCGACGAACAAACGGCCTGCGTGATCACAGAGCCGATTCAGGGGGAAGGCGGCATCAACATACCGGAGGACAACTGGATGCGGGCCCTGCGAGCGCGCTGCAACGAAACCGGCGCCCTGCTGATCTTCGACGAGGTGCAAACAGGATTCGGACGCACCGGAACGCTTTTTGCGTTCGAGCAGTTCGGCGTCATTCCCGACATTCTGACGATTGCCAAAGCCTTCGGCGGCGGCATGCCGCTTGGGGCATTCATTTCCAGCGCGGACCGCTTTCAGGCGCTGCGGCGGGACCCCCCACTGAGTCATGTAACCACATTCGGAGGACATCCGGTATCCTGCGCCGCCGCACTGGCCGCCCTGCAGGTGATCGTCGACGAGGAACTTCCCGTTCGGGCCCGCGCCATAGAAAAACGGGTTCGTCAGCGTTTGCACCATCCGTTGATCGTCGAAGTGCGGGGACGGGGCGCTATGCTGGGAATGCAACTTCGCGATACAGACCTGACCGCCCGGACCGTGCGTCGGTGCCTCGAAGAAGGTGTGCTGCTCGGATGGACGCTTTACTCGGACTGCCTGGTGCGCATTGCCCCTCCGCTTACGATCCCCTTCGACGTACTCGACGGAGCTTGTGATACGATTATCCGGGCGCTGGACACAGTGGAGCAGGATACGCAGGCATGATTGCGAATTACCATACGCTGCGGGCACTGATTGCGGAATGGCAAACTTCGCTGATCGGGTGTACGCTCGAAGACGCCTGGTCGCAGGAACGGGACGAACTCTCGCTGGCATTTAGCGCCCCGGGGACCACCCGAACCGTCCGTATCGGTGTCCGGCTTCCTCTTCTTTTCATCGTTTGCGCCGACGGGTACGCCCGCGCCCGCCGCAATGTCGCTACGCTGTTCGAGCCGGCCATCGGCAGAAGGATGGAAACCCTGCGGATCGCTGACCGGGATCGCATGATCTTTCTCGGGCTCTCCGGCGGCATGACCTTTCATATTCCGTTGTTCGGCCCGCATGCCAATGTATTCCTCGTGGCGGATGACCGCATCCTGACTGCTTTTCGGAACGATGCCGCGCTCGCAGGATCCGCCCCTCCCGCACCGCGTCCGGCGCCCGACCCCGATACCTGTACGGCATTCGAAGCAAGCTGGCGCCCGAAGGGCGGCTCCATCGTCCGGACGGTTTGCCGGGCGTATCCGTTGTTCGATCGTACCCTCGGCATTGAGACGATCACCCGCGCCGGGTTGGATCCGCAGGGAACGGACGATGTGCCTCCCGGCGATCTGCAGGCGCTTTTCCGAACCGTGGAAACAGTGCGCCGGGCTCTCCTCGCCCCGGCTCCCCGCATATACCGGGACGAAAAGGGCGCCCCGATTTTCTCGCTCATTGCCCTCGAACACGCTCGCCATCTCCAGGAAGAAACGTTCGACACGGTCAGCAAGGCCGTTCAGGAAGGAGTACGCCGATCCCTGGCGCATCATCGCTTCCGGGAACTGTTCGACCCTATGGACAAGGCGCTCGAACGTGCAGCGAAGCGATACGCCCGGCGGGTACGACACATGAAGGAAGAATTGTCCCGGGAAAGCCGCGCCGGTCGTTACGAGACCTGGGGGCATCTGCTGACGGCCCAGGCGCACGATATCCCTCGAGGCGCCGAGGAAGCATCCCTCGAAGACCTGTTCGCGGAAGGAAAAAGGGTAACCGTGCCTCTTGACCCTGCCCTTTCGGGTATGGAAAACGCACAGGTATTTTACGACCGGGCGCGGCGCACGCGCGTTGCGCGCGAAACCGCCGAAAATCGCCTGGCGGAGACAGAAAAAGACGCACAGAAAGTCCAGGACCTGCTGGATGCGCTGCATGCCACGGAAAGCCTGCGGGCCTTGCGCACCTTCCGCAAGGAACAGGCTGACCGGCTGGCCCGCTTCCTGCCCGATGCGGAACAGGAAAACAAACGAATACCTTTTCGAAGATTCCGCCTGCCGGAAGGATATGAGGTCTGGGTAGGCCGCAATGCCCGTCAGAATGACGAACTGACGTTTCGTCACGCGCAAAAATACGACCTCTGGATGCATGCCCGCGGCGTATCGGGCGTACACGCCGTGCTCCGGCTGCCCCATCGCAATGCGGCGCCCGGAAACGCTATCGTGCGGCAAGCGGCATCCATCGCCGCCTGGTTCAGCAAGGCCCGGGGAAGCAACCTTGTGCCGGTGATGGTCACCGAACGCAAATACGTGCGCAAAGCGAAAGGAACGCCGCCCGGCGCCGTAACGGTGGAACGTGAAACCGTAGTCCTTGTGGAACCCGGCCTTCCGGACAGTGCGTCGTAAACCGGACCTGTGCAGCACACCAGGGCCTGTTACCACTATGATTTCCCGTATACTCCTGTAGTTCAACCCCCGACCGGCAAGGTATCCTCACGTTTCCTATGCCGGTCTGCAATGCGTACCTTGCACGCTCGGCACAAACATTCGTCCTAATCCAGCACACGCTCTATGTCATGACCTGGTGGGAGGCAGCGCTTCTCGGTCTCATTCAGGGAATAACGGAATTTCTCCCCGTTTCTTCCTCGGGACATCTTGTGCTCGTCCAGCACTTGCTTGGTCTGGAGATCGATAACATTACCTTCGAAGTGTTCGTGCATTTCGGCACGGTCCTGAGTATTGCCACGGTATACCGCGTCCGCATCCTTGAAATAGTGCGCGGGGTATGGGAGGGGGTACATCGGCCCGGCCGCATCGGCGCACAGTACCGCAGCAACAGGGATTTTCGATTTGCGATCTTCATCCTCCTGTCCATGATCCCCGGCGGGGTAATGTATATACTTTTCAGAGAGCCTCTGGAAGCCGCTTTTTCGGCGCCGCATCTCACCGCCGGTATGCTTCTCGTTACAGGCGCTCTGCTGCTGCTCACCCGCATTCGCCCGCACCCCGCAGGGGATATATCCGCATGGAAATCCATCGTGACGGGAGTGGCGCAGGGGCTGGCGATGATTCCCGGTATTTCCCGTTCGGGAGCGACGATCTGCGCTGCACTGTACCAGAACGTACGACCCGCACAGGCGGTCGCCTTTTCGTTCCTTATGTCGGTGCCGGTCATTACAGGCGCAACGGGTATCGAGGCAATACGGATTGCGCAGGCCGGAGACATCACGAATCTGCTGCCGATTCTTTTGGGTACACTTGTTGCGTATGCATCCGGCGTATGGGCAATCAGGACGGTAATCCATTTCGTGAAGCAGGGAAACCTGGCCTGGTTCGCCTATTATTGCTTCCTTGTGGGCGGTTTGGGGCTGTGGTGGTGGTTGTAAATGGCAGATATATGGTAAGGACCTCATGAGGCTGGTAGCTGTCGTTGGCCGCCCGAATGTGGGCAAGTCAACGCTCTTCAATCGTCTGGTGGAGGCGCGGCAAACCATTGTGCATGACGAGCCCGGGGTCACGCGCGACCGGGTGTACGGCACGGTCGAATGGGCGGGGCATACGTTCGATGCCGTGGATACAGGAGGGTTCGTGCCAGCTACCGCCGAGGTGTTTGCAGAAGCCATCCGCGAGCAAGTGCATATCGCTATTGACGAGGCCGATGCCATTCTTTTCGTCGTAGACGTTATGACCGGTATCACGGATCTCGACGAGGAACTGAGCGCAGTGCTCCGCCGGACCGACAAGCCTGTTCTGGTAGTCGCCAACAAGGCGGACAATGACCAGCGGCGCTGGCAAGCCGGCGTATTCTATGGACTCGGACTGGGCGAGGTGTATCCTGTGAGCGCTATCAACGGGACCGGCACCGGGGAAATGCTCGACGACCTGACCGCCGAGCTGCCGGATGCCCCGGAGACCCTGCCCGAGGATACCCGTATTCGTGTGGCGCTGGTCGGTAAACCGAATGCCGGTAAATCTTCGCTGGCGAACGCCATTCTCGGATTTCCACGATCTATCGTCACGGAAATCCCCGGCACGACCCGGGACGCCATTCACTCGGTGATCGAATTCGAGGACCGGGAAATCGTGCTGGTCGACACGGCCGGTCTGCGCAAGCGGGCAAGAGTGGCCGGAAACATAGAATTTTACGCCACGCTGCGGACCCGTCGAGCCCTGGCGGCGTGCGATGTCGCTGTGCTTCTGGTGGATGCCGCCGATGGCCTTCAGATGCAGGATATCCGCATTCTGAAGCAGGCGGAAGAACTCAGAAAAGGGCTCGTTATCGCCGTAAACAAATGGGACCTGGTCGAGAAAGAAACCAACACGGCCCGGGACTGGCGCCGTGGAATTCGCAAGCGGCTCCCGATGCTGGACTATGTGCCCATATTGTTCATTTCCGCGCTCACCCGCCAACGGGTGCATACCGTACTCAACTCAGCCATTGCAATTTATGAGCGGCTGCGTCTGCGCATTCCGACCCATGAAGTAAACGAAGTGATGCAAAAAGCTATCAGCAGGCATCATCCTCCCACATGGCGTAACCAGTTCGTGCGGATAAAGTATGCGTCGCAGGTGGCATCGAATCCTCCCGTATTCGCCTTTTTTTGCAATTATCCGAAAGGCGTACACGAGTCATACCGGCGATATCTCGGAAACGAACTCCGCAAGGCATTCGATTTCGACGGGGTCCCGCTTACCCTGGTGTTTCGCGCCAAGTCGCGGGAGCGCGCGTAGATCTGCTTCCGGCAGCACCCCCCGAAACCACGTGGCACGAGGCGCTTCCCGCATGCTGAAGCCTTTTCTGCAAGAGCGCGTCGTATTTCCGCGATCTTCTCCGGCGAATCCTCGCGATATCCGTCGTCAGGGCGTATCTTGCGTAGTATCTTTGCGTTGATATTTTTCGCTTCCTCCGAGTCCGCCATGCCCGGCAAACCGCTACCTGTGAAAAAGAAGAATGAGCGCACGCTCAATTTCTGGGAGCGTCTGTATCTCCCGGAAGTGTTCAAGGGCCTTGGGTACAGCTTTCGCAAAATGCAGCAGCCAAGCTATACCCTCCAGTACCCGGAAGAGCAATGGTATCCCCCCGACAGTTATCGGGGCCGTCCGGTGCTGGTCGAGGAAGAGGGCCGTCCCCGTTGCGTTTCCTGCAACCTGTGCGCACGAGCTTGTCCCCCGATGGCTATTGCCATGCAATCGCGCGAAATGGAGGGGGCCAAGGAGCGGGAACCGGAGTGGTTCGAGATCAACATGCTCCGGTGCATCTACTGCGGGTACTGCGAGGAAGTCTGCCCGGAAGAAGCCATCGTCATGTCGAAAGAATACGATCTGACCTTCCAGAGTCGGGAGGAAGCCGTATTTGGTCTGGAACGACTGCTTATGCCGGCAGAACGTCTCAAGGACCGGTTCGATTGGCTCGAGGCCTACAAGGACCGGCAGTTCGGAGAACAATGGGATTTCCGGCGGGAAAACAACGTGCACAGTCTCAGGGACCGTGCTTTTCTTGCATCGCTGGCGCAGGAAATCCACGCTGATACAGAGGCTCCGACCGAGCCGTTGCCCGATACGGAATGACCAACGCCTCCGACGTTCCCCGAACCGCCGGGGTACGCCAGGCATTGCTGGATCAACTGGCGTATCTGATCGACGAAACCGCCGTGTTGCGGGAGCATGTCGGACGCATTCCGGAAAGCGTTCTGAAAGGGCGGCCGATAGAAAGCGAGCTCTCCTTCCTGGAAATGTATGTGTCGCTGTACCTTTTTGACCAAAAGGTATATTCTCCGGCGGTTGCCCGTCTCGCGGAAGGGAAGGATGTTTCCCTCGATGTCCCCGGGGAAAGAGAGATGCTTGACGACGCAGCGCCGGAACACACGGAAATAGAGGCCGTGCTCGATCATATCAGCACGGCCCGTACAGGGTTGGCGACCTTATTTTCCGGGCTCGATGTACATGCGTGGCGGACCCCGGTGACAATCAATGGCGCCGTCACGGACGTGTTTGGTCTGGCCCATCATGTCATCCGACACGATGTCGATCTTCTGCGCAGGGCAGCGACCCGGCTTCACGAAAGCAGACTCACTTCGCGCAGGGAGGACATTCCAAAATAATACGGCGCAGCGCGGGTTCTAAAAAACCTGCGCTCGGTGTAACGATTACGGAAAAACTCCGTTTAATGGATATAAAGGTCCGGAGCAAAAACGAGAATCCGTACCTTACCAGCCCTTTGCGTCGAGAAATACTTGCATAGCTCCCGGGAACATGGCCGCACGCGAAAAAACATACAATGACATCGCCTCGGCATTCCGGCAGGGAAACTTCAAACCGCTCTATTTTTTCTACGGCGAGGAGCGGTTTCTTATCGACGAATTGCAGGAGGTCCTGCTGGCGAATGCGCTCGCCCCGCACGAACGAGACTTTAATCTCGATATCGTGTACGGCCCCGATACGGATGCACAGCATGTGCTGGCACTGTGTGCGTCCTTCCCGGTAATGAGTGAACGGCGTGTCGTGATCGTACGCGACTTTGAAAAACTGAAGGACAACCGCCTGTTCAAAGAGTATGCGCAGCGTCCGAATCCGGCGGCGGTGGTCGCACTCGTATGCAACTCGAAACCGGACCGCTCAAGGCATCCCTACCGGGCCCTTCGGGAGCACGCCGTTGCGATGGAAAGCAAACCGCTCTACAGCAATCAGATGCCCGGCTGGATCAAGGAGCGCGCAGCAAAGCAGGGATACGATATGACGCCGGAGGCCATACATATGCTGGCCGACTATGCGGGCGCCGATCTCGGGACGGTGGTCCGCGAGATGGAAAAACTTGAAACCTATGCGGCCGGACGAGAGACCATTACAGCGGACGATGTTGTTCGCGCGGGTGGACATAGTCGGAGTGTCAATGTCTTCGAATTGCAGAAGGCAATAGGCGAGCAGCGCGGCAGAGATGCGTTTCACATTATGGAACGAATGTTGCCGCGTGCATCCAATGTGCGCGGAGAAGCACTCATGATCATTGCCGTCCTGAACGCTTATTTCACGAAGCTCTGGAAACTCAGCGCCTGCGAATCGTCCATGTCAAACAAGGAAATGGCACGCCATATTGGCATATCGCCATTTTTCCTCAAGGAATACCTGACAAGCCTCCGCCGATACAAGGCGCCGGCGATCCGGAATACGTTCCCCGTATTGCTGGCAGCGGATTACGAACTGAAGGGAGGAGCCGCGCGGAGCGAACGTCTGGTGATGACATTAATGCTTCGCAAAATACTACCGCCCCCCTTATGACCACATTGCCTTGTTTACCGCACAATAAGAATGGGGGACCGTACGTTCCCGATCTTGTGCGATAGATGTCAGCATACACCCAGGATGTACGCCCATGCAGAACACTCATGTCATAAAGCGCCGCCATACGACCCGGAAGAACACGAACCCGAATACGCGGTATCTGGATGCGCTCAGTCCGATGAGCGACGAGGACCTGATGTCACATTTTCAGGCAGGAACCGTAGAGGCATTCGACATTCTGGTAAGCCGGTACAAGGATCCGCTCACCAATTATATCTACCGGTTCCTCGGCGATATGAAGGAATGCGAGGACCTTCTTCAGGAAACATTTCTGAGGGTCTACCGCAACAGGCACTCCTACCGACGGATCGCCCGCTTTTCGACATGGCTCTACACGATTGCCGGAAATCTGGCGCGGTCGGAATACCGTAAGCGCAAACGGCGCCGGATATCTTCTCTTCAGTCGGTCAACAAGAACGACGAAGAGTACGAGATGGAAGTACCGGATGAAACCTTCTCTCCGGACAAGGACACGGAAAGTTCGATCCAGGATTTCTACATCCAGGACGCGTTGACGAAAATTCCTGAGGAGTTTCGTGAAGTAGTCGTGCTGCGGGACGTGCAGCAACTGTCGTACGAGGAAATCGCGGAGATCACGGGATTGCCCATGGGAACGGTGAAAAGCAGAATTAATCGCGGCAGAACGAAACTTCAGATACTTCTGAAGGATATCTACTTTGTACAGGAGGAATAACTTCGCCTCGCAGTGCTTGCACGAATAAGGCTGGCGCAGGGTGTAATGAAAAGCCCTTTTTCCCCGGATCCGGGAGCAGCCTTATGCGTCACATAACACGGTGACCGGTACAGCCTGTCCGGAGCAAGTATCCTTCTTCCGCAAGTTTTCCACCCGTAGTCGGAATCGGATTAGTTTGCCTATGCCTAACGGGTACAGCGATTCGAAACCATACGACGCCTCGAACCTTGAGGACGAGTTTCTCTGCGAATACGTGGATGGAACCATGGATCCTCTCGTTCGCCATGTGTTCGAGGAGTATGTGCGCGCCAATCCGGGCATGGAGGAGCATATCGAGCGCCTCAGGCGCACGCGTCGGCTTCTGTGTCGTTACGCTTGTCGTTGCCGGGCGCCGAGTGATCTGCACGATCGGCTCCGCAATTTCATTCCCGCCGAATCGTCCCGCCCCAGTGTTCCTTCCCCTGTCGTTTCCGGGGAAGAAGCGAAGGGGACCGTAGCATCGTCCTACGCCGTGACGGTGATATTAATGCTGGGGCTTGTTCTGGGAGCATCAGGAGTGCAATCCGGGAACGGTCGAATGCCCTCTTCCGCTATGGCCGGATCCCACCATGTGCAGCACGCCTCGTCCCTTCCCTATACAGGCGAAATGATGCGTCGATCTTCATACTCGTCTGTGATTCACCCCCTGCCCCATTCTCCGCGCCGCCACCACGCACGATCCATCGTAACCGCCGGCATCAAGCGCGAACTTCGGACCCGACCAACCCCTGCCGGCTCCATGGTTGCCGAGGTGGTATTTCCCTGACAGGATACTCCGATAGTGGTTTCGGAACGGGATGCCCTTCCCTGCGTGCAACGCCATACTCTGTACTTGGGGCCCTTAGCTCAGGGGTTCAGAGCGCTCGCCTCACACGCGAGAGGTCACTGGTTCAAATCCAGTAGGGCCCACATACCTTTTCGTAGAAAAAACATGTCTTTCCTGCCGACATTGCGGCCGGTACCCTGACGAGCACATGTCGGAAACGCTGAACGAGCAGCAACAGCGCCGCCGCGAAGAACTGCATGCGCTTCGTGAAGCGGGCATTGATCCGTATCCGTATGCGTGGGAGGTCACCCACGAGACCGCGCACATCGTCGACACGTTCGACGATAACCTGCATCAACCCGGTGAAGACCGCCCCCCTCGGGATCAATACGATGTAGCCATCGCCGGCCGCATCATGTCGCTCCGTGTCATGGGCAAAGCCGCTTTCCTCGACGTGCAGGACGAGTCCGGCTCCATTCAGGTCTATGTGCGCCGCGACGATCTTGCTGAGGGATATTATCGCGATGTCATCCGCAGCCTGCTCGATATCGGGGATATTGTCGGCGTCAGGGGATTTGCTTTCCGGACACGCATGGGCGAGATCAGCGTGCATGCCGAGGAATTCAGAATTCTGTCGAAGTCGCTCCGCCCCCTTCCGGTAGTCAAGGAAACCGACGAAGGCATACATAACGAAGTCACGAATAAGGAATTCCGTTACCGCCAGCGGTATGTCGATCTGGTAGTCAACCCGGATGTGCGAAACGTTTTTCGCCAGCGGGCGCGCCTTATTTCCATCATGCGCCGCTTTCTGGACGACCGGGGGTATATCGAGGTGGAAACGCCTGTGCTCCAGCCCATATACGGAGGAGCGAGTGCGAGGCCCTTCACTACACACCACAATGCGCTCGATATGACGCTCTATCTCCGCATTGCGGACGAGCTGTATCTGAAGCGGCTTCTGGTCGGTGGATTTACGGGGGTCTACGAGATTTCAAAAGATTTTCGCAACGAGGGACTCAGCCGCTTCCATAATCCGGAATTCACCATGATGGAGCTCTATGTCTCCTACAAGGATTATGAGTGGATGATGGAACTCGTTGAAGAGATGATCGAGCACATTGCGATGGAATTGCACGGCACGCCGTATGTGCAATCCGGCGAGCATACGATCTCCTTCCGCCGGCCCTGGAGACGCCTGCCGCTCTTCGAGGCCATTGCAGAGTATACCGGGCATCAACTGCGAGACAAAAACGCACAGGAAGTAGCGGATACCGCCCGGGAACTCGACCTCGAAGTGGATGAAAGCATGGGGACGGGCAAACTCATCGATCATATTTTCGGCGAGAAGGTAGAGCCACACCTTATCCAGCCCACCTTCATCACCGATTACCCCCTTGCACTGAGCCCGCTGGCAAAGCGCCACCGCAGCGAGGAAGGGCTTGTGGAGCGGTTTGAACTCATCTGCAATGCAAAAGAGATATGTAATGCATTCAGCGAACTGAACGACCCGATCGACCAGCGCAACCGCTTCGAGGATCAGGCCCGATTACTCGCAGGAGGCGACGAGGAAGCCATGCAGATAGACGAGGACTATCTTCGCGCGATGGAGTACGGCATGCCTCCTGCAGCCGGGCTGGGTGTGGGCATTGACCGCCTCACCATGCTGATGACGGGACAGGAATCGATCCGGGACGTCATTCTGTTTCCCCTGCTCCGACCGGAATCGGGCCAGGGAGAAGACGAAGTGCAGAAAAACCAGGACGAAGACCCTGTGACATAAAAGCGCGCATCATCCGGCGCTTTCGTGCACATTCCGGCGGGCAATGCGCACATTCCTCTTGAAACCGTCGAACTTGCTGCGCCGGACGGGACTTCTTCTGAAACGCCTCCGAAATTCTTCGAGGTCGATTTCTTCCCATGCAACCAGTTCCGTATCGGTAATGCCCGGACGAGGTGCGTAGCGCTCCTCATTCGAGGGCTTCTTGAACTTGTTCCAGGGACATACTTCCTGGCATATATCGCATCCGAATATCCAGTTTTCGAATCCGGGCTGGAGCGATGCCGGAACATCGTCTCCGCGATGTTCGATGGTCCAGTAGGAAATGCACCGGTTGGCGTCCACGGCATACGGACGATAGATGGCGTCCGTGGGGCAGGCATCGATGCATCGCGTGCACGAGCCGCAATAATCCTCCGCCGGGCTATCGTAGGCCAATGGAGTGTCTACGATGAGTTCCCCGATGAAAAACCAGGATCCGAGAGACCGGTTGATGAGATTGGTGTGCTTACCTATCCAACCCAATCCGCTGCGCTGTGCCCAGGCTTTTTCAAGCACCGGCGCAGAATCGACAAAAGCGCGCCCTTCGATACCCCCCGCTTCCCTGCCGAGCCATTCGAAAAGCGCATACAGCTTTTCCTTCATGACACGGTGATAATCTTCCCCCCAGGCATACCGGCTGATTTTACCGGCGGTCTTATGAGCAGGCGGATCCACCGGATAGTAGTAATTATGGAGAACGGAAACCACGCTGCGCGCCCCCTCTATCAGGCGACACGGATCGACGCGTTTTTCGAAATGATTCGTCATCCATTCCATGCCGGCATGGCGTCCCCCCAGAAGCCATCGCTCCAGCCGCTCCGAGTCCTCATCCAGTCGTTCGGCCTTTGCAATACCACAAGCGTCAAATCCCAGATCACGGGCACGCGCCTTGAGCGCACGACTCAGCGCTTCGGGGTTGATATGGCGTTCCGTCGACATGATGCAGGAAAAGGAGTCAGATACGCAGAGGGGCAGGTGGTGTCATAAAAAAAGCGGGCCCGCCTGATCGGCGGACCCGCTTTTCCGGCAGCGTCTTGCGATAATTCGCCTCCGGGGTATTGGTTACTCGTCGTAATACCCGACGCAAACACCAGGTATCGTGTCCACGCGGCGCGCTTGCTGCGCCCCTTCCTTCTTGGTCGTGCCCGGCAACAGGCCGCGCCCTTCCGTCTGGAAGCGACTTGCGGCCAAACCGTTTTCAGTGTAGAACTGCTCGACGATGCGAGCACGCTCCTCGGAAAGTTGCTGCGCATCGCGCTCACCCGGGGCGGCGTAGCCAACGACTTCTCCACAGAGATTGGGACACTGTCCGAAGATATCGGAGTTTTCCGCAAGCGCCGCGCTCGCTTCCTCGGTCAACATGCTTGAATTCCGGTCGAAGTAGGCCGCGTTCATCTCCGTGATGTCGTAGCATATGGCGGCGAGACACGGCAACGCGGTCAGCGTAATCGACTCTGTGTCCGTGCCGCCTTCGTTTTCTACCGTCGCCGTCACCGTGTAGGTGCCGCCCTCGGTATAGGTGTGCGACACTTCCGCGCCCGTTCCCGTGCTTCCGTCGCCGAAGTCCCAGCTATAGGTCGTAGACCCATCGCTCTCCGCACGAACGGTGAATGCAACCTCCTGAGGCTGACATACTTCGAAATGCGTATCGCTTGCATCGATGGCTACGATGGTCGGGGCTTCCACGACCTGAACGGAACACATCGCCGACACCGCGTCACGGCCATTGTCGACGGTAACCGTCACATCGTACATGCCGCCAGACGCGAAACTATGCGTGGCGGCCATGCCGGCAGCCATGCCGCCGTCTCCGAAATCCCAATTTATATTCACAGGCTGCGTGGCCTCGGGGTTCGTATCGACGGTAAAGGAACCTGCTTCGTTCGCGCCGAGAACACTCGGGCAACTCGATCCAAGAATCTCGACAGGCGTGAATGCACTTTCAAGGCTGATTCTGACCCCTACGGAAAGAGCACTCACTACCTCGAAGGCAAGAAAGCCGTCACTTCCTCCGTCCGTATTGTCAAACCCGTCATCCGGGAACGCCAGGTTGGAAATGTTTTCGATGACAATCGACGCACGATCGCTGACGACGAAATCAACACCGAAGCCCAGAGTCGGGCCGTACGTGGTGCTCGCCACGCTTGCCCCCGTGACATGCGCTCCGGCCGTCAGGAACGGCGCGATGCGCGACGACCCGCCATAACGGTACAGCGCCTGGAAGCTGGTGTATCCGCCGCCGGTGACGCCGCTGCCATTCCCGGGAGCTTCCGGGGTATACACGAGCGAAAGCGGATGATTGCTACGCTGGAGCGCCAGAGCCAGGCTGGCGTTCTGGTCAAACTGCCATCCGAACTCAATCGCGCCCGCATACGGCGTGCCGCAGCATTCGGAATCCCAACTGTCCAGATTGAAATTGAAGGGAGACTTTTCGGTGTCACCCAGATGCCACCCCAGACCCACCCGAGGCTTGACGAAAAAGGTGCCGTCCGCCCTGTAGTTCTGCGCGTGTACATCCGGTATGAGGAGGAGTGAAAACACTCCGACCAGTAAGGCGGAGCAAATGTTCTGCCACGAAACAGGCATAGTCGTCGTCAAAGGCATAGCGGATAAGGTCGGGATAGTTCGCGGATAATGTACGAAACGAATTGCGAAAATGCGCAACTTTCGCATGGAAGCGAAGGAGGCCCGAAAACAAGTGGTTTCCGGGCAAAAAACAGAGCAACACCCCAGTGTCTGTCCGCCTATTCGAGCCCGTTTACGTACTTCTCCAGTTTGCTCTTGGAATTGGCGGCCTTGTTTTTGTGAATAATGCCCTTGGAGGCCAGCCGATCCAGCGTATGTTTTACCTGAGAAAGCAGGGCCTGTCCTTCCTCCTTGTCGGTGGTTCCGCGCAGTTTGCGTATCATGGCCCGCATGGCGCCGCGGTGAACCCGATTGCGTTCACGGCGTTCGCTATCCTGACGGACCCGCTTGGCGGCTGACTTGTGCTGAGGCATATTGGTTCTGCACTGTTTGGATTTCGTTCGGCAGCGTATCTGCCGATCAGGTATCTGCCGGATGACACGGCAAACCCTGAAAAACGTTCGTAAAACGGGCGTTATAAGTTCTGACTGCCACCGGGTTCCATAGTTTTTAACCTCATAACGCCGGAGAGAGCGTTTCGGTAATGTTTTCGTTTCTGCAGGAATTTTTCAGAAGGGGCAAGGGGATATCGACCTTTGTGGTAATACGTGAAGGCACCGGCAAGCCGGCCCGGCAATACCGGATCGTTCCCCGCCGTATACTGCTGGTGCTTTCCGGGGGTGTGCTCGTCCTTTCCGTATCCCTGCTTGCCCTGTTGTTACTGTCCCCCCTGAACAGGTTGCTTCCGGAGTATGGACCAGCGGAAATACGCCAGAACGCCAGATTGAACGCACTGCGCATCAATGCATTGCAGGACTCTCTTGCGGCGCAGGAAGAGTATATGACCCGGCTCCGACAGGTCTTTCTCGGGCAGATCGATCCGGACACGGAAGACCCCGTAGCGTCGGAAACATCTTTGCCGAGGGAGGACTATGCCGCTCCGGCCCCTGGCGAGTTATCATCGAACTGGACCGATCACCAGCAACCGGCCATCACGATAGACCTGCTTACGGAAAACAACGATATCCCGGCGCGCATGGCGAACACCGGCCCTGTACGGTTTCCCAGCATCGTATGGCCGACATTAACTCCCGTGGACGGCTTCGTAACGCGCGGCTTCAATGCAAGCACAGGGCATTACGGGATAGACATTGCTGTGGAAGAAGGAACGGACATACGGTCGATCGGGGACGGATATGTGGTGATGGCGGACTGGACCCAGGAAGGAGGTTTCACCATCGCGATTCAGCATTCGGACGGCTATCTTTCGGTCTACAAACACAATCGGCATCTTTACAAGCGCATGGGAGACCGCGTACAGGCCCGGGACAACATCGCGGTAAGCGGAAACTCCGGCGAATTCACGACAGGTCCCCATTTGCACTTTGAACTCTGGCATAATGGTCTGGCACAAGATCCCAGTGCGTATCTTGTGGGTATATAGACCGACCATGGAGGCCATTCGCTCCCGTGCAGGGTTGTGCAACGGCCATACCGTCCAGCGCATCGTGCGCCGGAAAATCAGGCCGTAAACAAAGAGACATACTCAGAGACATACTACAATGGCCAGGCAGTCAAACGGCGCCGCTCCCCCAAAGGTGAGCATCATCAGCGAAGGGACGACCTTCGAAGGCACCCTCATATCGTCCAGTGACATGCGCATCAGCGGATGCGTCAAAGGATCCGTGGAAACCGCCGGCAAACTGGTGGTCCCGGAAAGCGGTTATATCGAAGGCAACGTCAAAGCGGCCTCGCTCGACATTGCCGGGCGCATCAAGGGCTCCATCAACGTGTCCGGCAACCTCCTGCTGAAGAGAACGGCCATCGTGGACGCCAACATCCAGCTCGGCCGCCTCATGGTGGAAGAAGGCGCCATATTCAATGGAGAATGCCGTACGGGGGACCGGATCATTGATACCAGCGAAATTCCGGCATCGCCGGAAGGAACCGGCAATTCCGAGCCTGCCCACGAATAATCCGCCCGGAAACCGTCCATGCCTGTTCCAAACGGCAACGATTCCGGCGATCCCCGCAGCCATTTCAGAGAAGCCGGGTCGCATCTCTCTCTGGCGCTGGAACCGGCGCTGACCCTTGTAATCTGGATAGTGATCGGCGTCCTGCTGGATCGATGGCTCGACACGACGCCATGGTTCGTGCTTGCAGGACTGTGCCTCGGGTTGATCTCGATGTGCATCCAACTGGTGCGCGGGGTGAAGAAAAGCGAATCCCGGGAAAAGAAGCGCCCGCCGCAGGCCTGAAAGGCCGACTCTGAATTCATTGCATATTGGCTTTTTCCCAGGCTCTTTTGCTGTACATTAGGCGTTTGAGAAAAAAGGGCATATTTCCTGGTCGGGATTTCCCCGCGTTCTCGGGAAAATCGTTCCGCGCCAATGGAAACGGAAGGATTGGGACTCGGTATCGGACTTGGTTGCCTGCTGGGCGTGTCATACGTGCTGATAAGCTTTTTATCGAATCGCATCGCACTGCAAAGCACCCGTAATCCAATGGCTGTCGTCATAGGCGCCATGCTGGTCCGCGTTGTGGTCACCCTGGGCCTGCTGGTCATCGCCTTGCGATGGCTGCCCGTGGCCCCGACAGGCTTGCTGGCAGGGTTTTTCGCGACGTTCCTCATAGGACTCGCGATCGAAATCCGGTTTTTCCACAGGAAGCAACCCCCGACGTCGTAGTTCCGGCCTGCGAAAAAAGGCCTTCTTATCGCACGATATGGCGCTGCACGAAAACATACGCTGCTTCCGGGTTATCCTGCTTCTTCTGGCAGGATGTGCGTTCCTTGCGCCCCCCCCGGCGTATGCCGCCGACGAGGGAGGAGAAATGGATGCCGTCGCTCACACGGCAGACGGCGTATATCTTGATTTCGCCCCGTTCGGCACGGTCGAACTCCCGCGCATTTTCCTGCGGAAAGACCCCTGGGGGCTGGATGTGTTTTCGTCCACCCGCTCCGCGCTGCTGTCGGAACGGTACGTGATCGAGCATGAAGAAGACGGACATGCGGAAGTCCTGCACGGCGAAGCCCTCCACGCCGCCATCGAGCACCACGAGCACCTCTACGCCAAGCCGCAACCGGTCCTGGGAAGCATGGTGCTGGACCTGTCCATCACGCGCCATCTTGTGTTCGGCCTGCTGGCCGCTCTGATTACGGTCGCCATCTTCGTCACGCTGGCCCGGCGCTACCGGCGCCCTGAAGACCGCGTTTCCGCACCGAGGGGCATCTTCCAGAACATGTTCGAAGCCCTTGTCGTCTTCGTACGCGATGAAATTGCTCAGCCATGCATCGGTCCCAAATACCGGCAATTCCTGCCGTTTCTGCTTACGGCATTCATGTTCATCCTGTGCTGTAACCTGATGGGCCTCGTGCCCTATGCAGGGGCCGCGACATCCAATATTTCGGTGACCCTCACGCTGGCCGCGTTCTCGTTCGTCGTAGGGCAGCGGCGAGGGTCCAGGGCATACTGGAAGCATATGTTCTGGCCGCCGGGCGTACCCTTGCCCGTCAAGTGTCTGCTCGCGCCGATCGAGTTGGTCAGCCTGTTCGCCAAGCATTTTGCGCTGGCGCTGCGGCTCTTCGCCAACATGATGTCCGGTTCCCTGCTCATCCTGAGCCTGATCGGCATCATTTTCACGATCAACGTGCTGTTCGGCAGCCTTACGGCTACCGTGGTGGCCCCCGTCGGGGTCGCGTTCACGTTGTTCATTTCGTTCATCAAGATCGCCGTGGCGTTCATACACGCTTTTGTGTTCACGCTGCTGTCGGCGATTTTCTTCGGCATGGCCGTAGAGGAGCATCACGAAGACGAAACGCATGCCGAGGAACAGCCGGCCCTTGCCGGGTAAATGCGGCAAGGGATTTGCCGGACAACCTCACCATCCGAACCTCTTTTTTCGAATCACCTGATCCAATACACGGAGAATTACCATGGACGCTATGGACGCTACTGCATTAGCTTATCTGGCCGCCGGCATCGGAGCCGGACTTGTCGCAATCGGGGCCGGCATCGGGCTGGGTCACATTGCCGGTCCTGCAATGGAAGGCTCGGCGCGGCAGCCTGAGGTCGCCGGCCATATACGGCTGACCATGATCATCGCCGCGGCGCTCCTCGAGGGCGTTGCGCTTTTCGGCATGATCATCTGCCTGCTGCTCTCCTTCAAGTGAGCTCTCATTCCCGGCGCCGGATTGCCGCCGCTCCTGCGGCGCATCCGGACGACATCCCTGGGACGTCAGGGAATAATCCACCATCGATTTGGCCATGGATATCATCTTAGCCCAGAGTCTTCTCGAGCCGAATGTGGGACTGATCTTCTACAAGGTCCTCGTGTTCGCACTGTTGCTGTTCGTGCTTGGCAAGTTCGCGTGGAAACCCATCGTGAGCGCATTGAGCGAACGCGAAGAAACCATTGACACGTCGATCAGGAAGGCCGAGCATGCGCTCGAAGAAGCCCGGAAGACCGGGGAGAAAAACGAAGAGGCCCGGCGCGCGGCGGAAGAGAACGCCCGACGCGTTATGCAAGATGCCCGCGCGGCGGCCGAGCGGGTGCGCACCGACGAACTGGAAAAGACGCGGGCCAGAATCCGGCAGATGCAGGAACAGGCGCAAGCCGAAATCGAGCGGGAGAAGCAACGCGCGCTGGATGAACTGCGGGATGAAGTGGCCGGCCTTGCTATTCACACCGCCGAGCAGATTCTCGAAGAGACACTTGACTCGCCCAGGCAGCGCAAACTGGTCGATCGCTTTATCGAGCAGCTTCCCAAAAATTGACCGGCGCCCCGAATGCCTCGGAGCTTTTTCATGCCCCTTTCCGGAAATCGCACCCTCCTCCTGCCCACCCTCGAAGCGAACGGACCATGGTAGTAGCCCGCAGATACGCACGTGCGCTGTACGAGGAAGCCGAGCGCGCCTCGAAGGTCGAACGCGTCGACGCAGACCTCGCGTTGGTCCGGGCGACCCTGGAGGAGTCGGAAGCGCTGGAGCAGCTTTTTCGGAATCCGATCGTTGCCCGCGAGAAAAAACATGCCGTCGTACGCGCACTGTTCGAAACGCGCCTGGACGATCTAACGCTGCGGTTTCTCGACATGCTTGTCGGCAGACAACGCGAAAGCCTGTTTGTCCGGATTGCACAGGCATGGCGGAGCCTGCATGACGAACGCCTCGGCATCGTGGAGGCCGAAGCCCGCGTCGCTTCGGAATTCAGTGAAGAGGAACGCGCCGGACTCACGGAAGCGCTCGAGCAATTGACCGGCAAGAAGATCCGGCTGAATGTCCGGAAGGACGCCGGACTGATCGGCGGGTTGGTCGTCCGCATCGGGGACACGGTGTACGACCGGAGCGTGCGCCACCAGCTTGAGGCGCTCCGCGACCGGGTGACCCTCCGGCCTCTTTCCATGAATTAACGGCGTGCACGCCTTGAGGGAACGGCCGGACATCGCTTGACGAGCATGCGCATGCGTAACCAGTGACGATAGAAACATTATGACCACGTCAGAAACATTATGACCACGTCAATTCGACCAGATGAAGTGACCTCGGTTCTGAAGAGCGCGTTCGGCGATCTGGAAACGGGGACCGATGTCTACGAAGTCGGGACCGTCCTGCAAACAGGGGACGGCATCGCGCGGCTTTACGGACTTTCGAATGTACAGGCCGGAGAGTTGATCACGTTTCCGGCGAGCGGAACCACCGGCATGGTGCTCAACCTCGAGGAGGACAACATCGGGGTCGTGCTGTTCGGCGAAGTCGATTCGGTCAGGGAGGGCGACGAAGCGCGCCGGACCCGCCGCATCGCGTCGATCAACGTCTCCGAAGGCATGCTGGGGCGCGTGATCGATCCGCTCGGCAACCCGATAGACGGGCGCGGCCCCATTGCGGGCGAACCCTTCGAAATGCCGCTGGAGCGCAAGGCCCCGGGCGTCATCTACAGGCAGCCAGTGAACGAGCCGCTCCAGACGGGCGTCAAGGCCATCGATTCGATGATCCCCATCGGGCGAGGGCAACGGGAACTCGTCATCGGGGACCGGCAGACCGGCAAGACCGCCGTACTGATCGACACGATCATCAATCAGAAATCGACCCAGGACACCGACAAGCCGGTTTTTTGCATCTACGTGGCCTGCGGGCAAAAAGCGTCCACCGTGGCCCATGTGATGCGGGCGCTCGAAGAGCACGACGCCATGGCCTATACTGTCATTGTGAATGCGCCTGCTTCTTCGCCGGCTCCGCTGCAGTTCATCGCCCCGTACGCCGGGGCCTGCATCGGGGAGTATTTCCGGGATACGGGCCGGCATTCCCTCGTGGTATACGACGATCTTTCCAAGCAGGCGGTCGCCTATCGGGAACTGTCGTTGCTGCTGCGCCGCCCGCCGGGGCGCGAGGCGTATCCGGGCGACGTGTTTTACCTGCACAGCCGCTTGCTGGAACGGGCCGCCAAGATCAACGAAACGAAGACGGTCGCAGTCCAGATGAACGATGTCCCCGAATCGCTGCAAGGAAAGGTGGAAGGAGGCGGCTCTCTGACCGCCCTGCCCGTCATCGAAACGCAGGCCGGGGACGTGGCCGCCTATATCCCAACGAATGTGATTTCCATCACGGACGGCCAGATCTATCTGGAAACGAACCTTTTCAACGCGGGGGTGCGTCCGGCCATCGATGTCGGGATTTCCGTATCCCGCGTGGGCGGCAACGCGCAAATCAAGGCGATGAAAAAGGTCGCGGGCACGCTGCGCATCGACCTCGCGCAGTACCGCGAATTGCAGGCCTTCGCCAAATTCGGGTCCGACCTGGATCCGGCCACCCAGCGCCAGTTGCTTCGCGGGGAACGCCTCGTCGAAATTCTGAAGCAGGGCCAGTATGCGCCCGTTCCGGTGGAAGAACAGGTGGCCGTAATATTCGTGGCGACGCAGGGATTGCTGGACGCGGTGCCGGTACACCGCCTGCGTGAACTGGAAACCGAATTCATCGGCAAGTTGCAGATACAGCACAAGGACCTGCTCGACGCCATCCGCGAAACGGGCGAGCTTACGGATGAACACCGGGAGGTGCTCTCCAGCGTGGCGAGCGATCTGGCGGACCTTTTCCGGGCGTAGCGCACGGACTGATTTGATTCATGGCCAATCTCCGGGACATACGAAACCGGATCGAGTCGATCCGCAATACGCAGCAGGTGACGCGCGCCATGAAGATGGTGGCGGCCGCCAAACTGCGGCGCGCGCAGGAACGCATATTCAGCACGCGCCCGTATGCATACCGGCTGGGGGCGGTCATCAGCCGCCTCAAGGAGCAGCTCGACGCCACGGAACACCCGTTGCTGCAGGAGCGCGAAGAGACCCGGAGCATCCTGTTTATCGTCGTGACGGCCGACCGCGGTCTGGCGGGCGCCTTCAACGCCAATATCGTCAAGGAAGCGGAACAGGCGATGGCGGCATACGAAGCCGTACGCAAGGCCGGCAACCTGCATGTGCTGGCCGCGGGCCGGAAAGGGCATGACCATTTCACCCGCAGGGGATATAAGATGGTCGGCGATTTTCGCGGGATCTTCGACCGGATCGAGGTGGACACGGCCCGGAAAATCGTCGAACAGGCCGTGGACGGGTATCTGAACGGTTCCTGGGACGAGGTGAAGATCGTTTACAACGAATTCCGGAACACCATCGCCCAGAACCGGGTCGTCGAACCGTTTCTGCCGATCCCGAAGAAGCAGTTCCTGACGCCGATCATGGAGGCCCGAGGCAAAGGAGACGCTCAGGCGGACAGCGACCGCACCGCCGGCGATTCCATCTTCGAGCCGGAAGCGGAATCCGTCCTGCACGAGTTGTTGCCGAGATACCTGCACTACCAGGTATGGCGCGTGCTGCTCGAATCGAATGCGGCGGAACAGGGCGCCCGCATGGTGGCCATGGACAATGCGACCTCCAATGCGGAAGAGTTCCTGCGCAACCTGAAGCTGAAGTACAACCGGGCGCGCCAATCCGCGATCACCACGGAGATCATCGAGATCGTTTCGGGAGCCAACGCCCTGGAAGCCGGATAGAATCCGCATCGCAGGGCATCGAACCTCGCAATTCTTCCGGCGTTAGCAGGGATCCTGAAATGCAAACGAAACGTGCGCCGGGATGCGTCCCGCAAGCGCAACGGGAGAGGTGGCCGAGCGGCTGAAGGCGCTCCCCTGCTAAGGGAGTATACGGCGACCCCGTATCGTGGGTTCGAATCCCACCCTCTCCGCATAGGATTTCAATACATAATGTATACCCCTCCCCATGCCCAACCCAGGATATATTCTCGCCCTCGACCAGGGCACAACCAGCTCTCGGGCCATCCTTTTCGACCATAGCGGCGCCATCCGGGGCGTTGCGCAACGCGAGTTCCGGCAGATCTTCCCGCAGCCCGGCTGGGTCGAGCACGACCCGGAAGAGATATGGTCTTCCCAGGCAGGCGTAGCCGCCGAAGTGCTGGCGGAAGCGAACCTTTCCGCCTCCGACGTGGCCGCCATCGGCATTACGAACCAGCGGGAAACGACCGTTGTCTGGGACCGCCGCACCGGCAAGCCGATCCACAATGCCATCGTATGGCAGGACCGCCGCACCGCAGGCATGTGCGACCGGCTGCGGGAAGCCGGACGCGCCGACTTTATCCGCTCCCGGACCGGCCTGGTCCTCGACGCCTACTTCTCCGGCACCAAAGTCCGCTGGATGCTCGATAACGTGGAGGGCGCCCGGGAACGGGCGGAGCGGGGCGAGCTGGCCTTCGGCACCGTGGATTCCTGGTTGATCTGGAACATGACCTCGGGCCGCGTGCATGTCACCGACGCCACGAACGCCTCGCGGACCCTGCTCTATAATATCCATACGAACGAGTGGGACGACGAACTGCTGGACATCTTCGGCGTGCCGCGCAGCGTGTTGCCGGAGGTCCGCTCGTCGAGCGAGGAGTATGCAAAAACCTCGGAGGACACGTTCATGCCGAACGTCCCCATCGCGGGCATCGCCGGGGATCAGCAGGCGGCCCTTTTCGGGCAGGTATGCACCACGCCGGGCATGGTCAAGAATACGTACGGCACCGGGTGCTTCCTCTTGATGCAGACGGGCGAGGAAGCGGTGCAATCGAACAACAATCTCCTCACCACCATTGCCTGGCGGATCGGCGACCGGACTCAGTATGCGCTGGAGGGCAGCGTGTTCATCGCGGGCGCCGTCGTACAGTGGCTGCGGGACGGCCTTGGCATCATCCAGGCTTCGTCGGATGTGGAAGACCTCGCGCGTTCCGTGCCCGACAACGGAGGCGTGTATTTCGTGCCGGCATTCACCGGACTGGGCGCCCCGCACTGGGATCCGTATGCACGCGGAACCATCACGGGATTGACGCGCGGCGCTACCGCCGGACACATCGCCCGCGCCGCGCTGGAAAGCATCGCCTTCCAGACGGCGGACCTGATCCGGGCAATGGAAGCGGACGCGGCGCTGCGCCTTACCGAACTGCGCGTCGACGGCGGGGCCACGGCCAATAATCTGCTCATGCAATTCCAGGCCGACCTGCTGGGCGTCCCCGCGGTACGCCCCCGCATCGCCGAAACGACCGCGCTGGGGGCCGCCTATCTCGCCGGTCTTGCGGTGGGATTCTGGGCGGACCAGGAGGAAATTTCCACGCAATGGCAGGTGGATCGACGTTTCGAACCCGCCATGGAACGTGACCTTGCCGAAGGCCTGCTCGGGCAATGGCGGCGCGCTCTCGAACGCGCCGCAGGCTGGGAAACCTCTTCCTGAGGATGCCTTTCTGCTCTCCCGTCTGTACTTTAGGATATTCTGATCAAAACCGCTTCGATCAGCGCTTCGCTTCCGCACACCATCCCCCCTTGCGTCCATGACCCCCTTTTTTGCAGAAATCATCGGAACCGCCTTGCTGATTCTGCTGGGCGACGGCGTCGTAGCGAACGTCCTGCTCAAAGGAACCAAGGGCCAGAGCTCCGGCTGGATCGTCATCACCTTCGGGTGGGGTATGGCCGTGTTTGCGGCCGTATTCTGCGTCGCCGCCTTTTCCGGCGCACATATCAACCCCGCGGTAACCCTTGGCCTGGCCATAGCCGGCAAATTCGCCTGGGCGGCAGTGCCTTCCTACCTGATCGCGCAATTTATCGGCGGTGCGCTGGGCGCCTTCCTGACCTGGCTGCATTACCGCCCGCATTTTTTGAATACCGAAGACGGAGACCTGAAGCTGGGCGTTTTCTGCACCGCCCCGGAAATCCGGAGCACCGGAGCGAATTTCATTTCCGAGGTCATCGGCACGTTCGTGCTCGTTTTCGGCGTACTGTATATTGCGGCGCCTGAAGTGGGTCTGGGCGCCCTGGACGCCCTGCCGGTGGGACTGCTTGTGCTGGCCATTGGCCTGTCCCTCGGCGGAACGACCGGATACGCGATCAACCCGGCCCGTGACCTGAGCCCGCGCATCATGCATGCCCTCCTTCCTCTCGGAAAAGGCAAGCGGGACAGCGACTGGGGCTATGCATGGATCCCGGTAATCGGTCCGTTTGCAGGCGCCGCACTCGCTGCCCTGGCCTATGGCGTACTGAGCGCATAGGCCCGCGCACATCATCCACTCCCGGCGCTGCCGCCTGCTCAGGAACCGGAGGGAACGGCAACTTGTAATGTATTGGTTTGCCGGGAAATGATCGAACGGCTCCCGGGAGGGGTGGCAGAGCGGACGAATGCACCGGTCTTGAAAACCGGCGTACCCTCGCGGGTACCGGGGGTTCGAATCCCTCCCCCTCCGCGTTCCTTGCCGCCGCGCGCCGGTTTCCGGAGCGCGTATCTTTTTTCCACAGCGGCGACTGCAACACCGGAGCTTAATTTCCGTAACGACACGTTAGGCCCGGCGTTTTGCACTGCGATTCCGCCCCGGGAACACAGAAACATCCTCATACGGAACATCCCGAAATTCAGTCCGGGACAGAAATCATGTATATGGTGAACCATGCCGGTCGTTCTCGCCGGATGCTGCTTTTCGCTCTCCTGCTTGCGTCGGGTATGTTTCTGCTTGCGCCGGGCGGGGTACGCCACGCCCATGCGCAAGAGGCCCGCGTCATCACCTTCGACGAGGCCCTCCGGATTGCGCTCGACCGGAATGTCCAGGTACAACAGTCCGGAAACAACATCGAACTGAGCGCGCGGGATGTGTTTCAGCGGCGGATGGATTTTCTGCCCTCTTTCTCGATGTCCACGAGCGGATCACGGGGATCCGGGTTTGCGCAGGACCAGGCGGGACGCAATATCCAGTTCACGAGCCAGAACCTGAACGGATCGGTTTCGGGGCAAATCAACCTGTTCGACGGATTTGCGAATATAGCGTCGCTCCGGCAATCGCAACACACCCTGCATGCCAGTCAGCTCGCGTATGATCAGACCCGGCAAACCGTGGCGTTCGATGTGGCCAACAATTTTCTCTTCTATGTAAACGGAGGCCAGTTAGTCGTTATCCAGCAGGAGAATCTGGAATCCCAGCGTCAACTCCTGACCCAGATCGAGGAATTCGTCAACGTCGGGTCGCGGCCCATCTCCGACCTGTACCAGCAGCAGGCGGCCACGGCGCAAGCCGAACTGGATGTGCTTACCGCCGAGCGGGATGCGGAACTCAGCAAGGCCCGGCTTATTCAGGCCCTGCAACTCGACCCGCGGGACGAGTACGAGTTCGTGGCGCCGCGGTACGAAGACATACCCGTCGTTCCCCAGGATTACGACCTGCAGGAACTCTTCGATATCGCGTTCGCATCCCGCGACGATCTGGCGGCGCAGGAAGCGCGCATCCGTGCGGCGCAGCAGGGCATACGCCTTGCAAAATCCGTGTACTGGCCGCGAGTGGATTTTGGCGGCAGTTACCGTTCGAATTACTCGCCGAACGACCCCATGGACAGGTCCTTCGCGAATCAGCTCGAAGGCAACCGGGGCAACTCACTCGGTTTCAGCATCAGTTATCCCCTTTTCAACAATTTTTCCCGCGGGACCCAGGTTCAGCAGGCCGAAGTGCAATACCGGAACGCCATGCTGGAAATGGAAAGCCTGAGGCAAAACGCAGCCTTGCAGGTAAGACAGGGGTATCTTGAATACGAAGCGGCCCGGAAGAGCCTCGAAGTGTCCGAAACCCAGGTGCTTGCCGCCGAACGGGCGCTTGAAGCCTCACAGAACCGGTACAACGTAGGCGCCGGTACGCTTGTGGAACTCTCGCAGGCGCGGGCCCAGTATGTCACCGCCGTAAGCAACCGGGTGCAGGCGCAGTACAATTTCCTGTTCCAGAGCAAACTGGTCGACTTCTTTGTAGGCCGTCTGGACCTTTCGACGCCGTTGTTCGACTGATTTCGTACCAGGGCGCCCGGTAAACGCACTTTTTCAAACACCTTCCACTGTTCAGAGACATGTCGAAAAAATCCAGCGCTACGAAACGCCTTTTGTGGATACTGGGCGGATTGCTGATCCTGCTTGTGGCGTTCGCCGTCGTGGGGCGCGTCACGGGAATGTTCGGTTCGGGAAATTCCGGGACGTTCGTCGAAACGGACGAGGCCGAAACCCGCAGCATTACGCAGATCGTCACGGCTTCCGGCAAGGTGCAGCCCGAGGTGGAAGTGATCATCAGTCCGGATGTCTCCGGCGAGATCATCGAACTTCCTATCAAGGAAGGCGACACCGTGCAACGGGGCATGCTCCTTGCCCGGATAAAACCCGACTTTTACGCTACGCAGGTCGAGCAGGCGCGGGCGGGCGTATTGCAGGCCAAGGCCTCCATGGCCCAACGCGAGGCCGATCTGCTGGAAGCCGAATCGGACCGCACGCGCCAGCGGGATTTGTTTGAACGCGCCGCAATCGCCAGGAGCATCCTCGAACAGGCGGAAACACGGTACGATGTGGCCGAAGCCGGGCTGGAGGGCGCCAAATATGCGGTCGAAAGCGCGGAAGCGCGCCTGCGAGAAGCCGAAGAGCAGGTTCGCAAAACAGCCATCTACAGTCCCATGTCGGGCACGATCAGTACACTCCTGGTGGAACTCGGCGAACGCGTTGTCGGGACCAGCCAGATGGCCGGTACCGAAATGATGCGGGTGGCCCGCCTCGATCATATGGAAGTCGAAGTCGAGGTGAACGAGAACGAGATCGTCAATGTGGCGCTGGGCGACACCGCGTCCATCGAAGTCGATGCATACCCCAACCGCAATTTTCGGGGCGTCGTAACCGAAATCGCCAACTCCGCGCGCACGACCGCAGCCGGAACGCAGGAGCAGGTCACCGAATTTCCGGTCAAGGTGCGCATCCTGGACGCCCACAACATCCAGGCAGGGTATTCCGGCGAACAGCGTGTGATTGCACAGGACGAAGTGCCTGCTCCCGTCAGCGATGCGCCGCTTTTCCGGCCCGGCATGAGCGCTACCGTCGATGTCTTTACGGAAACGGTCGTCGATGTGGTCGCCGTCCCGATTCAGGCCGTGACCGTACGCGATTTATCCAATATATCCCTGGAGGACGCCAACGGCGATGCGGAAACGGAGGAAGAGAATGGAGGAGAGGCCGCTTCGGATTCTTCCCGGATCGGCCCAGCGAAGGAAGAATTAAGCAGGGTGGTGTTCGTCGTAGTGGACGGTACAGCCCGGATCGTCGAAGTAGAAACAGGCATATCCGATGACACGCACATCGAGGTGGCCACGGGACTCGCGGTCGGCGACCAGGTCGTTACGGGTCCGTACAGCGCCGTCAGCCGCACGCTGAACCACAGGGATCAGATACGTATCCGGGAGGACGATACGCCCGATTTCTCCAGAGCCGGTTCGTAGCCTTGCTTCCGGCCCGACCAGGACGCACCCCCCGGCGCATACATAGAGAAAACCAGCCCCATGGAAGAAAAACGACCGCTCATAGCGCTGCGCGACATCACCCGGATTTACTACATGGGCGAACATGAAGTGCATGCCCTTGCCGGCATATCGCTGGATGTATTCGAGAACGAATACATAGCGATCATGGGCGCTTCCGGGTCAGGAAAATCCACGTTGATGAATATCGTAGGATGTCTGGATTCGCCGACGGGCGGCGCCTACTACCTCAATGGGCAGCGCGTCAGTGAGATGAGCGATAACGAACTGGCCAATGTGCGCAATCGCGAAATCGGGTTCGTGTTCCAGACATTCAACCTGCTTGCGCGGGCCGATTGCATGCACAACGTGGAATTGCCGCTGGTATACAGTGGTATCCGGCGCCGGGAGCGGCGCCAGATGGCGGAGTATGCGCTGGAAAGCGTTGGGTTGGCCGACCGCGTGGACCACAAACCGAATGAACTGTCGGGGGGGCAGCGGCAGCGTGTAGCCGTGGCGAGAGCCCTGGTCAACAAACCCTCGATCATTCTGGCCGACGAGCCGACAGGTAACCTTGACACGAAAACGGGCAAGGAAATCATGTACCTGTTCGAGCAACTCTACCGGCAGGGGAATACGTTGCTCGTCGTGACGCACGAAAACGACGTGGCGCAACATGCGCGCCGGATTGTTCGTCTGGTCGATGGAGAAGTGGATAGCGACGTACAGGTGGACAACCCCCTACTGGCTTCCGTTGCCGTTGCCGATCTGGCGGCCGCCTGACCTGCTATTTCTTTCGCCACGATCAGGAAAAAATGTGTTTCCGCTGCCGGACAGGCAGCCCTGTGTGCGGCGTTCCAGACCGACTTTTCCCGTTACCTTTTCCTGCAAACTGTCGGGGCGAACGCATCTCGCCAGGCTTCGGACAGTCCCGGCGAATCGACTTACGAAGCGCCGCGTCGTCGAGGCCCGAACGTACAGCGGTACTCTTCCTCCACACGCTTGAAGCGTATCGGCAAATCGGTCGGGAGCGTCAATACGGCCTGGAACGGCACCGTCAGGGCAGCGGCCGTCAGACAATCTTCTGCGGGAATTTCCACGAGGTACTCGGCGACAATTTCCGAATCCATCCGGTCAAGAGACAGGAACGTGACACCGTAGCCGCTCGTGATTTGCGGCAGGGCTATGAGAAGCACCATCGCCTGGGAAAAATCCACGGACAGGAAAGGCTCCACGGGGCGAAGCGAATCCTGCCAGACTGCCCAGGTTTCCTGATCCCGGATCACGATTTCCAGGGTGTCTACGAGGGACCCGTACTGGCCATAGCCGATGGCCGCAAAATGCAACGGCTCCGGAATCGGCTCTTCCACCGAAACCGATTCCGTACTGCAACCACCGAGCAGAAAGCCCGGAAGCAGGAAGAGCAGAAACGCAGAAATACGAATGCGCCTTGCAGCGCACGGCGACGTCATTATTCGTAGCGAAGCGAATCAATGGGATTCAGCCGGGCCGCCTTGAGAGCCGGGTAGCCGCCGAACACGAGGGCCACGCAGGCTACGATGGCTACGGTCACGCCGGCCCAGACCCAGGGAATCGTGGCGGAGATGTTAAAATACAGCGCCGTGCCGTTACCAGCCAGCACGCCGAGAAGAAAACCGGCGCCTCCCCCGATCTGGCACAGGAAAATGGCCTCCAGAATGAATTGCCGCATAATGTCTCTCCTGCGGGCGCCGAGCGCTTTGCGGATACCGATCTCACGCGTTCGTTCCGTAACCGAAACGAGCATGATATTCATGATGCCGATGCCGGCAGCAAGAAGAGAAATAAGCCCGATGGCGGCGCCGGCCTGGGTGAGCACCGTGGTAAACTGATCGAAAATGGCCCGCATGGAGTCGTTCGTTTCGACGACGAAATCGTTGTCTTCGCCGGGGGGCACTTTGCGAATGGTTCGCAGACGACCGATCACCTCTTCCATGCCGGCGGTGATGAACTGCGGGCCCGGCGTGCGCACACTGGTCGAGGCGATATTACGATGGGCGCCGCCGTATCGGAGAAAGAGCGTCTGCATCGGCGCGAACACCCGATTATCCATGTTGAACCCCAGGAAATTGCCCTTGGGCTCCAGCACGCCGATCACCTGATAGCGCGCGCCGCCGAATTCGACCACCTTGGCAAGAGGATTTTCGCTTGCGAACAATTCTTCGGCCACACTCGCCCCGAGAATCACCACCTTCCTGCCGTACTGGATATCTTCGGGCGTAAAGTTGCGCCCGTATTCGATCGTGTAGCTGAAGTTGCCTACAAAATTCTCGTCGGTGCCCAGAATGGCTACATTGGGTTCCGTTTCGCGGGCGGCGTAACGGACGGCGTCCATGTCGAAATCCTCGATAGAACTGACCACCAGATATTCATCCAGCGACCGCTTGAGCCGGTCGATCTGTTCCATCGTAATTCTCGGGCGATACCGGAAGTCCCGCTCGCTGACCGTAAAGCTTTCGTAACGGGAGATCGTGAAGGTGGATGTCCCGAGGAAAGACATCTTTTCCTCGAAATACACGTCGATCACTTTCACCGCCGTAATCGATACAATGATGGCGAATACGCCGATCACCATGCCGAGCAAGGTCAGCATGGTGCGCATCTTGTTGGTGCGCAAGGAGGTCCAGGCAGAGGCTATGATGTCCCGCAGTTCCATGAGCAGGGCGTGGATCGTTCGGATTATTCGTAGCGGAGCGATTCGATGGGGTCCGATTTGGCGCCCGCCCAAGCCGGTGCCAATCCGAAAATGAGTCCTACGAGCGTACAGATCACGAAAGCGAGAAAGATCGTTCCAAGCGGCAGCAGGGTCGGCAACGACAGGGCAAGACTGATAATCTGGGCGCACAGGGTGGCGAATGCAACGCCGATAAGCCCTCCTACAAGACAGATGGCGACCGCCTCGATCAGGAACTGGATCAGGATCGTGCGGCGGCGCGCGCCGACCGCCTTGCGGAGCCCGATTTCCTTCGTACGCTCCTTGACCGAGACGAACATGATATTCATCACGCCGATGCCGCCCACAAGGAGCGCCAGCGCCGTGAGGAAAATGCCGACGCCGTAAATCATGCGCTTGACCGGGGCCAACTGGGCGCGCAGTTCTTCCTGTTCGTTGATCTCGAAATTGTCGTCTTCGCCGGCGTCGACGGAGCGCGCCACGCGAACGATGCCGGTCAATTCATCCTTGGCCTGATCCAGATCGGCTTCCGGGGCAAGCCTCGCCTGCACCGAAATGTCCCTGTAGCGCAAGCCGAAGGCATTGGCAAACGCCTGCAAGGGAATGCGCGCCTGCTGGTCTACGGATTGCGGCCCTTCGGCGCCCTGGCCTTTTTTCTCCATCACGCCGATCACCTGAAACTGGTGTCCTGCAATACGGATGGGTTTGCCGATCGGATTCTCCACGGGAAACAATGTTTCCGCTACATTGGCGCCAATAACGGCCACACGACGCGCCGTCCGGTTGTCCATTTCCGAATAGAACCGACCCGAAGCAAGTTCCACGACATGTACGCGCTCATACTCGCCCGTGGACCCCTGAATCGACACGGGAGCGATGGAATTCCCGCCGTAGGTGACCGGTCTGGACGTGGACACGACCGGGGCGGCGGCGGTAATGAGCCGGGCGCGCTCCGAAATGACCTCCGCAAGTTCCGGCTTGATCTGCGGACGATTCATGTATTCCCACCATTTGGTGTTCGGACCGCCTGTCCATGGCCATTTTTCGATATACACCACATCCGTTCCCAATTCGGAAAGGGTGTTCTCGAAAAACTGCTCGATGCCGTTGATGACGGTGACCATCGAGGTCACCGAGGTGATCCCGATCACAATGCCGACCATCGTCAGGGCCGACCGCATTTTGTGCGAAGCGATGGCGCGTAAAGCAGTCCGGAGCGCTTCGAGAAGCTCGTACAGCAGGAAATTCAGTTTTTTGACCACGGGAACGATGCAGGGTCAGACGTGGAAAAACGGCGGGCTGCCAAACTGCCCAAACGGACGATGTGCATATAGACACCCGAAACGTATACGTGATTGGGAGTAAAAAGATACGTCCCCGGCGTTATTACAACTTCGGGCGCGCCATCCTGTACGGCACGGCTGTCCGTAATGTTTTAATTTGCGTTCTTCGCCCCCCATTTTTTGCCAAATATTTTGGGTGCCACTCATGAACAATTCGATGAACAGACGAAATTTCATCAGGACATCGGCGCTGGGAAGCGCAGCCCTTGGCCTGGCGCCGGCAACGATTCGTGCGTTTGCATCCGGCGCGCCCAGCGATGCGATCCGGGTCGCCGTAATGGGCGTGAACAGCCGGGGCGGCGGCCTTGCAAACTCCTTCGCCCAGCAGCACAATACCAGCATCCGATACATTTGCGACGTAGACGCCCGCGCGACCAGAAAAGTATCGAGAGATGTGGAAAGAATGCAGGACGAAATGGTGGAGGGCATGCCTGATTTCCGGCGCGCCCTGGAAGATCCGGACGTGGATGTGCTCGTCATTGCCGCGCCCGATCATTGGCATGCCCCCGCCACGATCCTCGCTTTGCAGGCCGGCAAGCATGTATACGTCGAGAAGCCGTGCGGGCACAACCCGCGGGAAGGGGAACTACTCGTCGCCGCGCAGGAGCGATACGGCGGGCTCGTGCAGATGGGGACACAGCAGCGCTCTGGCCCGGCAACCATCGAGGCGATTCAAATAATCCATGATGGCGGGATAGGGCGACCGTACTTTGCGCGCGCCTGGTACGCCAATACGCGGGGGTCCATCGGGCGCGGCAAGGTTGCGTCGATTCCCCGCTGGCTGGATTACGAATTGTGGCAGGGCCCGGCGCCGCGTACGCCGTACCGCGACAATGTGGTGCATTACAACTGGCACTGGTTCTGGCACTGGGGCACCGGCGAGGTATGCAACAACGGCACACATGAAATCGACGTGGCCCGGTGGGCGCTGGGCGTGGATTTTCCCGTTCGCGTCAATTCGAGCGGCGGGCGGTACCACTTCGACGACGACTGGGAGTTTTACGATACGCAGGACGTGTCGTACGATTTCGAGGAGGGGAAAACGATCACCTGGGAAGGCAGAAGCTGCAACGGCTTTCCTGTGCTCGACCGGGGACGGGGCACGTTGGTGCACGGCACCGAAGGAACGATATTGATGGACAGGAACGGGTACGTGATCTACGACGAAGAAAATGCCGTCGTGAAGGAGGTCAAGGAAAAAGAGATGGAGTCCACCATGGACACGACCGGCGGCGGAGGTCAGACAGACCGGCACATAGCCAACTTTCTCGAAGCCATTCGCGAGGGGCGTCCGCTGCATACCCCCATCGACGAAGGACACAAGAGCGTCCTGCTGTGTCACCTTGCGAACATTGCGCAGAAAGTCGGCCAAACGCTGCACTGCGATCCGGGCAACGGGCATATTACCGGCAATCCCGAGGCCATGGAACTCTGGGCGCGGGACTACGAACCCGGTTGGGAACCCACGGTCTGAGCGTAAGGATGACAGCTCGGCCGCGCATACGGGCATAGCCCTGCGGGCCGTGCCGTGCGCTATGGCTTCACGGTAATTGTGGCCATGGTTTCGGGGCTTTCGGCGTAACCGTAGCGGATCGCTTTGGCCCGGATCGTGGTGGTCGTTCCCGGTTCGAGGCGAATCGGACGGGCATAGAGCTTCCAGTGCACTTCCTCGCCCTCGTCGGTGGTCCAGGCAATGGACGCACCGTCCGTGCCGGCCTCCATGATAATCTCGACCGGGCCCTCCTGCTCCGCCTCCAACTCCCTGTCGGTATCGTTTCGTCTCAGGATGAGCGGCGTGGCCGTAACGGGCTGCTCCTCGCCCATCCACATCTGCCGGACCATCTGATCTTCGGACAGATGCCCTTTCTCGTCGATGTCGAGCATCCAGTCATCCAGTTCGTTGCGCATCCGGTGCAATACATCGCGAAGCGCAGGATCGTCTGCCAGATTGTTGACCTCATGCGGGTCGGCCTGCACATCGTAGAGCTCCTCCGGAGGACGGCTATCGCGTAGCCACAGTTGTTGCACGTCGTCGAGTTCGCTGGCGATATTCAGGCGGAATATCTCCTGAATGATGGACGAGCGATTGCGGTACGGAACGAATTGTACGTACGGCTTTTCCGGATGAAAATTGCGAATGTACTTGTATTGCTTGTCGCGGGCGGCCCGGACCATGTCGTAGACCATGTCGATGCGGTCCCGGGCGGCGTAGATATATTCGCGCGGCGGGGCCTCCGCATCTCCGAGAAAAGCCATGCCATCCATGTGTGCGGGAATGGGCACGCCGGCGAGAGACAACACGGTGGGTCCCAGATCGACCAGACTGACAAGCCGTTCACTGGCCGAACCGGGCTCCTGCTGCCCGGGCATCCGCACGATGAGCGGGACATGTATGCCGGAATCGTAGAGCCAGCGCTTGGCGCGGGGCAGGCCGTCGCCGTGATCGCCCCAGAAAAAGACCACCGTATTGTCGGCAAGACCATCCTCTTCCAGTTGGCGCAGAATTTCGCCGGCCTGCGCATCGAGGCGGGCGATGTTGTCATACTGTTTGGCCAACTGCCGCCGCACTTCCGGCGTGTCCGGATAATAGGGAGGCAATTCGAGCGTATTCGGATCCGTGGTCGTTTCCTCGTCCGGAGTCACCCAGCTTTGACTCTCATGGGTAATCCCGAAATTGAACACGGAAAAGAACGGCTGGCCTTCCTTCCGAAGCGGGCTGCGCCAGTGCGCCCCCCGCTTGTGCTCGTCCCAGATCGTGACGGGGTTGCCGATCTGGTAGTCGGTTTTGACATCGTTCGTCGTGAAGTACCCGGCGGCCCGGAGATATTCCGTGAAGGCCTTCACGTACGGAGGAGGCGTGGCATGATACGGCGTGGGAATGCCCGGCGCATCGTGCGTCGTGCGCATATGATGCCCTCCCCAACCGTTCTGGTGCATGCCCGTGATGATAGCCGCCCGGCTCGGCGCACACACGCCGGCGGTAGTGAAGGCCTGCAGGTAACGGATCCCCTCGGAAGCAAGACGGTCGAGATGGGGCGTGTTCGCCGCGGCGTCGCCGTAGGCGCCGAACCGTAAACTGACGTCTTCGGCGGAAATCCAGACGATGTTGGGCCGGTCCTGCGCAACGGCAGACGGCACGGCAAGCAAGGGCAAACAAAGAAACGCAACGGCGAACGGTATTCTCATAGCAACGTTCTGATGGTTGAAAAGCATTTGCAATAACGCAATGGAGATGGAATATAGACAAAGATAGCGGATGCCGGAACGGTTCATGATCTGCTGCGCCTGCCGCCTTTGTGCGGCGTGGATTTTCGGGGCATGTTTTTCCGGCGCATGTCCTTAGGATTCGTTTTCTTTTAAGGATACCCTACGGAAGCCGCGATGGGTACCGCATGCGGCGTCCGGACTGGACAGGGACGGTATTTCGACAAACTCCCATGGACGACCGGATCACGATTCGCGGCGCACGCGCCCACAATCTTCAGAATATCGACATCGATATTCCGAGGGAGCAACTTGTGGTCATAACCGGCCTGTCCGGTTCAGGCAAATCGAGCCTCGCCTTCGACACGATCTATGCCGAAGGACGGCGCCGCTACATGGAAAGCCTGAGCGCCTATGCCCGGCAATTTCTGGGCATGATGGAACGGCCCGATGTCGATTTCATCGACGGCCTCTCTCCCGTGATCGCCATCGATCAGAGAACGGTCAGCCGCAATCCCCGGTCGACGGTGGGTACGGTCACGGAGATATACGATTTCATCCGTCTGCTTTTTGCACGGGCCGGTACGCCGTATTCGTACATCTCCGGCGCACCGATGCGAAAGCAGTCCGATGACGAAATCATCGACGAGATTGCGTCCTTCCCCGAAGGAACCCGCATGATGCTGCTGGCGCCTGTCGTGCGGGCCCGCAAGGGGCACTACCGGGAGCTCTTCGAACAGATGAGAAAGCAGGGCTTCCAGCGCGTACGCATCGACGGGGAAACGCAGGAAATCGAACCGGGCATGAGAGTAGACCGGTACAAAACGCACGATATCGAGGTCGTGGTGGACCGCATCGTGATCAAGGAGGGTATTCGCTCCCGGGTCGCCCGGTCGGCGGAGACCGCGCTGGGCATGGGCGGCGGAACGCTGATCGTGCAGGCGATGAACGGGCCGAGAACAGGCGATCATCTGATGAGCCGTCACCTCTTCAGTCCGGAAGACGGGCTCTACTACGAGGACGCCTCGCCGAACATGTTTTCCTTCAACACGCCCTATGGAGCGTGCCCCGAATGCAACGGGCTCGGCAATCGACGGGAAATCGATCCGAAGCTGGTTATTCCGGATCCGTCCCGCACCATTGCCGAAGGCGGACTCGCCCCGCTGGGCAAACCGCGCGACATCTGGATATTCAACCAGTTGCGGGCGGTGGCTTCCGCCCGGGATTTCGGGTTCGACACACCTGTCGGGGACCTGACGGAAACGCAGCGGCAAACCCTGCTCCTGGGCGCGGAAGAGGAGAAATTCGACATCGTGTATACCTACAAGGACAGGGAAGTATGCTACCGGCACCGCTTTGACGGCATCTACGGATACATCCGGCACACATACGACAACACCTCGTCGAACACCCAACGCAAATGGGCCGAATCGTTCATGCGGCAGATGGCGTGCGGCGACTGCGCGGGCGGCCGGTTGAAGAAAGAAAGCCTGTCGTACCGGATCGGAACCTGCAACATCGCCGATCTGGTCCGGATGGATCTGGTCGGGCTGCGCACGTTTTTCGACGAGGTATCGTTCTCCGACCGCCAGCAAATCATTGCCCGCCCGATCGTCAAGGAAATCAGGGAACGCCTCGATTTTCTGATCTCCGTCGGAGTGGGGTATCTCAGTCTGGATCGCGCGGCGCGCACGCTGTCCGGCGGGGAAAGCCAGCGCATTCGTCTGGCGACCCAGATTGGTACGCGCCTGACCGGCGTGTTGTACGTACTGGATGAGCCATCCATCGGCCTGCATCCGAGCGACCATGCCAGACTGATCGACTCCCTGCGGCAATTGCGCGATCTCGGCAATTCGGTGCTCGTCGTCGAACACGACAGGGAGATGATCGAGTCTGCCGATTTCGTGGTGGACCTCGGGCCCGGCGCCGGAGAGCACGGCGGCCATGTCATGGGGGCTACGACCCCCGATGCGTTACCGGTCGAAATCAATGGGCATACAAGCCTTACGGCGGCATACCTGCAGGGGGTGCGGCGCATCCATGTACCGAAACACCGCCGCAACGGCTCGGAAAAGCGTCTCGCACTCAAGGGCGCTACCGGCCACAACCTCAAAGGCGACCCCTTCGCATTTCCGCTGGGCGCCTTCGTATGCGTTACGGGCGTCTCAGGGTCCGGTAAGTCCAGTCTGGTCAACCAGACGCTGTATCCCCTGTTGGCCCAACGGCTTCACGGCGCCAGAACGACGCCGCTGCCTTTCGAATCCCTGGAAGGGACAGAGCACATTGACAAGGTCATCGATATCGATCAGAGCCCGATCGGAAGAACTCCCCGATCGAATCCCGCCACCTATACGAACCTGTTCACCTCGATCCGGGATTTGTTCGCCCAGCTTCCGGAATCGAAAATCCGCGGATACGGAAAAGGCAGATTTTCCTTCAATACGAAAGGGGGACGGTGCGAGACATGCAAGGGAGCCGGCATCGTCAAGCTGGAGATGAATTTCCTGCCCGACGTGTATGTGGAATGTGACACGTGCAAGGGCCGCCGCTACAACACGGAGACGCTGGAAGTACGCTACAAGGGAAAGAACATTGCGGACGCGCTGGATATGACGGTGTCCGAGGCGCTGGCGTTCTTCGAACACATCCCGCGCATAGAACGGAAACTTCGTACGCTCGATTCGGTGGGGCTGGGATATATCCGGCTCGGACAACCCTCCACGACATTATCCGGCGGCGAGGCGCAGCGGGTCAAACTGGCCCGGGAGCTTTCGAGACCGGGCACCGGACGTACCCTGTACATTCTCGACGAACCGACGACGGGGCTTCATTTCGAAGACATCCGGCATCTGCTGATGGTGCTCGATGCGCTGGTGCGAAAAGGCAATACCGTGCTGATCATCGAACACAATATGGATGTGGTCAAAGTGGCGGACTGGATCGTGGACATGGGGCCGGTCGGCGGGACGCAAGGCGGGCATATTCTGTTTTCGGGCGCCCCGGAAGATCTCGCCCGGACACATACCGCTACCGCAGGATATCTGCGGGAGGAGTTGAAACGATTCGACGGAACGCTCGAGGAAGAAAATGACCGGAGCCTTGACCTGGACGCCCTGACTTCCGACGAAGGGGGAGAAGAAGAACTTGCCTTTCCCCTCCCTTCTCCTGCCTGAAAAAAGAACCCCTTATCCGTACCGATGCCGGAACCGCCTTTCATACCTGCCTATCGTAAACCGGACACTGAAGGCATCTGGATGCAGTTCGACAATACGGTCGCCATCCGCCACATCGTGCGTGCGGAAGACAGCTTCGAGCAGGCGGCGGCAGCCGTTTTCGACTACCTGAAAAAAGCGCAGGGGGATTTCCCCGACTGGCCGCGCGTGTTCTACCTCGATGTAGAAGGACACACCGGAGAGTACGCCGGATTCGACGCGGATTTTTACGAGTTCCAGCAGGAATTCTTCTTTTCGACGATGGCGCCGTTCCTGACCGGGTTTCATATGCCGCTTACCGGGCCCCTCGTCAATCCGGAAGCACAACGAAACGACTTGCCGGACGAACTGGTCGTGAAAATACCCGGCGCCTCCTGACAGGACAGGCGGCAAAGATGGCTCAGGTGTCCCCGGACCGCACGGCCACGTTTCTTAGAAGATCGGAGAGCCCGGTTCTGTCTTTCTTTCCGTTCCCGTTCCGGCCGCGCACATCCAGCACCTGAATGCAGATCGCACCCAGGACGATAAACAGTCCGGACAGGATCTCCAGCGCGGACGGTTGCGTCCGGATGGTTGCCCAGGCAAGCCAGAGTGCGGCAAGGGGGACAAGGTTTCCGTAGAGCACCACCCGGGTCGGTCCCAGTTTTTTCAGGGCGCGCACCTTGGCCCACTGACCGATACCGACCCCGACAGCGCCCCCGAAAATAATGGCTATCCAGGTCCAAGCGCCGAGTTGCAACCAGGTTTCGCCTACGAGGGCAGGCAGCGCGATGACAAGGTAGACCATGCCCCCAATGGCTGTGCGGGCCGTTACCATGGCCGTGGCGCCATAGCGAGCCGCCAGGGGCTTGATGAAATGCAGTTCGGCGACCGCCATGAGCAGCGCCAGCACGAGGAGCAGATCGCCGAACCAATATCCCTTGTCAGAGCGAAAACCGTCGAAGGCCAGCGCGAACGTACCGAGCGCAGCCAGCACAATGCCGACGTATCCGAGGCGTCCGATGCGTTCCGTGCCCAGCACATATCCCAGCGCGCAACTGAGCACCGGGCCCAGCGCCAGCCACAAGGAAGCCCGGGCGCCGTGGGTAAGTCCAAGTCCTTCGATACCCAGCCAGGGAGCAAGCGTGGCGCCCAGAACGGCAACGACAAGCAAACGCGGCCAATCTTTTTTATGCACCCGGGGGAAAAGGCGGGCGCCTCTTTCCGCTCCCCCGGCTCCAAAAAAGAGCTGAAAGTACAGCATGGTGATCATGGCGGCGCCCCCGAGAAGAAATCGGGAAACGGAAAACCCGATAGGGGACATCTCGCGAAGGGCTACTTCGGCGAGCACGAAATTGCCTCCCCAAAGGATGACGAAAATCAGCAACAGGACATGGTGGGGCCAGGCGGCCTCCCCATTTCCGTCGAGGTCAGGTTGCTTGTGTTCGTCCGGGTTCATTCGGGAAGTGCTGCTTCACGGATCGCTCCGCAAAAATAGGCAAACGACCGGACATTTAGGGCCTGTCGGGATATGCTATGCAGCCCGAGACGCGCGTTCGACGATTCTGACAGCTTCGTCGAATTGCACGCCAACGATACGGGAAACGCCGGGTTCTTGCATGGTGACGCCGTACAGTCGATCCGCCGCCTCCATCGTTAACTTGTTGTGTGTAACGAGAACGAATTGCGTGTGTTCTGCAAACCGCCGGATCATGCGCATGAAACGCTGAACGTTCTTATCGTCGAGGGGAGCATCCACCTCATCGAGGATACAGAAGGGACTCGGCTTGACAAGGTAAATGCCAAACAGGAGTGCGATCGCTGTAAGCGCCTTCTCGCCTCCGGAAAGCAGCGAGGTGGTTGACGACGTTTTACCCCCGGGACGGGCCCGGATGCGGATGGGCGTTTCGAGCGGATGCGCCGGGTCTTCCAGCACCAGATCGGCAACCGCCTCTTCCCCGAACAGATCCTGAAACGTTTGCCGGAAATGGTGGCGGATCCCTTCGAACGTTTTCAGAAACCTCTCCGATGCGGTCGCATTGATCTCGTCGATCGTTTCGAGCAGCGTCTTTTCGGCTTCTTCGAGATCCTGCTGTTGCTGCGTCAGGAATTCGAGCCGTTTCTTTTCCTCTTCCCAGGTTTCAAGCGCAAGTTCGTTGACGCTTCCCATGGCCTGGATGCGGAGACGCAATGCGCTCACTTCCTCCCGGGCAGCCTCTTCCTCAAAGCCTTCCGGCGCCAGGATAGACGCCTCTGCCACTGCTTCCGGCAGCGACACCGCAAAATCTACAAAAACCTGATCGACCAGCGCCTCCGTGCGGGTGCGGATTTCGGTAAGCCGCAGTTCACGCTGGTGCTCCTGATGTATCAACTGCTCGCGGCGATCCCGTAATCCCTGCAATGCACCTTCGAGGGTACCCATATCCTTCCGGATAGCCTGCAGATCGCCTTCCGAACGGTTCACCGCCTCCTGCAGTACGGCTTTCTGTTCTTCCATGCCGGGCCACTCGGTCGCCAGTTCTTCCAATCGACTGCCGGCCTGTTGCAGTTTCCGATCCAGTTCATCGATGCGGAGGGCGCGTGCTTTCGTACGGTCATGCAGTTCCTGAAGACGCCCGCGCGCGCGATCGAGGTCTCGCCGCAAGTTCTCGTACCGGTTGCGCGCCTTGAGCGCATCAAGACTCGCGTCGTTATATACCCCTGCCGCCACGCGGCTTTCGGTTTCCGCAGCCTGGAATGCCGTTTCCGCTTCGACAAGCCGCGATTGGACTCCGTTCAGATTTCCGGCAGCTTGTGCAAGATCCTCGCTGAGGCGCTTGCTCTCGCGGCCTGTCTCTTCGAGAAATGCCTGCGCCTCTTCGAATTTGTTCGTAAGTGCTTCCTGCCGGTGTTCGGCCGCTTCCAGATTAAACACGGCCTGCGTAGCTTCCCGCTCCGCCTTTGCAAGATCCCGCTCGGCTTCGGCCAGGCGTTCGCGGCATGCTTCGCAGGAAATGGCGGCCATTTCAGTACGGTGCTTATCGATGGTTCCTTCTGCGGCCTCGATATCGCTTCGAATGGCCCGCAAACGGCGGCGCGTGGTTTCCAGTTGTTCCCGGCGCTCAAGACGTCCCGACGCCAACGTGTCGCCTTCCTCCTTGCTGCCCGCGTGCAGAACCCCTTGCGCATCCACCCATTCGCCGGTGCGTGCAAAGACTCGCACACCACGGGCAGCCCGGGAAGCGAGTCGTTCCGCCTCATCGAGCGTGTCGACGACGTACGCATCGTGCAGCAGCAACCGAACAAGCCGGGCGTACTTGCCGGAATCGCCTTTCCGGTCAGCAATGCGTACGCATTCCTCCAGCGATGCAGCCTGCTCGGGACGGGGACTTTCCGACGCCATCGTATCCGGTATCCGGTCCAGCACAATGAATGTGGCTCGGCCCTGGCCGTTGCGGCGCAATTGTTCGATCGCCGCCCGGGCTTCGTGGTCGGAATCCACGACAATGCATCCGGCGAAAGGACCCAGCGCAGCGGCAAGGGCCACGCGATCCGCATCCTTGCATGCAAACAGGTCGGCCACCGTGTTCAGGTCTCCGCCCGACCATTCCGAGGTGGCCAGGTACTGTACGGCCCCCGAGCAATCCTCGTAGGACGTAAGCATGCTTTCCAGCAATCTGGCCGATGCCTCAAGCGCTTCCCGCTCACGTTCGAGTCGGTGCAACCGGTCGAGGGCTTCGTCAAGACATTCCCGGATATGCGCCTCCTCCCTTGCCGCCTGTTCAAAAGCAATCCGGGTCTGGTCGACAGCAGCCGCTGCCCGCGACCTCAACGTTTCCGTATCGGCTGCAAGCGCACGCAGCTCGGCAAGCGAGGCCTCCGCCTCGCACCTTTCCGTTTCCGCATTCGCCATATTCTTCTGCACCAGATCCCGCTGGCCGACTATCTTGTCGAGTTGGCGGCGTTGCGAGGCATGTTCTTCCTCGTGCGCACGTTCCTCTGCACGAAGCTGCAGCAATGCCTGTTGTTTTTCCTCGCTGGCGGCTCGGCGCGTGTCGCGCCCGCGCTCCGCAGCAGTGAGCCGTTTCTCCGCCTCGTGCAGGGCGGGCTCGGCTTCCTTCAACGCTTTTTCCACCTCTGCAATTTCCTGCGTCATGTCCACGCGGCGCATTGCAGCGGTTTCCTGCTCTTCCTGCATGCGTTGCCGTTCGTCGTGCGCGGACTCCAACCGCCCTTCCGCAAGACGTCGCTCCGTTTCCAGCTCGCGTCGCTTGTCGATGTATCCATACAGGTCGGCGCGTTCCGCATCAAGGCGCTTCTCGCAGGCAAGGAGCTTTTCACGGAGCGCGTTCAGCGCATCCGCCTGATCGGTTTCCTGTTTGGTTGCATGCGTGGTTTGCTCGTTCAGACCCGTCGTTTCATTACTGAGCTTGCTCTGTTCCTCGGCCAGGCGCGCATATTCGATGCCGGCGAGCGCCAGTTCAAGCTCACGGAGGCGGTTCCGGGCCTTCTTGTAGCGCTCCGCTTGCCCCGCCTGCCGCTTGAGGCTCCGAACCTGTTTGGCTATTTCGTCCGTAAGGTCCCGAATGCGCTCGAGGTCTTTCCGGGTCGCGTCCAGTCTTCCGAGCGTTTGCCGCCGCCGCACCTTGTATTTCGTGATGCCAGCGGCTTCCTCGAACAAACGCCGGCGGTCATCGGTGTTTTCGGACAGAATCTCATCGATCATCTTCAGCTCGATGACCGAATACGCACCGGCGCCCATACCGGTGTCCATGAAAAGATCCATAATGTCCCGAAGACGACACGTTACGCCGTTCATGGCATACTCGGAATCGCCGGATCGGTAGAGGCGGCGCCCCAGTTGCACCTCATCGTACCGGGCAGGAAGGATATCCCGGTTGTTTTCGATCGTCAGAAGCACTTCGGACATGCCCAGCGGCTTGCGCTTCGACGCCCCGTTGAAAATTACATTCTCCATCTTGTCGGAACGGAGAATGCGGGTTCGCTGCTCGCCAATCACCCAACGCACGGCGTCCACAATATTCGACTTGCCACATCCGTTAGGACCTACGATGGCCGTAATCCCCGCATCGAAATGCAACACGGTACGATCCGCAAAGCTTTTGAAGCCATGCAATTCGAGTTTGCTCAGATACATATCAGCAGCGCAATCTGCAAAGACGGATCAGGAAAAAAGAACCCGGACAGGGACGCCCATACAGTCCGCGTCATGTCACGAGCACATCCATCGAACAATAAAACGGTTCTAAAACCGTTTTGCAAGTGCTATAGGCCTTTTACGCACGATTGTGCAAAAATAAGCCGCTCCACCTGAAAAAAAGAAAATGTCCGGAATAAATCATCGTATAATCCGTTATTGCACAATGTATATCTCACAGTGTACACCATGCACGATCCGGGCCGTTATCTCCGGAACGATATGCGGCCGGACACAACGGGTATCGCTGAAGAAAGGGTGGACGCAACGTAACCTGCACAACCATCCTGCCGTAGGAAATGTATGTGGCAGGGAATTTGCTTGAAATGAAGCTGTGCACGTAACCCGCCGGCGAAACATGGGCGGCTGTGCACGAAAACACACCCTTCGGTCCTACCTCCGCCGATGGTGTGTGCCACGGAGGAGGGCCTTGCATACGGACTGGAGCCCCGACATGCCTGGCCCTCCTTTCTTTTTAGCGCATCAGAGTGTCCAGGGCTCGCGCATGGGTCGCCCGAGCATCTCGTTGGCCGAGGCGTCGTCGAGCACCACTTCCCGGTCCGGATCCCATCTCAGATCACGGCCCAACAGCATGGAGATATTGCCGAGGTGGGCCACGGTAATCGAGCGGTGCGCCTCCTCGATCGGCGCCACCGGTTCGGTGCCGGTGATCACGCTGTCGATGAAGTCCTGGCGATGATTGTCGCTATGGTAAAGGCGGGTATCCTGATCGCTCAGTATGGTGCTCCAGATGGCCGGATCGGACACCTCGTGGCCCCCGCGAGACACGAATATCCAGCCGTCGTCTCCTTCGAAACGAACGCCTCTCTGCTCGTCGCTGGTGACGACCATGGTCACCCCATTGGCGTATTCGGCCTCGAAGTAAAAGTCGGTGGCGGTATTCCACAAATCATTCTCCGGGAAGGTCCCCCTGGCATTGCGGATGGCTATCGGGCCGGTCCGGGCCGTTCCCATGCCCCATTGCGCGATGTCGGGATGATGCCCGCCCCAGTCCGTCACCTGCCCGCCGGAGTAATCAAAGATCCAGCGGAAATTCACATGGCATCGGGCAGGGCTGTATTCCGCTTCCGGAGCGGGGCCAAGCCACAAGTCATAATTGAAGCCTTCGGGCACCGGCTCGGGCTCTTTCCGATCACCGGTTTGGCCGAAGTCCGGCTGCCCCGGCGGGAGGCCGCATCGTACCGTGCGCAATGTGCCGATCCGCCCGTTCAGCACGAGCTCGCAGGCATGACGAAAACGCTCGCTGGAGCGCTGCTGGCTACCGGTCTGGAACACCACCCCTGCTTCCTTGACGGCATCGCTCATGGCCCGCCCTTCCTTGACGGTAAGCGAGAGCGGTTTCTCCCCGTAAATGTGCTTGCCGGCGCGGGCGGCGGCGATAACCGGAATGGCGTGCCAGTGATCCGGCGTGGAAATCACCACCGCATCGATATCGTCACGGGCCAGCAATTCGCGAAAATCTTCATACCCTTCACAGGGGGAGTATTTCCCGGAGCGTATCTGCTTGCTGTGGGAAAAATTCACCAACTGCTGTGCGGGTTCCCTGCCCGCGTAGCCGCCGTTCCAGTACCCGTAGCTCGCCCGGTTCACGTCGCAGACGCCCGCAATCTGCACCTGGTCATTCTCAAGGAATTGTCTCAAATGCCCGGTCCCCATATTGCCCGTACCGATGAATCCGAGCGTAATGCGATCACTGGGAGCCGGCCGGCCGGCACGTCCGAGGGCGGACGCCGGAACAATGCTGGGCAGAGCAAGCCCTCCGGCGAGGAGCGCGCCGGTCTTCAAAAAGTCGCGTCGATTTCTGCTGATCATTGCTTTTCGGAATCTGTGGGCAGGGGCATTCTAATCAGGAAGGTAATATATACGAATTTTTTATGCAGCAAAAGAAAAGCGGATATCGTGCATTCGTACACAGGCGATAGCACACGTCAGGCATCCGTAACGCCCTGCATGTGTCAGGCATCCGTGCCGCCGGACAGGGCAGTGAGCGCTTCCCCCGTCACACGCATGGTCGTCCATTCGCTCATCAATACGGCGCCGTGCCGCTCATAAAACCGGATGGCGTTTTCGTTCCAGTCCAGGACGGACCATTCAAGGCGTCCGCATCCCCGGGCGACCGCCAGATCGGCCACCTGCGTGAGAAACGCCGTGCCAAAGCCGCGTCCGCGCCAAGTAGGATCCACGTAGATATCTTCCAGATAAATGCCGGGCTTCGCCAGAAAGGTGGAATAATTGTGAAAGAAAAGCGCAAAGCCTACTGGGGTACCCTCGAATTCACCGATAAGCACTTCGGCATACGGACGGAGTCCGAACAAGGTGTCCTGGAGCGCTTCTTCCGTGGCCAGGCATTCGTGCTCAAGCCGCTCGAATCTGGCCAGCCCCAGGATGAAGGCATGGATGAGCGGCACATCGTCCTGACTGGCGGACCGGATGGTAAAACCCGGAAGGGATCTCCGGGGAATAGTTTCATGCATGGCAGTATGAGGCTATGCCAACCCTGTTTGGTCGCAACGCAACCGGCAATTTAAAGAACCCTGTTCGGCCGCAGAGCAGCTGACAATCTAAAAAACTTCTTCAGCCGTAGCATGGCCGACGGTTTCGAAGATCAATCCCGCCGTGTCCGGGGCCGCGTCAATGCGTATGTGATCTCCGTCTGCAACGCGCCCGGCCAGAATTTCTTCCGCGAGTTTATTCGAAATTTCCTGTTGCAGTACGCGCTTCAGCGGACGCGCGCCGAACGTCGGATCGTAGCCCTGCTCGGCCAGCCGATCCCGCGCAGCGTCGGACAGCGTGAGTGAAAGGTTCTGGTTCTGCCGGGCGAGCGCCTCGATCCGGGCATACTGTATATCCACGATGCGGCGTATCTGTTCTGGACCAAGAGGACGGAACAGAACGATTTCGTCGATCCGGTTAAGGAATTCCGGTCTGAGCCGTTGCCTGAGCAGGTTTCTCATGTCCTCCTTCATGGTCGCAAGCACCGTATCATCGAACATCTCGGTAGTTGCAATGCGTTCCTGTATGATCTCGGAACCCATATTGCTCGTCATGATGACGATCGCATTACGGAAATCGGCTACGCGGCCCTTGTTATCGGTCAGACGCCCGTCATCGAGCACCTGCAGCAATACATTGAACACTTCGGGATGCGCCTTCTCGATTTCATCGAGCAGGATCACGGAATACGGCCGGCGGCGCACCGCTTCGGTAAGCTGTCCCCCCTCTTCATACCCGACGTACCCCGGAGGGGCGCCCACCAGACGGCTGACCGTGTGTCGTTCCTGGTATTCGCTCATGTCGATGCGGACCATGGCGTGCTCGTCGTTGAACAGGAACTCGGCGAGGGCTTTCGCAAGTTCGGTCTTGCCCGTACCGGTGGAACCCAGGAAAATAAAACTCCCGATCGGACGCGACGCCTCCTGTAATCCGGTTCGTCCCCGGCGCACCGCGTCCGAAACGACCCGAAGCGCTTCGGGCTGTCCGACCACGCGGCCTTCCAGCATTTCCTCGAGCCGCAACAGTTTATCCCGTTCGCCGGCGAGCATTTTCGCCACCGGAATCCCGGTCCACCGCGACACGATCTCTGCGATGTCTTCCGGATCGATTTCCTCTTTCAGCAGCGCGCCCCGCTCCTGGATTTCGTCGAGTTCAGCCTGTGCTTCCCGGATTTTCTGTTCGGCCTGCGGAATCTGTCCGTAACGAATTTCCGCCACGCGGCCGTACTCGCCGCTGCGCTCGAGGTTTTCCGCCTGGATACGAAGCCGATCCATATCCTCCCGGGTATCCCGAATCGTCCGGATAACGTTCTTTTCCTGTTCCCAGCGCGCCCGGAGTTCGTTGCGGTCTTTCTCGAGCCTGGCGATCTGTTCGTCAATTCGCTCGGGTTTGCCTTGCGCGCCGTCCCGCTTGACGGCTTCCCGTTCGATTTCCAGTTGTCGGATCTGCCGTTCCATCTGATCCAGGTCCTCCGGCATGGAATCGATCTCTATCCGAAGCCGGGCCGCCGATTCGTCAATCAGATCAATAGCCTTGTCGGGCAGAAAACGATCGGAGATGTACCGGTGGCTAAGTTCGGCCGCCGCTACGATGGCGGCATCCTGGATCCTGACGCCGTGATGCACCTCGTAGCGATCCTTGATGCCGCGCAGGATGGAAATGGTATCGGCTACGGTCGGCTCCGCAACCAGCACCATCTGGAAGCGGCGTTCCAGCGCCTTGTCCTTTTCGAAGTGTTTGCGGTACTCGTCCAGAGTAGTTGCCCCAATGGCGCGCAACTCGCCGCGGGCGAGCGCGGGCTTCAGAATGTTCGCGGCATCCATGGCGCCTTCCGCAGCCCCTGCGCCCACCAGCGTATGAATTTCGTCGACGAACAGAATGACCTGTCCATCCGATTCGGTGACTTCCTTGACGACGGCTTTCAGCCGGTCCTCGAATTCGCCGCGGTACTTGGCCCCCGCGATCAGCGTGCCCATATCGAGCGCAACCAACCGCTTGTCCTTGAGCCCTTCCGGCACATCGCCCTGTACGATGCGAATGGCCAGTCCTTCCGCAATCGCCGTTTTCCCGACCCCGGGTTCCCCGACCAGCACAGGATTGTTCTTGGTCCGGCGGGAAAGAATCTGCAGGACGCGCCGAATTTCCTCGTCACGCCCGATCACGGGGTCGATACCGCCCTTCCTTGCCAGCTCGATGAGATCGCGGGCAAAGCGCTCGAGGGCCTGATGCCCATTGCTTTCCTGTTGGGGATTCATTCGAATATCTGGTTTTCACCGACAAATGCATGTTTCGATGCGCACTGTACCCTGTAGCCGGAATGGGTACTCCTTGAGTATGGACCACCCGCGCATCGTGGTGAAGTCAGTCCCTACGAAAAGCGTACCGGAAGCCCACAGTATGACAGTTTGGCAGAATGCGAAGGGGAACGGGTCGTGTCTTCATGTTCGCCGGACGTTTGATTGGAGATGTGTACAGAGCGAGCGTCAGGAACGGCCGCATACGGCATCTCGTACCAGATAGCAAAGATCGCGAACCGGTGATGGGCATCGTCGAAACGTTTCGGAGGGCAACATCGCGACGCCCGGCCTGTCAGGCCCGAACGACAAATTTTCCGAATAATTTCAGACAGCCCGGAAGCGAACAAGCCATGAAAAACGTACCGGCGGAAGAAGATGCCTGGTGGCGTCATTTCCAGGAACTTCTGGATGACCAGATTGATTTTCCCGACGAGTATCTGTTCAAGTTCATTGTGCCTGCCCACAGTCTGGACGCGCTCAAGAACATCTTCGGGCGGCACCCGGTTACGGTACGGGCTTCGTCCAAAGGACGGTATCTCAGCGTGACGGCGAAAATGGAAATGCATTCCAGCGATGAGATCGTCGCCCTGTATCAGGCGGCCGCAAAAGTGGATCAGGTAATGATGCTCTGATCCGTGCAGGGTCTGCGCAGCCCGAACATTCTTCATATACGCTATGCAACTGACGTTCAGATGGTATGGCCCGGGCGATCCGGTATCCCCGGCGTACATCCGGCAAATTCCCCGCATGACGGGTATTGTAAGCTCACTGCAGGATTGCGCGCCGGGCGAGGCATGGCCGCGGGAAAACGTGCGGGCGCTGCGCGAGACCATCGAGGCGGCGGGGCTGCGTTTCTCGGTGGTAGAGTCGATCAACATACACGAAAACATCAAACTGGGCCGGCCGGATCGGGATGAATTGATCGCCCGGTACGGGCAAAGCGTGGAAGCGGTAGCTGCGGAAGGCGTGCCGGTCATCTGCTACAATTTCATGCCGGTTTTCGACTGGCTGCGCACGGATCTGGCGATGCCGCAACCGGATGGATCGACCGCGCTCCGGTTCGATCAGAAGGACATGGAAGCCATCGATTTTTCCGCGGGAACGCAGGATCTCCCGGGGTGGCATGCCGCCTATACGGGCGAAGAAGTCACCGCGTTGCGCGCCGCGTACGCCGAATGCTCGGAAGAGGAGCTTTGGGATAATCTGGCGTACTTCCTGGAGCGCATCGTGCCTGTAGCCGAGCGGGCCGGTGTGCGCCTTGCCATTCACCCCGACGATCCGCCCTGGTCCGTGGCGGGATTTCCGCGGATTATCACGAGCGGCGACGCACTGAAACGGGTTACGCAACTGGTAGACAGCGAAGCGAACGGCGTGACGTTGTGCACCGGTTCGCTGGGCGCAAATCCTGCCGAAGCCGCCCGGCTGCCGGAAACGATTCGTTCGCTGGCGGGGCGCATTCATTTTGTGCATGCACGCAACGTCACTCATCTCGGAGATCGGTCTTTCCAGGAAAGCGTACATCCCGATGGCGATGTCGATATGGCGGCCGTGATGGAGGCCCTGCTGGAAATCGGATTCGACGGCCCGGCCCGACCGGATCACGGGCGCATGATCTGGGGAGAGGAAGGATTGGCAGGGTACGGTTTGTATGATCGCGCGCTGGGAGCTGCGTACATGGCCGGGCTGTGGGACGCTACGGTGCGCAGAGCAGCCTGACGAACGCCGGGAAACGCGCTCTGAGCGGGGTTTGCAGGCCGGCTGCTCCACGGCAGGCGCGTATCGCGTATCTTTATAGTCGAGTAGACCTCGATAACGCAGGTTCATGGGACATCCCTTTCACTCGATTTATTCGCACGGCTTCATCCGGACCGCTGTGTGCGTGCCGCGTTTGCGCGTGGCCGATCCGGGCTATAATGCCGAGCAAACGATCCGGCTTGCCCAGCAGGCTTCCGCGATGTCGGCGGCGGTAACCGTGTTCCCCGAACTCGGATTGTCGGCGTACGCCAACGATGACCTGTTCCACCAGGATGCCCTTCTCGACAGCGCGGGGGAAGCCGTATCCCGCGTGGCGGATGCTTCGCGCGACCTGACCCCGGTGCTCGTGGTCGGCGCGCCCCTGCGCTTCGACGCCGCGCTATTCAACTGTGCAGTAGTGATCTACCGGGGAGAGGTGCTGGGTATCGTCCCGAAGAGTTACCTGCCGAACTACGCCGAGTTCTACGAAAAGCGGCAGTTTACGCGCGCCGCTTCCGCGCTGCGGAGCGAGGTCCCATTCCGGAACGCCGCCGTTCCGTTCGGAAGCGACCTGATTTTCGAGACGCCCTGCCTGGAGCATTTTACGCTCCATGTGGAATTGTGCGAGGACCTGTGGGTGCCTATTCCTCCGAGTACGTATGCGGCGCTGGGCGGAGCTTGCGTGCTGGTGAACCTCTCCGCAAGCAACAGCACTATCGGCAAGGCGGAATACCGGCGCGGGCTGTGCGCAATGCAATCGGGCAAGTGCGTTGCCACGTACCTCTACGCGGGAGCGGGGCCGGGCGAATCCACGACGGATCTGGCCTGGGACGGGCACGGCATGATCTGGGAAAACGGGCGGCTGCTCGCGGAAACGGAGCGGTTTTCGCCGGAAGGGCAGATGATGCTGGCGGATGTGGATCTCGAATTGCTGGCGCAAAACCGGATGCGCCTGACCAGTTTTCACGACGCGGCAGGCGATCACCGGGATCGGGTGCGGGCAATCCGGCGCATCCCCTTCGATTTCAGGATTCCGAAAGGAGATATCCCGCTGCGGCGCGTGGTAGAACGGTTTCCGTACGTACCAAGCGATCCGGCCACGCTGGACGAGCGCTGTCAGGAAGCCTGTAACATTCAGGTGCATGGCCTGATGCAGCGGTTGCAGAGCACCGGCATCGAACGCATTGTCATCGGGGTATCGGGAGGACTCGATTCGACGCAGGCGCTGCTTGTGGCGGCCCGGGCCATGGACAATCTGGGACGCCCCAGAGAGCACATTCTGGCCTATACGATGCCCGGGTTCGCCACGAGCGACCGGACGCTGGCGAATGCGCGGTCGCTCATGCACGCACTGGGAGTTACTGCGGGAGAGATCGACATCCGGCCCGCCGCCATGCAGACGTTTCGCGACATCGGCCATCCGTTTGCCAACGATGAGCCGGTGTACGACGTAACGTTCGAAAACGTGCAGGCAGGAGCCCGCACATCTCATCTTTTCCGGCTGGCCAACCTGCACAATGGCCTTGTGCTGGGCACCGGCGACCTGAGCGAACTGGCGCTGGGATGGACCACATACGGCGTCGGCGACCACATGTCGCATTACAACGTCAATGCGTCCGTTCCCAAGACTCTGGTCCAGCATCTCATCCGCTGGACGATAGGATCCGGCGCATTTGATGAACCCGTCGCCGGTGTGCTGCAATCCGTGCTGGATACAGAAATTTCCCCGGAACTCGTTCCGCAAGAGAACGGGAATGCCGACGAGCCGCACCAGCGCACGGAGGAGGTTGTGGGGCCGTTCGATTTGCAGGATTTCAATTTGTATTACGTCACGCGGTACGGTTTCCGGCCTGCAAAGGTCGCGTTCCTGAGCCATCATGCCTGGGGCAGCGCCCCGGAACATCATGAGGATGCGGAAGCGGAGGGATTGGCGGCACGCACGTACACCCTTACTGAGATCAAGCACTGGCTGGGCGTATTCCTGTACCGCTTCTTCAAAATCAGCCAGTTCAAGCGTTCGGCCATGCCCAACGGGCCGAAGGTGGGGTCCGGCGGTTCACTTTCTCCGCGCGGCGACTGGCGGGCGCCGAGCGATTCGGAAGCCGAGGTATGGATCGAGGCGCTCCAGCGGGACGTGCCTGATAAATAGCCGGCCCGATATATAATAAGGATCGGATCACGCCGGCGAATGTGGAGCCGCCGTGGCATCCGCAAGAATCACCGTCTCCTGAAGCCCGCAGATATGCGAGGCGGGCAGAGCCGGATCGTTGTCAAGAATGCGCCGAAGCGTTTCCCGCTTGGCTGCCCCTGCAACCATAAACACCACCGTTTCCGCCTGATTGAGCACGGCGGGAGTGAGCGTGATCCGTTCCCTCGGCGGCCTGTAGGCAGGCCCCTCTACCGCCACGGCCCAGCGGTCCTGTGCCGGTGTATATCCCGGAAACAGCGAAGCCGTGTGTCCATCCTCTCCGATGCCGAGCAGCGCCACATCGAACGTCTTGCCCTGGACAGGGTCGAAGCATTCGCGAAGGATGGCTTCGTAGTCGTCCGCAGCGGCTTCGGGCGTATCCAGTGAAGTGTTTACCGGATGCACGTTTGCCTCCGAAATCGGTACGCGGTCAACCAACAGGCGCCGGGCCGCCCGGAAATTATTGCCGGGATGATCTTCCGGTACAAATCGCTCATCGGCCCAGAACAATCGGATGTCGGGCCATGGCAGCGAACGCCCTTCCGCACCGCCGAGCAACGAAAAAAGACGCTCCGGCGTCGATCCGCCGGAAAGGCAGATACTGCACGGCGCGCCCGCACGCGCCTTCGCGCGAATCATGCGCAAGGCCGCATGACTCAGCGCATCGAGGTGTTCGTACGTTTCCAGCCGTCGTTTCATGGAAGGCCGCGCCTTACGAAGCGGAATTCGGGCCCGACGATCCGGGCGCGTACGGATGCACCGGCAAGCCGGCTTCAAGAACCGGCGTGTAGAGCCGCCATGAGTTGATCACTTCGTCGGCATGCACAAACAGGGTCTGGTCCCCCTGGATCACATCGCCGAGCAGCGTTTCGTAGGCTTCCGGGAGATCGCCGAACACCTCGTCGTAGCGGAAGTGGAGCCTTCTGGGGGTCAGCCGGAGCGGCATGCGAGGCTGTTTCACGTCAAAGTGCAGGTTGAAGCCTTCATCCGGTTGCAAGGTGATTTCGAGGATGTTGGGGCGGACGTTGCAGGTATCCTCGTAGGGCCGGAAAAGCGAGACCGGGGCCGGCTGAAACCGGATCGCTATGCGGGTGCGCTTTTCGGGCATGCGCTTGCCGGTTTCGAGGATGAACGGCACGCCTCGCCAGCGCCAGTTGGCGATCTCCACGCGCAGGCGGACGAACGTTTCGGTGGTAGACCCTTCCGGCACCCCTTTTTCCTCGTGGTATGCCCTTACAGGCTTGCCATTCACTTCGCCGGCGGCATACTGGCCCAGCAGCACATCCTCGGGGCGGAGCGGAACAATGGATTCCAGCACCTTGATTTTTTCCTGCCGGATGGAGTCGGCATCGAACCGGGCGGGCGCCTCCATTGCAACCAGCGAGAGCAACTGCGTAATATGGTTCTGCACCATGTCCCGCAACGCCCCCGACTGGTCGTAATACCCTGCGCGCGTTTCCACGCCCAGAGATTCATGCACCTGGATATCGACCCGTTCGATCTGCCCCCGGTGCCATACGCTCTCGAAAAGCGCATTGCCGAACCGGAAGACCAGCAGGTTCTGTACGGTTTCCTTTCCGAGATAGTGGTCGATGCGAAATATCTGAGATTCGGAGAAATACCGGTGTACGAGGTCGTTCAACGCATGGGCCGACGTCAGATCATGCCCGAACGGCTTTTCAATGACGAGCCGCGCCCAGCCCGCTGTCTTGTGGAGATTGGCCTGTCCGAGGGCTTCGATGGTTCCGGGGAATGTCTTTGGGGGAAGAGCAAGGTAGAAAACCCGGTTGCCGGGCAGATCGCATTCCTTTTCGATAGAGGCGATCCGACGGGCAAGCCCATCGTAGCCATTTCCGCTGCCCCCCAACGACTGATAGAACACATGATCATCGCACCAGGCAGCAAGATCGGAGCCCTCCGGATACCGCTCGTGCAGTGCTTCGCGGACACTGTCCCGGAAGGCTGCGTCGGACAAATCGGACCGGGCCACGCCGAGAATGTGGCAACAACGCAGTTCGTCATGCCGCTCCATGAGATGGAACAGGGCGGGCACCAGCTTGCGCGACGTCAGATCGCCGCTGGCGCCGAGAATAATGAAAAGATGAGGCTGGAAGGAGCGGGACATGACCAGAACGACATGAACGGGCATCCCGGCCTCTGGCAGGTAAGGCCGGTATATTCCCCGCATGTTACGGAATTCGCAGGTTAACGGGGTACTGTATGTGACGGACTATAAGGTAAGACAAATAGATACACCCCCTTACGACACCTTCGTCCGGGATTCGTTCAGCAGCCAGTCGATCAGGCGCTCCGCATAATCCGAGGTAAGCCAGGGACCGTGCGAGCCCTCGTTGATCTTCCAGAGTTCGACCGTAATACCGTCCTGGCAGCCCTCGCGATAGCGGATGCGGCCGGTTTCCGCGCCGTCGTGGGCATTGTCGATATCGATGGGGGGAAGTTCTTCGGCACTGGACAGATCGCATCCCGCGCGTTCGGCCCAGCGCTCCACCACATCCTCCGCGCCGGCGTACCCGGTGCCGTCGGTAGTTCCTGCATAGAGAATGATGTCGTCGTCGGTGCCGTGGATGTGCAGTACGGAAACCGGCGGCGCCGACTCGCAACGGGTCGGATCCAAAAACGAGGTGCCCGCAAGCGGGGCGATCGCGGTCAGACCCGGAAGACCTTCGCAGGCAAGGCGGTAGGACATAAATCCGCCGTTGGAATGTCCAACCGAAAAGATGCGGTCCACTTGGATGTACTCACCCGTCTCTTCGATCAGATCGGATAGATAGGCCACGTCATCCACCCCCGACTCGAAGAAATCGCAGCAGAAGTCCGTGGCGTTCCAGAAGCGTACACCGCTGAGATCACGCGTGCCGGCAGGCAGGATCAGTGCAAAGTTGTCGACATCGACCCGCTCGGAAAGGCCCCAGTACGCATCATGGCCCGCGGGATTGCCCGAGTAGCCGTGCAGGCTGATCACGACGGGAAGCGAACCCATGGAATCGTATCCCATAGGCAGCTTCAGCGTGGCGGGGCGATCGCCGCCTATGGTATACACCGTTTGCTGTATTTCCGGCTCGGTCGGAAGTTCTTCCTTAGACTTGCTGCAAGCGGCCAGCAGGAAAGCCGGAAGGATACAGGCAAGAATCGAACGGGGCGCCAGCGGCATCGGGGCAAAAGGAAAGGTCGGCAGGGATTCGATCCCGGGTTTCAGAGGAAACGATCCGGGTGCGGAAACTTGCTCTCTAATAATAAGAACACAATGCCTGCGCGGCAGTCACCCCACATAACGGACCACCGTGTCGAACGGCAGTTTTTCGATATCCGGTACTTCGGCATCCTCGATCGGATAGCCCGCTACGAGCAGCAAAAACGGGGTTTCGTTGCGCGGCCTGTCCAGAATCTCGTTCAGAAAACCCATGGGGCTGGGCGTGTGCGTAAGGGTAGCAACACCCGCATGGTGCAGCGCCGCGATCAAAAAGCCGGTGGCAATGCCCACCGATTCCAACGCGTAGTAATTCTTGATGCGTTTGCCGTCCTCGTCCAGTCCATAGCGTTCGAGAAAAATGGCGATGAGCACCGGGGCTTCTTCGAGAAACGGTTTGTGTTCGTTCGTTTCGAACGGAACCAGCGCTTCCAGCCATTCGGGGGTAGCCCGCCGGGTGTAGAATTCATGCTCTTCGGCTTCCGCCGCCGTGCGGATTTTGGACTTTATTCCGGCATCGCGCACGACCACGAAACGCCATGGCTGACGATTCGCGCCGCTCGGTGCGGAGGCCGCAGCGCGTAACGCGGCGTCAAGCACCTCGTCCGGGATGGGCCGGGTGTCGAAATGACGAACGGTGCGGCGACGCGCCATATCTTCCGCGAAGCGCTGCGCGCGCTCGATCGCCTCGTCCGGGGAGTAGGAAACAGGCTGGAGTTTCATGATAGCGGGTTGGGTTTTCCGGACAGATCAGGCAGAAGGTGATCCGCCCCGGGCTCAAAGATACCGCTCCCGCAGCATCCCAAGATGATGCTGCGTGTGGCCGGCGGTGATCCAGGCCATGCTCCGGACCGAGAACTCGAAACCGCTGGCGTGTCCGCGACGATCCCATGCGTCATCCGGCAGCCCCTTGAACAGTAACACGGTGGCGTGCCGCGCCGCATCCCACTCCTTGACCAGTTCCGCAAGAGTTCTCTCGTCCGCGCCCGACGCGGCAGCGTATTCGTTCTCGTCGAATCCCGGATAGTGCGTCTTGTCGCCCCGGGCAAAGACCATCGCCCTCATCGCAAACATCCGCTCGCTGTCGGTCAGGTGTCCCACCATCTCGCGCACGGACCACTTGCCCGGTGCATAACGGTACCGCTCGCGGTCGGGGGACACGTTCGCCGTCACACGGGCCAGATCATTACGCTGCCCATCAAGGGTGGCCATGATCGGGCCATCCGGGACCGCTGCTATATACGGCCGATAAAAATCACCGTACTCGTCGCTGTGGGGTCTGCGTTCCATGAGATTTAAAGCCATTCGATTTGCTTTTGTATGCCTGATAGTGTTTCCGACCTTCGTGAAAAACCAATCACAGTGATGTGAACAATATCACTCAATTCGTTACAACGAGAGACCACCCGAAGGCAAGAAGGTTGCATAACCGCTCCCTATGAAAATGAGCTCACCGCAATAGGAACCATCGTGCAAAGTCGGTCAGGATCCGTGTGCATGTCTCGACCTCGGTCACGCTGACCCATTCCACCGCGGCGTGGGCCTGCGCGATTGAGCCGGGGCCGAAGCACACAGCCGGGGTTCCGTGCTCGTTCAGGAAGCAGGCGTCTACCCAGGCCGACATCCCCTTCAGAGTGCCGGGCAGGTCGGATCGCATGCACGCCTCCCTGAGGCCGGCCACCAGTGGCGACGAAACCGGCACCTCGGTCGCGGCGCGGAAAAGCCCCCGGTCGACCCGGACCTCCAGCCCGGGACAGCGCTCACCCGCTCTCGCCAGCACCTCCTCCATCTCGGCCATAACGGAGTCGGCGGTTTCCCCCGGCAGTGTGCGGCGCTCGACGACCAAATGACAGCGATCCGGGTAGACCGACGGCGCGCTCCCACCCTTGATCGTGCCTGCATGCAGGGATGCGGTGCCCAGCAGCGCGTGGTCCGTCTCGCGGGCAAGCCGGTTTGCTTCCTCCTCGAAGGCAACCAGAAGGTGGCCCATGTGCGCGATGGCGTCGACACCGAGCTCGGGTCTGGAACCGTGAGCCGCACGGCCCTTCACGTGCACATCGATCCAGAAAAACCCCTTGTGGGCCGGCATGACCGTCAGGCTGGTGGGTTCGCAGACTACCGCTGCATCGGCCCCCACGCCGTCTGCGACAAGCGCCGCCATTCCTGCCGAGGCGTGCTCCTCGTCGGCCGTTAGCGCGATGATCAATTCGCCCGGGATATCCGCTTCTGCAAGCTCCGCGGCGACCGCGAGCGCGCACGCCACACCCGACTTCATGTCGGCCGAGCCGCGCCCGTATATTCGGCCTTCCCGGATCGCGCCCGAAAAGGGTTCGGCCATTCCCGCCACGCCCACGGTGTCCATGTGACCGTTGAGAAGAAGTGACGGCCCCGCACCTGCGCCCCGCCGCGCCACCACGTTGTGGCGGCCGGGCGCCACTTCGACGACGGTTAGCCGGTAACCCCAGTCGTCGAGCCACCCCGCCACCAGTGCCGCAACGGCGCCCTCGCCGTCGCCACCGTCTTCCAATAGCGGGTTCACGGAGGGTATGCGGACCAGGTGCTGCGTCATTGCGACCGGATCGGCGCGGATCAGGCCGGGGTTGTGTCCGGTCGAGTGGGACATGCGTCCGGTTTTCGCCATGTCTTTCGGGAAAACGTACAGGATAGCGGTTCCACCGGTCCCCTCCTCCTACCACACCTCGCCCGGTGCGTACAGCTTCTTCGCCGGTCCGATCAGCTTCTTGTCCGGTTTCCTCACAGGCCGCGAGGCGTCTTCTCCGTAGGGAAGATGCTCCAGCACGTAGCGCATACAGTTAAGACGCGCCCGCTTCTTGTCGTCCGACTTGATCACCACCCAGGGCGACGTTTTCGTATCGGTAGCCGCGAACATCGTTTTCTTCGCCTCCGTGTACTCGTCCCACAACGAGAGCGACCGGAGATCCACGTCACTGATCTTCCATTGTTTGAGCGGGTTCCGGGCGCGCGACACGAACCGCCTGAGCTGCTCCTCACGGCTTACCGAGAACCAGAACTTGAACAGGTGGAATCCGTCATTGACCAGCAATTCTTCGAAACTCGCGACATCCCTCAGGAAACGGAGGTGTTCGGCCGGGGTGCAAAAACCCATGACCGGCTCGACCACTGCCCGATTGTACCAGGAGCGGTCAAAGAAAACGATCTCCCCGCTGGTCGGAAGACACTCCACATAGCGCTGGAAATACCACTGCCCGCGCTCCCTTTCGGAAGGAACCGGCAACGCCACCACCAGGGCGCTCCGCGGGTTAAGATGCTCCATGAACCGTTTGATCGTCCCGCCTTTGCCGGCCGCGTCGCGCCCCTCGAAAAGCAGCACGACCCGCTGGCCCGTCTCCTTAACCCATCGCTGCATCTTCAGCAACTCGACCTGCAGTTCCGCCTTCCGGAGCTCGTACTCTGCGCGGCGGAGCTTGGTCCTGTACGGGTAGGACGCGCTGATGATCTCTCGCCTGTCCGCCTTCTCGACCTTATTACGAATCTCGACAGGGATATTGGCGATCGGCAGCAGAACTTTCAGCTCATTGCGTTCCGGTGTGGGGGCAGTCATGGCTACACCTTGCTTCTCTCAGAATGATGCACTCGAGTCCCTCAAAAACGGCCAACGAAGCTCCGCGGCCAATTCGTCCCTTCTCGCTTCCAGGCCAGGGATAGCCCGCTCTCCCACAGCTCGCGCAAGGTTGCGGTTGGTGGTGTGAATCTCGTCAATCAGACGCGGATACCAGGAAAACGCTGCTTTTAGTCCCTGCTCATCGTAAAAATCGGTGGCGGCTACCTGCGCCGGTAACAATACGGTTGCCGTAAGCTGGTTCAGTTGGCCGATGGCATCTTCAAGGGTTTCCAGCAACGGGGCACCCCCAATGATATTAGTCATGATATAATCATTCAGCGATTCGAAATTCGTACCGTAGAAGGCGGCCTCCATCACGCTACCCCGGTACAGATAGTACAGATCGCTCGGCAACAACTCAGGCTGTCCGCCCTCCTCGATCTCGGCCACTACCGCGAGGTGCTTCCGGAGCTTCCCGTTTTCATGTTCGAGATGGGCGTAAAGCACCTCAAATTCAAGAATCAGGCTGTCGTAGTACTGGAGTTGTACGGACCGCTCATGCTGCCCTTCCCGGTAGTTGTTAAACAGAAAGGCGAGGTAGACACCCAGGAAAACAATCGCCAGTTCCATGGCGAACCAGCCCAGATTCTTATTCGTGATAAACTTTGACTTGAGAAACCTCGTGATAAACATGTATCGCCTCCGCACAGGGAAATATGCAAAAAAGTCAGGTCGCCGCCCTACTCCTCCACCCACGGGTCGTACGACCCGATGCTCCAGAGTTGTCCTTCCGGATCGCGGACGGCGAAGAGGCTCCCGCCATAGGGCTGCTCTTCCAGTTCCATGACAATACGCGCCCCCTTTGCCTGCACATGCTCGTAGAGCGCCTCGATGTCGCTGTCGCTGACCACAATGTAGGCCGCCTGGGTGAGCTTTCCTTCGGGTTCGGAGGCCACCACATGATGCCCGTGTTCGTCGTCCCGCATGGAACCGAGCATGACCATGCCGCCGCCCAGCGTGAGCTGGGCATGGGCAATTTTGTCCTCGCCATGCGGCACCACAAGGCGGCGCTCAAAACCAAGTACGCTGCACAGCCACTCGATAGCAGCGTGCGCATCACGGTAGCGCAGGCCGGGGATGACGGTAGACCGGAGTGTTTTCTGCTGCATGAATCACGGCCATTATGATTGCAATCTTTGGGGAATATACACGAAAATCACCGAGCAAGACGGCCGGGCATGCTCTTTCCCGCGCCGGGCGGAACGGAATAACTTGTCGCGCCGGACCGGGATGCCCCCTCTCACTCAGCGCCGGAACGGAAACAACCACCGAACGATATGAAGAAAGGCCTGGTCGTGTCCGTTCACCTCCTTCCGAGGCTATGCGCTCCTTTCTTTCCTGCTCCGGCATGCTCCTGTGCCTGCTTGCCCTTTCGGCGGCCGGATGCGACAGCGATTCCGGGATGGACGAGGTCACGCCGGAGCCAAGCGGTGACTATCCGGCCCTTAAAACCCTTGCCGTACACCCTGTCGGCGTGGCGATCCAGGCAGTGCACCTGTCCAGCCCGGAACGCACCACCGTGATCGAAAAGGTGTTCAACAGCATCACGGCCGAGTGGGAAATGAAGATGAACCCGATATCGACCGGCCCGGGATCGTACAACTGGACCGGGGCCGATGCGCTGGTGGATTTCGCCGAGGAAAACGGCATGCAGGTCCACGGGCACACGCTCGTGTGGCATCAGACGACACCATCCTGGATGGAAAACTTCCGAGGGAGCGACGAGGCATTCGAGGAGGCTGTAAAAGAATATATCACGACCGTCATAGCGCGCTACAAGGGGCGTGTTGTAAGCTGGGACGTGATCAACGAAGCATTCGATGACGAACGGGGAGAACTACGCAACAGCGTGTTCCGGCGCAGGATGGGCGACGATTACATCGCCCGGCTGTTTCAGTATGCCCGGGAAGCCGATCCGGATCTGCTGCTCTTCTACAACGATTACGGGCTCACCTGGAGCCTGCCCAAGCGGCGCGCCGTGATGAGAATGCTTGATGATTTTCTGGAGCGGGGCATTCCCATAGACGGCGTGGGATTGCAAATGCACATGGCCTGGGACAGCCCGCCCCGCGAAGAGATTACTGCGACCATAGACGAGGTGGTAAAACGCGGCCTGAAGCTGCACCTCTCGGAACTGGACGTGCGCATCAATACCGACGGCAGTCTGCGGTCCTGGAATACGGCGCGGGGAAACATTCAGAAAGAGCGCGTCAAGGAGGTCGTAGCCGCCTTCAACCGGATTCCCGAGGAACAGCGTTTCGCCATTACCCTGTGGGGACTGCGCGACCCGGACACCTGGCTCATCGATTTTTACGATCGGCCGGAGTGGCCGCTCCTGTTTGATGCGCAATTCCGCCCCAAGCCCGCCTATTACGGATTTGTCGAGGCGCTGCAGGAGGCGCAGGAATAGATATAGGATACGCTGACCAAAACCGCTTCGCTCAGCATTTCACGTTCGGCGGAAACGCTGCGGATTCGAGACAGTGCGGGCGTGAAGCGCCCCTTGCCTTTCGGTGCTGATTCCCTACTTCACCAGCATCATCCGTCTGGTCTGTACAAAGGAGGCGCCCGCTTCGAGGCGGTACAAATACACCCCTGACGTAAGCCCGGAGGCATCGAACCGCACCGTGTGTTCGCCACCGGCCAGCGACGTATTGTCGAGCAGCGCAGCCACCTCCCGGCCCAGCACATCGAATACGCGCAGCGTCACCTGCTCCGCTTGCGGCAACTGGAAACGAATAGTGGTGACCGGATTGAACGGATTCGGATAATTCTGCGCCAGGGCATACGCTTCCGGCAATTCCGAAGGACCTTCACTCGACGTGGGGGCTTCCGGGCCGACCATCGCCACGGTTTGCCACTGGCTCGGCGTCCTCCACCAGTTGTTGTCTACCGTGGGATTCAGGCTCCATGTGATCTGGTGATCGCGGGCGCTCCCATCCCGGTCGTTCAGCGAAATCGTAAAGGGAAAGAAGCGGACTTCGCCGGGGCCTGGGAAGGCGGGGCTCGCATCGCCTGCCTTCTTGATGGCGGAGAAAGGAAAGAGCGCCAGGATCTTGTAGCCGCCCGTCATGGAAGCGTACGCGGCATTCCCCGGATCGAGGTTGTCCTCGCCAAAATACACAAACGTTCTCGCATTCGCATTGGCTGCGGACCCGTGCGGGGACAGGCGGAACTGGTAATCGGGGTATTCCCCGCGTGCGAGGTCGCTGTGTGGAGAACCGCCCAGTACCGACCCCCCGGCGTCGCGCACATCGTAGTTGCCCCATCCGAATTCAATGGAATCGTACTGCCAGGCCCTGGCCGGGGACTCGCTTGACGGAGCGAATTGCAGCATATCGTCGGTAACCTCGGCATAGATATACAGTTCGCCGTCGTTCGCCTCCGTATACGCCATCCAGACGGATCCGGAGAGATCGCTGTTGTCTGTGGGCAACACTGCAGCGTCGGCGATCTGCGAATGCGTATCGTCAATAACGAACGGCATGGCCCCGGAAGGAAAATTTTCCTTCGATACGTTCCCTGCACTGACATCGTCGAACAGTGCGTCGGCTTCGTCTTCCGTCAACGATACCACCGACGGCGAAACAGCAGCATTCGGATTATTGATTTCTTTGGCGCTGTTCGACGCGTCCGGATTCTCCGTTCCCAATAAGCTCAGACTCGTTACCGCATAGTAGATGGTCGAGCCAAGGGACGCATGAGGCAATTCCGCCCGGTGCCGCACCTCGAAAGCATCCGCCTCGAAGGAAACCGTCTCGAGCAACGCTACACCCGGAGCACTTGCATCCGTGATCGGCTCCGTGCCGGCATACACATTGTACCCCCCGAAAGCAGGATTGTGGGTCCAGGAAACGACATTGAAGGGACCGTCCGCTGTCACCTCTATGCCGGACATGGCTGCAGGTTGTCCCGCAGCATCTGCCAGGTCAAGGCTGGCGGGACCGATATACACATCGTCCAGGTAGACCTTTCCCCCGTCGTCCGAGGCACTGCCCCAGTCCCAGAAGGGGCCCATGGCGCGCACATTGTTCCATTCGAATTCCGTCCACAGATTACGATTCTCCGTGGTGTGCGGACCCCGGAGATCAAGCGCTACCCCCTGACCCCCATTGATGCGGCTTGACCAGGTGCCGCCGTATACCCAGTGCGCGTCCATTCCCGAGATGGAACCATTTGTCTTGCCGTCTTCAAGTTGCTGCCAGGTCGGGGGCGGGAGCTTCGCCGTCACCTCGTGCCACACTCCGTCGCACATGCTCCTCGGTACGGTCCAGCGCAGGCGGAAAGGATAGTTGGACGCATCGTCGTCAAAATCCTCGAACATGATCGCGAGATTATTCTGCGCTTCGCAATGCGCTGCGTTCTGCGTCTCCACCAGGATACGGAAGTGGAGCACATTCCCGGCGTCCCGGTTGGCCGACATGTCGACGGCCGGATCGAAACGAAACGCCTGGTACCCCCAATTGCGGTTGTTGAACTGCATCGCCTTGTTGGAGGCGTCTTTCGGGTCTTCAACCACGACGCCATCCACCTGAGGAAGGGTAGCATTCACCCCATCCACGAAAAAGATATAGTGGTCGCCAAGCGGCTCGACCTGCGCCTCTGCGTTATGCGCAACAATGCCCGCGAAAAACAGGACCGCCGCAGCGCCTCCCGCAAACCGGGCTATGACACGATGAACCGCGCGATGGACACGATTCCCGGAACGGCTTGTCCGGTAACTCTTCACGATACGCATAGGGGGCTCGCTCGGAAAGTTGAGGGTTGAGAGATGTTTATGACGTGGGGTGTGACTACTTACATGAAATTTTCATACCATGCAAGGTGTTTTCCATGGATGCATCCAATGCACATCAAGGCGTGCGCGTAACGCCCCTGTACCGTAACGCAGGAAGCTGCGATGAAAAATCACCTTAAGAACAGGGTACGCGCGATAGCGAAAGGCGGCATCCGGTATGTCGCAGGAGTTGTTTCGGCGTTTCTCCTGATCCTTCCGGCACAGGGGCAGGGCTTTTTCCGGACTGAAGGCACAAAGATTCTCGATCGGGACGGCAATCCGGCAATCATACGCGGCCTTGGGCTGGGCGGCTGGCTCGTGCCGGAGGGATACATGGTGCATATGACTGCCATTGACGGGGGATCTCCGCGCACCATCCGGGCACAGATAGTGGACCTGATTGGCGAGCAGGGGGCAGATCGCTTCTTCGAGCTATACCGGGCCAAATACGTCGCGGAAAAAGATATTGCGGCCATTGCCGAGTGGGGATTCGATCATATCCGCCTGCCCATGCATTACAACCTGCTCTTCGACCCCGATACGGAAACGTTTATCGAGAGCGGGTTTGAGCTGATCGACACCTTCCTCGACTGGTGCCGCAAGTACGAACTCGACGTCATTCTGGACATGCACGCCGCGCCGGGCGCACAGAGCGAGCACAACATCAGCGACAGCGACGGCGAGGCCCGTTTATGGACAGAGCCCGTCCCGTACCAGGACCAACTGGTGACCATATGGACCGAGATTGCCCGGCGCTACGTCGACGATCCGCTTATCATCGGATACGATCTGATCAATGAACCTGTAACACCCAACTCAATCGGTGACGACGAGGTTCAGGCCGACGCCCTCCGTGCATTGTACGTGCGGCTCGCCGAAGCCATTCGCCAGATCGATACCAATCATATCCTCTTCATAGAGGGAAATTATTTCGCCACTCACTTCTACAAACTGGAGCCTCCGTTCGACGACAATATGGTCTACGCCTTCCACAAGTACTGGAACGCCACGGACGTCGGCACCATCAACTATCTTCTGGATCTGAGGGCAAGAAACAACGTCCCGCTCTGGCTGGGAGAATCGGGGGAAAACTCGAATCCGTGGTTTTATGAGGTGACCCGGCTTGCGGAAAGATACGGGATCGGATGGAACTGGTGGACGCACAAGAAAATAGCGACGATCACCAGCCCGCTTTCCGCACCGTTTGCGCCAGGATATAAAGAGGTGGTCGATTACTTGAATGCTCCTCCGCACGCCCCCAAACCCCGCCCTTCTGAACGGGCGGCCAGCGAGGCGCTGTTCGCCATGGCCGAGGGATTGGACCTCGACTCCTGCATCACACGGCCCGGTGTCCTTGCGGCGCTGTTGGATCCGGATTACGCCACGCTGCGCAAACCCTTCAAGGAACATCCAATACCCGGCATCATCAATGCCGCGGAGTACGACATCGGACACGCAGGCGCCACCTACCACGACACCGATCTCATGCGAGTCGATGGGCAAAGCGGAGCCGGCAACAACGGGTATGAATACCGCAATGACGGGGTGGACATCGAGAGATCGGAAGACCCGGAAGGATTCGAATATAATGTGGGATGGATGGAAACGACCGAATGGTTGACCTGGACGGTGCAGATCGATCAGGCAGGAATCTATGACGTCGAATTCCGCGTCGCCGCCGATGCGGCCGGTAATGGCGGCATCCTCTACCTCGCGCTGAACAACGAACGAATCGGGAGCAATGTACCTGTGCCCGTCACAGGCGGATGGCAGGCATGGACCTCGGTATGGCTGCGCGATGTGACACTGCCCCCCGGCGAGCATGTCCTGAAACTGGTCGTGCGCAATGGGGGGTTCAACCTGAACCGGATGCGCTTCACGCTGAAGGAGGCCACCGCCGCCGAGCAGGCAGACGAAATCCCGAAGGGAATGCAACTGGACGGAGCCTGGCCCAACCCGTTTTCCGGAGAGGTCAACCTGGCGTTCCGGACCGACCGACCCGTACGGGCCCGGCTTGAGATGGTGGACATGCTGGGGCGCACCGTATATGTGCATGCCCCGGAAGCGTTCGGGACGGGAGAGCACATGTGGTCCGTACGCCCCGACCTGCCTACGGGTATGTATTTCTCGCGCCTGTTTCTGGAAGACGGAGAACGCACGCACCTCCTGACTGCACCCGTAACAGCCATCCCATAGGCAGGATTCGCCCGAATCCTTGCAACCATCTCCTTTTATTTCCGTATCGCGCAAAAAGGACGGTGGTTCAAAATGGACCCGTAGTCGAGTAGCAAGCATCATCTCTGGCTATTTGACCCGTCAAAAAGACTTTCGAGTAACCCATCTTCACCCTCTTATGCTTGCGACGGCGCGTATTCTGTGTTTTTTCATACTGGGGTTTGCAGCGATGACGCATCTGGCTCCCGCAGGCTGGAGCCAGACGCACACCCGCGCACAGGATGTCCCCATGGAGAGCCCCGCCGGAATACAGGCCGTTACCGCGACGGCCACGGTGGAGGCCATACAGATAGACGGCCACCTGGACGAATCGGCATGGGCTCAGGGAGTAATCGCCGATAAATTTTTCCAGTTGGATCCCGATGAAGGGATGCCGGCGAGCGAACGCACCGAAGCCATCGTCCTGTTCGACAGCGACGCCATCTATGTCGGCGCCCGCCTGTTCGACAGTGCGCCGGATTCGATTGTCGCCCGTCTGGGCCGCCGCGATGCAGATCAGGAATCCGATTTTTTCGGCGTCATGCTGGACCCGTATCTGGACCGCCGCAGCGGATACTACTTCGGCCTGAACGCCGCCGGCACACTCTATGACGGGGTGCTCATGAACGACAACGGCGACGATTCCGACTGGGACGGGGTGTGGCAGGGACGCGTCCAGCGAACGTCGTACGGATGGACGGCGGAGATGCGTATTCCGTATTCGCAACTGCGGTTCTACCAGCAGGATCGGTATGTGTGGGGCATCAACTACATACGCGGCATCTCGCGCAAGCAGGAGCGTGCGTATCTGGTCTACACGCCCAGTGACGAAAGCGGCTTTGTGAGCCGCTTCCCGGAACTGGTGGGCATTCGGGATATCAGCCCGAGCCGTCAACTGGAAATTATCCCGTATGTCACGTCGCGCGCCTCCTACGATCAAACGGTCAGTGACGGCAATCCCTTCAACGACGGCTCCGTGTACGGTCTGGACGGCGGCGTGGACGTACGGTACGCCCTGACATCCAACCTGACGATGAACGCCACGGTAAACCCGGATTTCGGGCAGGTGGAGGTGGACCCTGCGGTCATCAACCTGAGCGATTACGAGACATACTTCTCGGAAAAGCGCCCGTTTTTCGTGGAAGGGGCTTCCGTGTTCGGCGGCTTCGGGAGGGGCGGGCCCAGATTTAACCTGAGTTTCAATAACAGTCCGGAATTTTTTTACAGCCGCCGGATCGGGCGCTCGCCGGCGGGCAGGTTGCCTGATCATGCGTTTTCGGATGTGCCGGACGGCACGCGGATACTCGGCGCCACGAAGGTCGTGGGCAAGTTGGCCGGCAGCTGGAACGTGGGAACGCTGCAGGCGCTCACGGCCCGGGAGCATGCCCGGCTGCAGAGCGGGAACGGGGTGCGATCCGAAGCGGAAGCAGAGCCGGCGACCTACTACGGCGTCTACCGCGCCCAGAAAGAATTCGCGGACGGGCGCCACGGACTGGGCTTCATGTCCACGGTCAACCAGCGGTTTTTCTCGGACGAGCGCCTCATGGATCAGATGAACAAGCGGTCGTTGGGTTTCGGCGTGGACGGGTGGACCTTTCTCGACAGGGAAAATACCTGGGTGCTTAACGGTTGGGCCGGTTTGTCCCATCTCAACGGGACCGAGCAGCGGCTGCTCGATATCCAGCGCAGTTCGTTGCATTACTTCCAGCGCCCGGACATCGATCATGTCCGCATCGACAGCAGCGCCACATCGCTGAGCGGATGGGCCGGACGCCTTGGGCTGAGCAAGGAACGCGGACGCTTATCCTTCAATACGGCGATCGAAGCAGTATCCCCTTCCTTCGACGTAAACGACGCCGGCTTCCAATCCGGATCGGACGCCATCAATGGCCATATCGGCCTCGGGTACAGCTGGCCCGACCCCACCCGCTTTACAAGAGATGCCTTCGTACTTGCCGCCCTGTTCCGGGGTGTCGACTTCTCCGGAAATGCGTTCTCGACGGGGGCCTTCGTCTTCTCCCGCATCGAATTCCTGAATTACTACACAGCGTTCGGCCGCCTTTTCGTCGTCCCGGAAACCGTGAGTACGCGGCGCACGCGCGGCGGTCCGTTGACGCTGGAGCCACCGGGTATGGGAATGGACGTATCCGTGTATTCGGACCGGCGCAAGAATTTTGTGGTCGGCCTGGGCGTGGATATGGAAAGTGGGAAATCAGGAAGGGAAACGGGACTGGAGGTGGACATCGAGTGGCAGGCGGCGCCCAATGTAGCCCTTGCGCTCAGCCCTTCCGTTTCATGGGAAACCGAAAAGAGCCAGTGGGTCGGCGCCTTCGACGACCCGTTGGCCACCCGGACATTCGGAAAGCGGTACGTATTCGCCAAACTCGATCAGATAACCCTGTCGTCCACCGTGCGGCTCAACTGGACGTTTACTCCGGAACTGAGTTTTCAGTTGTATGCGCAACCCCTCATCTCTGTGGGCGACTACTCGGAGTACAAGGAACTGGCCCGCTCACGCTCCTATGACTTCGTACGCTACGGGGAAGCAGGTTCGACCTTCGATGCGGAAACCCTTGTAGCGGACCCGGACGGACCCGACGGACTTGCCCAAACCATCGAGCTTCCCAATCGCGACTTCAATATAGCCTCGCTCCGGGGAACGGCTGTGGTGCGCTGGGAATACCGGCCGGGCTCCACGCTGTATCTGGTCTGGACGCAACAGCGATCCGACTTCACGGACGATCCCTACTTCGAATTCGGCCCGTCGTTCAACCAGTTGGCTACTGCGCCCATGGAGAACGTGTTCGTGCTGAAGATGAACTGGTGGTTCAGCTCGTAGGAGTCCGGGCAAAGGGAAGGCAACCAGGCCCTAACGATCCGTGCGAAAAGGCGCCGCGGGCAGCCCTTCCTCGTTGTAGAGATTGGCGCGGTCGGGGTTATCGGCCCACGCATACCGTACGGCCACGGGGGTTTCGACCGAATCACTCGACACCACCACCGTCTCGCCGTCGATACGGGCATCGGCCCATACGAATCGTCCGTCGGGCCCGGCTATGGAGAATCCTCCCGGCTGCGACGATCCGCGGGCGACAAGACCCGATCCCGTGTGATCGAACGACAGAATCACGCGGTCGCCTTCCACGACATGATCGCGATGGATCGGCCCGGAATATACCAGGTCCTCCGCATACGCAAGATGCCGAGCGGCCAGGGAAAGACGAAGGCCGACGTCCTGTTTGTTGCGCGGGTGGATATCGTCCGCCTCCCCGATATCGATCGTGATGGCCTGACCGACATGGGGCAGCGTCAGAGCAGCCGACTGCGACTCGCGCATAAGCGCCCAGTTACTGTCTCCCGGTTCAAGGGGAGCGGCGCGGAACCCGGCAAGGGAAACGAACAGGAAGGGCGCCGCATCGTTTCCCCAGGCGTTGCGCCAACTGGATATAAGGGACTGGAACTGCATGGCGTACCGTCCGGCGTCTTCCGGGTTGCCCGCGTTGGATTCGCCCTGATACCAAAGGAATCCCGTAATCGGAAAGGACAGCAGCGGATGAATCATTTTGTTGTACAGCAACGTGGGCTGGTGGTTGGTCCTTTCCTCGCCGCTTTCTTTATGCTCGTTGAGCCGCCGGGCAATTTCTTCGGGAGGCATCATCAAGGCATCCGGCTCCAGCCATGCCTCTATCCGACTGCCTCCCCAGGAGATGTTGAGAATGCCCACAGGAATATCTACCGAAGTGCGTAAGGAACGCGCGAAGTAGTACCCCACGGCGCTGAATTGCCCCACGTGGCTTGAATCCGTCGAGTGCCATTCCCCGCCCGCCAGCGTCGGCTCCGGTGCGTAAGCCCACGAACGGGGCACCTTGAAATGCCGAATATGCGGGTCGTTGGCGGAGCGTATCTCGTTTTCCGCATCCGCGGAATTGGCGACGGTCCATTCCATGTTGGACTGCCCCGAGGCGATCCATACGTCACCGAACCAGACATCCTGTATGTCCAGGGTCCGATCTCCGGCGGATATCGTCAGCGTGTGTGGGCCGCCGGCGTCCCGGGGCTCCAGTGTGCCCCGCCAGGTTCCGTCAGGCCCTGCTTCCGCCTCCTGAACCATGCTGTCGAACGTAATCGTAACGGACGTTCCGGAGGGCGCCGTTCCCCACACCGGAACCACCGCGTTTCGTTGCAGGACCGCGCCCTCCGAGAAAAGACGGGAGACAGTGAACGAATCGACCGAAGCAGATTGTCCATAGGCGGTACCGCTCACGGCAATCATGCAGGTGAGGAACAGCGCCTTCATAAAGTGGAGGGTTTTTCCGGGCCGGAAAGTCATGGTAGTATGTGGTGTGGTGGAATCAGAGCAACCGAAAAACGGATCCGCAAGGGCTGCTACCTGCGCTGCCAGAACGCCTTACCTCCTTAGAAAGGTGGTGCGCGATGCGGTTGACAGCGCTTATCGGCTCAAGGCATACGCTTGCGTGGTAATAAAATATTTGGTCAGCAAGTTGGTGCGCTCCCACACCGGCAATGCGCCATCGGCGAGGTATTGCAGATACTGTTCCGTGACTCTCGTGAAGTGTTCTTCATGCCCTTCCTTGTAGTCCTCCGGAATATTGATTTTCCATCCGAATTCGGACGGCTCGGCGGATAATCCCGAATACCGGGGACTCAGGCTTTCCAGCGCTTCACGGAGTATCAAGTCAAATTCCTGCGGATCCGCGCCTTCGAGCGACTCCACATACAGAGTCGCTGCATATTGCTGCGCTTCATCCTGGCGAATCACCAGGTTGGCGCGGGTGCCCCGCATAATCGAATAATGCGTATCGCCGCCCTCCGGATTTTCGAAACCCCACCGCACCGATACCTTGCCATGAATCCCGCGGACTTTGAACACAAATTCTCCATTGGCCGCCACGGCGAGGATGGAATCGTTTTCGATACCCGGCGCCAGGTAGTCGGGGTAGGCTGCTTCGCGGGTGGCCTTTGCGAATTGCGAGGGGGTCAGCGGGGTATCCCAGCTTCGGGCCGTGATCACTTCGACCCCATCGTCCGGATTTTCGTAATCGACAGGTTCTTCGGGAAAAACCTGCCACATAATAAGATCTACAAGGTGGGTAGTGACATCCGCAATGGCTTCCCCCTGCTGGTTGACGTCGAAAAACCACACAGGCCTGACCAACGGCTGTCCGGCTACGGTTTTGTAAAAATAATGGACGCTCTCTTTGGATATCGCCGGTTCCTCCGGGCTGCCCGCCACCAATTCGCCAAACAGGTCCGGGTCCTGAGACAAGGCTCTTTGCAGAATAGACGTGATCTCGTGACGCTCGGTCATGATGTCATTGACGAGTAGCCCCTGTTCGTCCGCCGAGGCCAGCACATCCTTCAACACCGGAAAACGGTCGGGATGAATCACCATGGGCTTATCGGCCAATACATGGATGCCTGCATCGACTGCCCGCCGGATATATTCGATCTTCCGTCCATTGTTACCGGCCACAACCATCACGTTGCCGGGCTTTTCTTCCAGCATCCTCTCCGGATAATCGTCGCCCCGGTAGACCACGGGAACCCAGTGGGTGGGCTGTTCGGGCCGGGTATTGAACCGGTCGATCAGGGCCAGATGGCTTTCCAGCTCCTGGCCGTCCGGAGCATAGATGTGCACGGTCTCATCAACCTGGTCGTAGTCGTATTTATGCACTAACCCCGCATGAAAATGACCGGGGTCGAGGGTCATCAGCCGTACGGCTTTGTCCACCTCGACGAATTCCGCAGACGATCCGTCTTCACCTGACGTACAAGCCGCCGCGCCCAGCAAAACGCTAAAGGAAAGAAACAGGGTGATCTTCATCTATTCGCCGGCAATCCTTCGACCATCTCAAGGGTGTAGGGGTACCGTTGGGGCCTGGACAGCATGGCATTGGCTTCGTCGTCGTCCTTAAAGCGTTCGTTTTCCGGATCCCAGTAGAGTGTCCGGGGAAGTTTCATTGCGATGTGGGCGATCAGGCAGGCGCTGGTGGACCGGTGGGCTACATCGACCGGCGCCACCGTGGTCTCCCGGCTTTTGATACACTGGATCCAGTTCGTGTGTTGTTCCTCGCTTACATACAGATGTGTTTCGTCGGGGCCTATCCGGGAATCCAGGATAGCCGGGTCGCTGGCCATCAGCGGAGGCAGCCACTGGCCCGAAATCGGATCACTGCTGGTTACCGACCCGCTCCGCGTCACAAAAATCCAGCCTTCCTCCCCCTCGAAACGGACGCCATTGGGAAATTCGCCGGAGATCAACATGGTGACGCCGTTGGCGTATTTGGCTTCCACGTGGAAATCGCCATGCACATTCCATAGTCCTCCGGTCGCAAACTCGGCCTGGGCCCGTATCTCTATCGGCCCGGTCAACTCGGTACCCATCCCCCAATGGGCCGTATCGACGTGGTGCGCACCCCAGCCGGTGATCATCCCGGCGGAGAACTGCTCGCACCGTAACCAGCCGGGACGGGAATATCCCTCCGGCAACACGTACCCGGCGGCGGACGTTCTGTCCAGCGGATGCACGCGGTCCAGGGTATAGGGCACCTCCGGCGTCGTGCCCAGCCACTTGTCGTAATCGAAAAAGTCGGGAACCGGCATCGGCGTAGGATCGCCTCCCGGAGGATCGCCGGGAAGCCCTACACGGACGGTATGCAGCGCCCCGATCCGACCATTGCGCACCAACTCGCAAGCCCACTTGAAATGGGGCCAGGGGTTTGTCGAGCGCTGTTGACTGCCTACCTGAAACACCGTGCCCAGCCGTTGAAGGTTGTCGCGCAGGATTTTGCCTTCTTCGACCGTTAAGGAAAAGGGCTTTTGCAAATAGACGTCCTTGCCGGCTATCGCGGCTTCGAGCGTGGGCAGAAAGTGCTGATGGTCCGGCGTGCTGATTACGACGGCGTCGATGTCCGACTGGGCAAGCAACTCGCGATAATCCTGATACATCCGCACGTTCATGTGCGACAGGCTGCCCCGATGCATGGCGTACCACTGCTCGACGTACCGCTTGCCTTCCTCCATGCGTTTCGCGTCGAGATCACACACCGCCACGACGCGCACATCGTCATGCTTGAGCACTTCCGGCAGGTCGTGGCCCCTGGCGATCCGTCCACATCCGATTTGGGCGATGTGGATGATGTCATTCGGCGATCTGCTGCTCACCCCACGCCCGTACCCGGAAAAGGGTGTGCTCGCGGGCGCCACAACCAGTCCTGCTGCACCCAGAACCGATCGTTTCAGGTACTCCCGCCGGGAAATTCCCCGGCCTTTACCGGGGCGTCTGTTGTGGTCCATTGCGTCTGGGGTTTGAAAGCGAAGGCGAATATGAGAAACGGTCCGGGACATGCCCTATGTAATTTATGCATAGAGAGGCCCATATATATGCGGTTTTTGCATAGATAAATTCATGGAGATATCCCACCGATAACCCATTGAATCCCGCCCAGAATGTGTCGCATAAATCCGGGGTCTTCATAATGCTCCGGCCTGTGACCCAGGGACGTATACCATTGGCGGCCCCCGTCGAACTCCTGATACCAGGCCACCGGAAAGCGGTCGCCAAACAACGTTCCCGGAAACTGTTCTTTTTCCTCATCCGAAACCGTAGTCAGATCGGCCGCCAGAAGCACCCGGATGCGGGGATTCATCTCTTTCAGATAATAGCATTCGTCGCCCTCGATCTCCCAGGTATCGGGCAGAAAGGCTGTCGAAGGATGGGTTCGGTCCATCACCTCGACCGTAAAGTCCTGCAGGGGCGCATGGCGTTCGAAATTGCCGCCGAGAAGTTGGGAAAACCAGGGCCAGTCCCTTTCCGAGCCGCTGGCCGAGTGAATACCCACGAAGCCGCCCCCGTTCCGGACATACGATTCGAGCGCCCGCCGCTGCGCGTCGGTATCGAAGGCTTCGTTGTTGGTGTTGGAAAAGATCAGCGCGTCGTACTGCTTCAGGTTTTCTTCGGTAAACAGCGCGGGGTCCTCCGACGCCGTCACTTCGAAACCGTATTCGGCGCCCAGCCCCTCGAGGGCCGCCACGCTAAAGGGAATATTTTCATGCACGTACCCCTCGCCGTTCTTCGTATAGACCAGCACGCTGGCCCCTCTGAGATTCCCTGTCGGATGGACCTCGACACGGGGCGGATCGGCGAAATCCCGCCAGTACCGCTCGGCCAGCGCCGCGTCGATGGTTCCATCATAGACCAGCATGCGGTACCGCAAGGCGTACGAGTTGCCGGGCCTGAGCTCCCAGTCGTTTTCCTGAGCCGGGTTGATATTGATATAGACGTTCTCGACTCCCCCATTCTGTCCGACAGGCCATACCCGCAAGTGCTCCGGAAAATTATGATTACCTGGGTGGGTCATAAACAAAATACCGGAGGAACCGGCCGCCGCCCCGGAAACGCCGTGTACATCGATCCATCGCGCGCGGGTCGCATTGGCGTTGCTCTTGTCGAAACCCTCGGAGGTGAGCAGCGCGGCCGTCTCATCGTTCCATGTCTCCGTAGCGCGCAGGCTGAAACCCTGATAACGATACGCTTTGATGGTCAGCGGCGCTTCGGTAGCCGGATTCAGCGTAGAGGCGAAATCGATCAACCAGACCTTTCGATCAGGATCCGCATTCCAGACCTTTACCTCCCATTGTTCGTTGAGCGCCACCTTCTCTTCCCCGCCGGTGAAATCAACGTGGGCCAGCAGCGCTTTGAAACCGCCAAACAGCGGTCCCGCCGTACGTTCTATCACCTGCTTTGCCCGGACGGTGCCCTGCCCGTCCGCCAGGTTCCAGAAATCGACGCTGCGCCCCTCGAATTCGGTGCGCGTCCAGGGATTCCAGAGACCGTAGTGGTGATAGTGATCAGGGGGTTGGATGCGAGAGAGTATCTCGCCTTCCGGCGACCAGATCGGATGGATAAAACCGCTGCGGTCGTATATCTCATCCACGCCTTCCGGGACTCCCTGAAACGTATAGCGATAGGCAAGGACCGGTTTATCTCCTATTCGCACCTGCAGGCTTTCCCCGTCATCCTCCACCTGTACCGGTCCGGCCCCACCAGGCATTGGGCGTTCTTCAACCACTCGCAATTCAAAATTGCGGACCGCACCCGGTGGGGTTTCTCCGTCGAGAATCCACGTCATGCGGCTGGACATGCCCGGATCGAGTTGGGACGCGACGGGCAGGTCTTCTCCTCCGGTAATCTCGAAGAGTTGCAACGCACCGTCGTGCAGGCGGAGAGGCACTCCTTGCAGACTCGCGGTAACCGGTACGTCTACCCGCTGATATGTACCGGCATGGACGGAGAACGCAGCAACGACTTTGGATTGGGCCTGGACGAAAGACGCAGGCGCCAGAAGCACCAGGGCTGAAAGCAACGAAAGAGGCAACACACCGCTGGAATGTTTCCTTTTCGTGGCCTCGACTCTTTGACGAACGGTGCAGGCGTGTTCGGGTGTCGCGTCCCCACAACCTGCAACACTATGGGCGGCGATGGGATGCAGGCCGGCCGAATACGCTGTCTCTGGAGCGATGTTATTCATGGTATTATTCATGCAGGCCGGATGTTACGTATCGGAAACAACCATATCAGACTCTTCGGGGTCACCCGCCTCTATACTATCTGCTGAAGCATCAGTGCGGCGCCACCAGTTCGCCAACGCCGAGCCGGAGATATTCATCCACGGACCGAAGATGGCCGGGGCCAACCCGACGGTGGCTACTTTACCCATCTCTACCGCGATACCCGTCGCCAGACCGCCATTTTGCATCCCCACTTCCAGCGAAATGGTACGACAGGATTGTTCGTCGAGCCCTATCAGGCGGCATCCCCAGTAGCCGAGCACGTAGCCTATCGCGTTATGCATGATGGCCGCGAGGAAAAGCAGCAGCCCGATATCGAGCAATGCATCGCGGCCCGAAGCCACGATGATGGTCAACACCACCGCGATACCGGCCATCGAGACCAGTGGCATGGCGCGGTGCAGCCACTGGGCCCGGCCGCGCATGATCCTATTGAAGAGCAGCCCCAGCACGATGGGGACCAGTACGATTTTCGCAACGCTTATCATCATCGACACAAAATCGACAGGCACGAACTGGTTGGCGAGCAATCGCATCAGCAACGGCGTCATGAGCGGCGCCACCAGCGTGGCGATGGCCGTCATGGTGATCGACAGCGCCAGATTGGCTTTGGCGATGTACGCCATCACGTTCGAGGCCACTCCGCCGGACACCGAACCGATCAGCACGATCCCCGCTGCAATTTCAGCGGGAAAGCCGAATATCCGGGCCAGCGAAAGACCCACCAGCGGCATGATCGTAAACTGACAGGTAAGCCCGACGAACACCCCCTTCGGCATTTTGACCACGCCTGCAAAATCCTTCAGGCTCATGGCCGTGCCCATGCCGAACATGATGATCTGGACCAGGGGAACGATCAGTCTCGTGAACTCGAAATCGCCAGCACGCAGGAAATACTGCGGGTAATACATCGCCACCGCGACGGAGGCGAATATCCAGATCGTAAAGGCGAGCTGACGGAGCCTGGGCACGCCGAGCCCGCCAATAGCCAGGGCCACCAGAAAGCCGACCACCGCAGGGCCGGTGGCCGCAAGGCCGCCGACGATCAGCAATACGACGGCGGCGAGTGCACAAAGCGCAGCGAGGATAAGAAAGTATCGATACAAAGGGCGCACGATGGCGGCGAGTCAAGTTATTCGAAAAACGGCATTCCTTCCGTCGCGTACCGGCGCATGCCTTCCTCATTGATCTCTACGCCGATCCCCGGTTTTTCCGAAAGCGGAATGAACCCGTCTTCCACCATCGGCCCGTCGAACGATACGATCTCGCTAAACATCGGATTGGAATGAAAATAGGTTTGCCACTCCAGCACCATGAAATTGGGCACGGACGCGCACACGTGGCAGGAAGCCATGGCGCCCAGATACGAGGCCACCATGTGCGGCGCGAACGGCACATAGTACAGGTTCGACAAATTGGCGATCCGCTGTCCTTCTCCCAATCCGCCCGCCTTTTGCAGATCCGGCATGATAATATCCACGGCGCCTATTTCGAGCAGCCGCCGGAAACCGTGCGCCAGGTAAAGATTCTCCCCGGCGCAGATGGGCGTACTCGTGGATTCCGTGATGTGTTTGTACGCCTCTACGTTTTCCGCAGGGATCGGCTCTTCGAGCCACATCAGGTTGAGCGGCTCCATGAGTTTGGCGACCTGCTGAGCCGTGGGCGCGTCGTAGCGGCCGTGCATATCCGCGCAAATGTCGATGTTCGGTCCCACGGCTTCGCGGGCCGCCGAGATCTGATCGACCATCCGTTGCAGTTCCGCAGGACTCGCAGTCCAGTTGTATTGATCGTACTTGTTCGGATCGTTTCGTTGATCCAGATCGAACTTCATCGCCGTAAATCCCATGTCAACGGCTTCGGTGGCAGCCTCGGCGAACTGCTCCGGCGTCGGCAGCCGGAACTGATACAGCGCCGTATCCATGTAGACCCGGATCCGGTCGCGAAACTTGCCGCCGAGGAGCTGATACACCGGCAGGCCCAGCGCCTTGCCGGCAAGGTCCCACAACGCGGTTTCGACCGCCGACAGCACGGCGACATACATGCCCGACTGGGCTCCCTCGAAAAAACCCGCCCTGCGAATGTCCTCGAACAGCCGGTGCACGTTCAGAGGATTCTTTCCCTGAAGCCGCTGGCCGAACATTTTTACCAGGTGGTATGTGCCGGGCACCGCATCCACCCCCTCGCCGCAGCCCCAGATATCCTGGTTGGTGTATATCTTCACAAAAAGACCGTGGGCGTTCCGTATGTATCCGCATCTGATATCCGTAATCTCCAGGTCCGACGGAGAAGAAGCCAGATTGGCTCTCTCGACAGCGGATTCCAGGCCGCGCCCGAATCCGGCGAGCGGCGTGGCGGCCCATGCGCCCGCAAGGGCGCTTCCGGCCAGAAAGGAACGTCGGGTGTGTCTCTTTTTCATGATTCTTTCAGGGTGTGGGCCTACCAGGTTCGGGTATCGAGGTAGTCCTGAATATTTTCTTTCGCCACCGGAAGTTCGTCGATGTGCGCTTCGAGCCACCGCGAAAAGTCGCGTTCGATTTCCGCGGACCATCGGGTATCGATCTGGCCGGGCGTATAGACCTGCTCGCGAAGACGCTGGTGCCCGAACATATCCCGCAGCCGAACGATTTCCGAGGTGGTGACCACCTGCTCCGCCAGGTGAGGAGGTATAAAAATGACGCCGCCGTCTCGCCCCAGCACGACATCGCCGGGCATCACCGTCGCCTTGCCGATCCGCGTCGGCCGGTTAATCCCGACCAGGGTGGTGTTGAGTCTCCCGTCGGGATTGTTCAGGTGATGAGAGGGGTGATAACTCCGAAAGAACGACGTGAACGAACCGATTTCCTTGAGGCCGTCGATATCCCGGATGGCGCCGTCATAGACGATCCCGTTGCCCGACTTCGCATAGATCGAGTTGCCCAGGTTGTCGCCGATGGTCGGTCCGTCTTCGTGGGCGCCGAATTGATCGACGACGTACACGTCCCCTTGCACGAGCAGGTCGATAGGCCACGAATTCTGCGATCCGATGCGCCCGTCTTCAGTATGTCCTTTTTCGTCGATCGCACGATGAATATCCGGCCGGCCCGGCATGAAAATCGCCGTAACGGCCCTGCCCACCAGCACGCTGTCCGGGTTAATCGTCATCCAGCCATCGTCATACTGATGGTTGAAGTTGCCTCCCCTCAATACCGCCCAGGCTTCTTCCAGAGTAACCTGTCGCATCCGATCCAGGATGTCGTCGGGTACGCGGGGCCGGCCGTCGGGAAACCGCTCGCCCTGCCATTCGGGCGTCAGAAAAACAAGGTCTTCTTTCGAGATTTGCTGCGCAGAAACGGCCTGGACGAAAAAGAGCGGCAGCAGGATAAAAGGCAAGAATCGGCTGGCCGTCATACCTGAAAACGGGCGAGGGAGCAAAAGCAGCGAAACCATACGCAAAATATGCGTTGTTGCGATATAATCCCCCAAATTTGAATTTTCAAGGGAATTTTCGGCTATATTTTCTTGCGGTTTTTTCGCCTCCCTTTGTCGTTCAGGCGCTGGCCGGGGAGCGTCACGCTCCGGCGTCACACACACGCCATGAAACAAGCACAGGCTACTCACATGAGCAGACTTCAAATCCGTTCAAACCTGATCACTGCGCTGGCGGTATGCTGCGCCGCCGCAGTCCTGTCCGTAGGCCTGAGTACACCCAAACAGGAACGTGTCCTGGTGTTCTCGAAAACGGAGGGATTCCGGCACGCGTCGATCGAAGCGGGCGTGGAAAGCCTCCGCAAGCTTGGTGAGGAGCATGGCTTCGCGGTCGATGCGACCGAAGATGCGGCCGCGTTCACCGAGCACAATCTGAAGAACTATCGCGCCGTGATCTTTCTGAACACGACAGGGGATGTGCTCGACCCGGCGCAGCAGGACGAATTCGAGCGCTACATCCAGGCGGGCGGCGGCTACGTCGGCATCCACGCCGCCACCGATACGGAGTACGACTGGCCCTGGTACGGAAAACTCGCCGGCGCCTGGTTCGAGAGCCATCCCATCGACCCGAACGTGCGGAGCGGCGTCTTTCGGGTACTACGCAAGGACCACGTGTCGACGGAGGGGCTGCCGGACCGGTGGGAGCGCGAGGACGAGTTTTACAACTTCCACTCCATTAACCCCGACATCGAAGTCCTCATAGATATCGACGAAACCACGTACGAGGGCGGCACGAACGGCGAGTACCATCCAATGAGCTGGTACCATGAATTCGATGGAGGGCGAGCATGGTACACCGCGATGGGACATACGGACGAAACGTTTTCGGAACCGCTCTTCCTGCAGCATCTTCTTGGCGGGATCCGTTACGCGATGGGGGACGGCGCGCTGGACTACAGCCGGGCCCGCCCGCAGGAAAACCGCTTCACCAAGGTCGTGCTTGCCGAAAAGCTCGACGAACCGCTGGATCTGACCGTGCTCCCGGACGAGCGGGTGCTCTTCATTGAACGCGGCGGCGCAGTGCATCTCTACCATCCCGCCACGGAACAGATCACGCAGATTGCGACGATTCCTGTCAGCACCACGTACTTGAACGGGAATATCGCCGAGGACGGCCTGATCGGCGTCGCCGCCGATCCGGACTTCGCACAAAACGGCTGGATATACCTTTTCTTCTCCCCGGCAGGAGACGAACCGAAAAACGTGCTTGCGCGCTATCGCATGCAGGGAGACGCGCTCGACCTGGACACGGAACAGGTGATTCTGGAAGTGCCCGTGCAACGGGACGAGTGCTGTCACACGGGCGGCTCCATCGCCTTCGACGCCGACGGCAATCTGTATCTGTCCACGGGCGACAATACGAATCCGTACGGCATAGGCTATGCACCCATCGACGAGCGGCCCGGACGAGCACCCTGGGACGCACAGAAATCGTCCGCCAACACGAACGACCTCCGGGGCAAGATCCTGCGCATTACGATGCAACCGGACGGAAGCTACACGATTCCCGAAGGCAACCTCTTCCCGCCGGGTACGGCAAACACGCGACCCGAGATCTACACGATGGGCCACCGGAATCCGTACCAGATCTCGGTAGACCGGCGAACGGGCTTCCTCTACTGGGGCGATATCGGTCCGGACGCCAGTCGCGATTCCGTAGACCGCGGCCCCTCCGGCCACGACGAGTTCAACCAGGCGCGGCAGGCCGGCAATTACGGCTGGCCGTACATCACCGCAGACAACAAGCCATACCACGACTTCGATTACGTTTCGCAAACGCCCGGCCCGGCCTTCGACCCGGACCACCTGATAAACGACTCGCCGAACAACACGGGGCTCACGGAACTCCCCCCGGCGCAGCCTGCTTTTCTGTGGTACCCGTCTGGACCCTCGCCGGAGTTCCCTCTTCTCGGAACCGGCGGCCGTTCGGCGATGGCCGGCCCCGTCTTCCACCGGGACGACTTCGCCAACGCCGAACGGCTGTTCCCGGCCTGGTACGACGGCAAGCTCTTTCTCTACGAATGGATGCGCGGCTGGATCATTGCTGTGACGATGAACGAGGAGGGCGACTTCCTTTCGATGGAGCGGTTCATGCCGAACCACCGCTTCAGCAACCCCATCGACATGGAATTCGCACCGAGCGGCGACCTTTTCGTACTGGAGTACGGTACAGCCTGGTTTTCGGCCAATGACGACGCCCGGCTCGTCCGCATCGAGTACAACGCAGGGAACCGGAAACCGGCCCCCTCGCTCTCGGTGGACCAATCCGCCGGGGCCACCCCGCTCCGCGTCGCGCTCTCGTCGGAGGGAACAATAGACGCCGACGGCGACACACTCCGCTACGAATGGGCAATCACCAATCAGGATGGGACCGGTTTGGCCCGATTGAGCGAGCCGAACCCCACGTACACCTTCGACCAGCCGGGCCTGTATACGGCCACGCTGACCGTGACCGACACGCAGGGCGAGCGCGCCACAGTCGAGACGCAGATCGTGGCGGGTAACGAGCTGCCGGAAGTGGAAATCGACCTGATAGAGGGAAATCGCTCCTTCTTCTTTGCGGGAACCCCGATCCACTACGCGGTCCGTGTCCGAGATCATGAGGATGGCACTCTGCAAGACGGGCAGATCCCGGCGGAGCAGGTAACGGTCACAGCAGACTACCTGCCGGAAGGATACGACCAGGCAGCCATCGCGCAAGGGCATTTCACGCCCGGAGTTCCGATAGCACACGCGGCTGGCCAGGCCTTAGTGGAAGGGGCGACCTGCCTTGCCTGCCATCAGATCGACCAGTCCTCCATCGGCCCTTCCTACGTAGCTGTGGCGCAGAAGTACGAGGGCGACCCGGAAGCCACGCAGCATCTGGTGAAGAATATCCGCGAGGGCGGCTCCGGCGTCTGGGGCGAAATGATAATGCCGCCGCACCCGCAGTTTTCCGAAAGCGAGGCGCAGCAAATGGTGGCGTACATCCTCAGTCTGACCGAGGAGCCCCCGCTGCTGCCTGTCGAGGGAACATACATGCCGCCGGCTGTCGAAGCGGGCGGTACGGCGCAAGGTATCGTCGTGCTTCGTGCAGCATACACAGACCGGGGCGCCAACGGGTTGCCCGGCGCCTCGGCCAAAAAAACGCTTGTGCTCCGCGCCACGACCATCCTGGCTGGCGACGGGGAACTGGCGGAAGGCGTCATGAGAATCGACGTGCCGCAATTCCCGACCCCGATGGCTATCGTATCGCAACCGGGTTCGTACATCCGGTTCGAGCAACTCGACCTGACCGGGATATCGGAGGTGCGCTTGTTCGCACTCGCCCCGAGCCAGTTCCAGGCGATGGGAGGCAAGGTAGAAATCCGGCTGGATGCTCCGGACGGCCCGCTCCTGGGCGAAACCGACTTTATTCAGGATGTGGCGATGCCCACGCCGTTCCCGGTCGCGCTTGAGCCCACGGTCGGAACGCGCGACGTGTACTTCACGTTCAGAAACGACGAGCATGACGGCCAGGGAATGCTCTTCGTTCTTACGACGGTCGAATTCACAGGCGCCGGGGAAAACATGCAGCAGGTCGAACAAAGCACGTCCGGGGGGCTGGACACGCATAGCCCCATCAGGGACCTCCTTGCCAACGAACAGGCCAAGGCCGTGCTGGACAAGCACGTCCCCGGCATGACGACGAATCCGCAGCTTGAGCAGGCAATGGACATGTCGCTCCGGCAGATCGCGCCCTTTGCGCCGCAGACCTTCACCGAACAACTACTGGAGGCCATCGACAAGGACCTGGCCGAACTGTAAGGGGCTTCGGCGTACCCCGAAAGAATAGTTCCGTACCCGGGGTGGGACTCGAACCCACAAGACCCGAAGGCCATCGGATTTTGAGTCCGACGCGTCTACCAATTCCGCCACCCGGGCAGGGTCATGGACAGGCCGCGTTTTCGCCGAAGCTTTTACGTACCTCCGGAGCGTTTCCGCAAGCCTTTCCGTACAACGACCGTCGGGTGCACGGGATCCGCAGGGCAAGGACCTTGGGACGCGCATTCGAACAAAACATAGGGCCCGGGATATCCTGCAAACTCGCGGCCAACCGCACGTTTATGTTTTGAGAGAAGGCGCGTCCCAAGGTCCTCGCCCATGTGGATTTAATCAGAGGTTCCTTAACTTGATTCCATTCCGCCCGGCTTCGCCTGCCCGCTTGCAGTTCGGCGCCGCATTGTTCAATTTCAGGGGATGCTGTGCTCCCCATGCTCCGTAAGGCATTTAGGGCCTGTTGACACTATTCCACGCATTCCATGCCCGCTGAACCGGCTCCCCTCAGGTCTTTCGAGAAAGATATTGTCGTCGAATCCTTTGAGTTGTTCGACGTACCTCCCCGCTGGCTTTTTCTGAAAGTCATCACAAAGGGAGGACTTGTCGGCTGGGGCGAACCGGTCGTCGAGGGGCGCAGCGGCGCCGTACGGGCTGCCGTCGAGGAACTGGGCGAATATGTGATCGGACGGCCCGCGAACCGCATCGAGGACATCTGGCAAGTCCTCCACCGGGGCGGATTCTATCGGGGCGGACCGGTGCTGATGAGCGCCATAGCAGGCATCGATCAGGCATTGTGGGACATCAAGGGCAAAGCGCTGAACGCCCCTGTGTATGAACTGCTTGGCGGCGCGGTGCGGGGCAACATCGCGGTATACGGCTGGATAGGGGGCGACAGCCCGGACGGAGTGGCGGAAGCTGCACAGCACCGGGTGAAGCAAGGATTCAGCGCGGTCAAGATGAATGCATCGGGCCGGATGGCGTGGATCGACAGCCCGCAGCGCATCACAGAGATCGCGGAACGGATGCGGTTGGTGCGCGAAGCGGTGGGGCCGGATATCGACATCGGGGTGGATTTCCACGGGCGTATCCATCGCGGACTGGCCCGGCGGGCCATCGAGGCCCTGGAGCCGTATGCGCCGATGTTTGTGGAGGAACCGGTCGCACCGGGGCACGAAGACCTGCTGGCCGGCCTCGCCGCGGGGTTGCGCACCCCGCTGGCGACCGGGGAGCGGCTCTATTCCCGGTGGGATTTCAAGCACGTACTACCGCACATCGACGTGGCGCAGCCCGACGTCAGCCATGCCGGGGGCATCTCCGAAACCCGGCGGATTGCGTCCATGGCCGAGGCATACGATGTGGCGCTGGCGCCGCATTGCCCGCTGGGTCCCCTTGCGCTGGCGGCTTCGCTACACGTGGATTTTGCGTCGATCAACGCCTTCATTCAGGAAACCAGCCTCGGCATGCATTATCACGATCAGTATGGCGTGGAATTGCTGGATTATGTGGCTAACCCGGAGGTGTTCGCGGTGCGGGAAGGGAAAATTTCGCTACCCGAAAAGCCGGGACTGGGGGTCGAAATCGATGAGGATATCGTGCGTAAAGAAGCGAGCCGTGCCGATGGAGAAAACGGCTGGAGAAATCCCGTGTGGCGCCTGAGCGACGGCTCGTTTGCGGAATGGTAGGCCGTTCCGTTACGTGCAAAGGCTATCCCGTGACGGCCAATTCCTTCATAAAGCGGATGGAAGAGGCAATGCCCCGGCTGAAACGGTCGAGTCCGAAATGCTCGTTGGGCGAATGGATGGCGTCCGAGTCGAGTCCGAACCCCATCAGCACGGTATCGAGTCCCAGCGCTTCCTGAAAATCCGCCACGACCGGGATAGAGCCTCCCTCCCGGATAAACACCGGCTGGCGACCGAACTCATCACGCAGCGCCCGAAAGGCGGCCTGCATGGCCGGGATGGAGCGATCTACAAGAACCGGCATGCCGCCGTGCAGATCACGGAAGGTCACCTTCATGGTGGGCGGCGTTTCCCTTGTGAAATAGCGCCGGAGCATGGCTGCCACTTCGTTCGGACGCTGGTCCGGAACAAGCCGCACCGAAATTTTTGCACCGGCCCGGGACGGCAGCACCGTTTTGGCGCCCTCCCCCTGGTAGCCCCCTCCTATACCGTTTACATCCAGCGCCGGGCGCCCGCGTGTGGCTTCCAGTACCGAATACCCCGCTTCGGTACGCGCTGAGGAGATCCCTATATCCCGTTTCCACGCCGCTTCATCGAAGGGCAGGCTGCGAAACGCTTCACGCTCCTCGTCGTCGAGCTCCCGGACTGCGTCGTAGAATCCCGGAAGCGTAACCCGGCCTTGCTCGTCGTGTAATCCGGCAATCAGGCGGGTCAGCACATGAATCGGGTTTTCGACGGCGCCCCCGTACACCCCCGAGTGCAGATCCCTGTTCGGTCCATCCAGAATCACCTCTACGTAAGCCATGCCGCGCAGGCCATACCCGATAGAAGGAAGGCCTTCGGCGAAAAGCGCCGTGTCCGAGATCAATGCTACGTCGGCCGCGAGGCGCTCCTGATGCGTTTCGAGAAAAGGACGCAGGTGCGCTGAGCCGCTTTCCTCTTCGCCTTCGATCAGAAATTTCAGGTTGACGGGCAGTTCGCCGGCGGTGCGCAGCCAGGACTCCGCAGCCTTGGCGTGCATAAAGAGTTGTCCCTTGTCGTCGCTGGCCCCCCGGGCGAACAACTGACCCCCGCGTTCCGTGGGCTCAAAGGGAGGCGTCTCCCACAAGTCGAGCGGGTCCGGCGGCTGCACATCGTAGTGACCGTACACCAGCACCGTCGGGCGCTGTGCATCGTGCATGTGTGCAGCGGTGACAATGGGGTGCCCCTCCGTTGCGTGGATCTGTACTTCACCGATGCCGATTTCGTGGAGATGGTCGGCAATCCATACGGCAGCGCGACGCACCTCTCCCGCATAGGCCGGGTCGGTGCTGACGGACGGAATGCGCAGCAGGCTCTTCAGTTCGTCAACGAACCGGGGTTCGTGCTTCACAGCGTAGGCAAGCGCACTGGAAACAGACATAGGCCATCGCGGAAAGACCGGGTATATGCAGATGTCGGACAGGACTGATCGGGCGCCTATAATTCGCTTTCGTCCCGCCACCGGAGGAGCTTCCAGACAGCAGACGTATCTTCTCGAATAATAAGAAAATTCACATTGCCATCCCCCCGAAAGACATCGCCCCCTTCGAGCGAAATGGTCAGATTGAAAGGCCGCACGATCCGGGCGCGCAAATCCTCTTCAAAGAGGGTCTGAGAAAGGATCTGGTTCCAGCGCAGATTCACAAGCGTCGCATTTTCGAAGAGGCGCCGGGTGGTTTCGAGTTCCTGAGCAAATCCCCACTCGCGTTCAACCTGGGCATCGAAGTCATAGTAGATGAAAATGAAGGAGGAATCCAGCAGCGATTCATAAAGCGTCAAGTCCCGGAGCTCGTAGGCATTCCGGAAATTGGTAAAGAAGCCGTCAATGGTGGTGGGATCGCCCAGCAGGTCACCGAACGGACTGCCTTCTTCGAGTGCGGGGGCAAAGGGATTGCAGGCCGCAACGAGCACGACCGGCGTCAGGATCGCAAGCATGGCGCTCCAGCGTGTCCCCATCGGATCGTTTGCTTATTTGATAAAGGCCGCCTTCAGATCGCTCCAGGAAGCGGCGGTGCCGGTCGAGTTATCCGTCCAGGTTGCAATGTACCACAGGCCGTCCTGCCCCTTTTCGATCGACCAGGCGACACGGCCCTGCAGCCTGTTCGGCAATTCGGTGCTGCGATGGTTAAACACCAGCACATACGAGGCATCCACCGTATAACGCTCAGGGCCCGCCGTTTGCTCTACGTCGGTCAAGCGCAACTCGTTGCCGCTGGTAAGGCGGGCCGCCTCCACCAGTGCCCGAAAATAACTTTCTTCTTCCTGAACGCCCCATCCGTTCCAGATGGCGGGGTCATTCGCCTCTGCTTCCGCAGTGGGTTGGAAGTGCAAATCGTCCGAAAATGAACGCCGGTAATTCGGGGCATTCAATTCGGCAATGGCGAAGCGCAGATTTTCCAGCACCTGGTCGGGCGTATCCGGCTGGAGAAACGTGCCGGTCTCCGTGCCCGGCGGTTCCGGTGTGCGCGTCGCGAACAGGTCGCATCCCGTCGCACACACCAGCATGATCAGCACGCACGTCCGAATGGTCGAGCGCGGATCAACACGTGTCCGTCTCTGGCTTTTCGGCATACAAAATGAGCCGGGGGCTGGCATTCGAATGAGGATTTCCTTCGTAATCGCCGTACGTATGCCGGATCTGCAGGTCTGCCGAGGCATACATCGCCCGAAAATCCTCCAGCGTATAGAGACGAACGGATTCGAGGAAGGACTGTTCGTTTTCGCCCGTGTGAATCGTAATCCGCTTGTTGATTCGTCCGTTTTCTACCCATCGCCGCTGATGAATGGCCGATCCGGCCCGATCGAATCGGTCTTCCGGAACAAGATGATCGAGCACATAGGGGACATTGAAGAAATCCTGCACGAACCAGCCACCGGGACACAGGGACCGGTGCATGGCCCGCAGCGCACGCACATGGTCGTCGTCGTCCGCAAAATATCCGAATGCCGTAAACACATTGATGACGCCGTCAAAACAACAATCGCATACCGGGTTGCGCATGTCGCCGCGTCGAAACAGGACCGTAAGCCCCTCTTTCGCAGCGCGCCGGGCGGCTTCTTCGATAGCGTATGTGGAAAGATCCACGCCGGTTACATGATACCCCCGCCGGGCAAGGGCCCGCGCATGCCGCCCGCGACCGCACCCCATATCCAGAATGGAAGCACCGGACACAGGCCGGACGATGCGTTCCAGGAAATCCACCATCCGTTCCGCTTCGTCCTCATCCCGGTCCTGGTACACGAGCTCGTACTCAGGATGATCGAACCATTCCTCGTACCACATGGAATCGACCGGATTTATGCCGCCTTCCCGGAGGCAAAAGGAGCCAGGGCTTCGTCCAGGGTGCGGACATCCTCCGTCCATGCGATCATCTTGCGAATAACCTCATCCAGCAACGCGTCAGGACAGGAAGCGCCTGCGGTGAGTACGACATTTAGAGGACGCAAGGCCGGAAGCCATTCGGTTGTAACCTTTACCGCCCCTTCCCCCGGGTCGAAATGCCGGATCATGTCCGGAGAGATGATTTCTTCGGCATCACGCACGAAATACGCAGGCATCTTCTCCGCGCAAAGATCGAACAGATGGCTGGTATTGGATGAGTTGTAGCCGCCCACGACAATGCCCAGATCGCCCCCCGACGCAATCAGTTCCAGGGTGGCGTTCTGGTTCTCGTTGGTAGCGTAGCACAGGGTGTCACTGGTGTCGGCAAAACGGTCAGGCAATTCCGCCTCGCCGTACCGCTCGAGAATAGCCTGCCGGAGCAAACGGGCAATGGCTTGCGTCTCGGTAGCAAGCATGGTGGTCTGATTTACCACACCGATACGTTGCAGGTCGCGGAGCGGGTCGAAACCGGTCGAGTATTTGTCGCGGAACCGATCGAAGAAAAAATCAGCGTCGGCTTCTCCGCGAACGATCCGGGCAATATCTTCCGCTTCGCGTATATCGCGTACGATCACGGCAGGGGCATCCCGGCTGGCGCGGGAAAACGTAGCCCGCAATTCCTCGTGGTACTGTTTACCGTGTATGACCACGGTATACCCGCCCTGGCCGATCCGCTTACTCTTGTTCCATACTTTCTCGACGAACGGGCAGGTCGTGTCATAGGTCAGGGTGTCGACGCCGCATTCGGCCAACTGGCGCTTGACATCGAGCGAAGTGCCAAAAGCCGGAATGATCACTATGTCATCGGGGGTGAGCTCCTCGAAAGGAATCAATTGCTTGCCGGTGGTTGTCCGCAGGAAACGCACGCCGGCTGCTCGCAAATCCCCATTCACGCGGGGGTTGTGAATCATCTCCGAGACCAGAAAAATGCGCCGTCCGGGATTCTCCTCCAATGCGCGCCAGGCAATGTCGATAGCATGTTCGACACCGAAGCAGAATCCGAAATGCCGTGCAATCTTGAAGCGTATCGGACCAAAGTCCAGTACGGACGGTGTGAGATCCCTTTTACGCGGATCGGCCGCGCCGCGCGCGGCCTTGACCGTCGATACGATCGAACTCGCGTAGGCGCTGGGAACGTTGAATTTTCGGGCGGCCATTGGGCAACGAGGTCTGGGGGCAGGCCCTGGCTGGTACAAGCCGGGGGTAAATCGTTAACGCCGGGAAAGGATTCAAGTTCGATAACGGGCTACGAAGGACAAGGCTGTTTTACTAATCACAGCCCGGGGTTGCAGGTTGACCTTTATCACAGCCTGCGGCTGCAGGTTGGTTTTGATCACAACCTTCGGCTGATGTGGGGGGCTATTTCCTTCTTCCAGGAAAAAAACGAACCGTCGAGGATGGTTGCGCGCGCCTTGCGCATCAGCCAGGTATACAGAGACAAGTTCTGTACGGATGCAATGTGCAGACCGAGAATTTCGTCCGCCATAAAAAGATGGCGCACATACGCTTTGGAGAAGGTCCGGGAAACATACCCGTCCAGACCGGAATCAAGCGGCGAAAAGTCGTCGCGCCACTTCCGGTTCCGGATGTTGACGATGCCCTCCGTCGTGAACAGCATACCGTTGCGCCCATTGCGCGTGGGCATGACGCAATCGAACATATCCACGCCCCGTGCTATGTTTTCCAGCAGATTTTCGGGAGTGCCCACGCCCATGAGGTAACGCGGCTTGTCCGCAGGCAGTATGTCGTTCACGACCTCGACCATGGCATACATCTCATGATCGGGTTCGCCCACCGAGAGACCACCGATGGCATACCCCGGAAAGTCCATGTCCACCAGCCGCCGGGCCGACTCCTGCCGGATATCCGGAAACACCGTACCCTGTACGATGGGGAAGAGCGTCTGATCATATTCGTACAGGGATTCCGTTTCTTCGAACCGTTTTTTGCAGCGGGCCGCCCAGCGCAGGGTCATCTCGTGCGAAGCCCGCGCATATTCCCGCGACACATCCGCCGCCGGACACTCGTCGAGGACCATCATGATATCCGCGCCGATGCTGCGCTGGATATCCACCGCCGATTCGGGGGTAAGAAAATGGGAAGAGCCGTCGAGGTGACTGCGGAAGGCTACGCCCTCCTCGCTCAGCGTCCGGTGGCTGCCGAGCGAAAAGACCTGATATCCCCCGGAATCGGTCAGGATCGGACCGGGCCACGCCATGAGGCGGTGCAACCCGCCGGCTTGTTCGATCAGCTCCGGGCCGGGACGCAGGTACAAATGATAGGCGTTCCCCAGTACAATCTGTGCCCCTACGTCCTCGAGCAACGTGCGCGAATCAACCGCCTTGACGCTTCCGAGCGTACCCACCGGCATGAATACCGGGGTTTCGATCGGACCGTGGTCGGTCTCGATCTGCCCGGCCCGCGCCTCGGTACGGGGATCCCTGCCGGATACGGAAAATCGCATGGCCGAATCAGGGCATGACATCCACCTCTTCGTCCCTCAACTCGAACCGGATATGATCCCGGTAGGTCTTGTAGGCAGCCATGATCAGCGCAGTGACGGGAACCGCGATGATCAGCCCGACCCAACCCATGAAATGCGCGAAAATGAAGAGCGAAAGGATGATCAGAACAGGGTGGAGCCCCATCTGCTTGCTCATGATATTCGGGACCAGCACCGTCGATTCAAGAATCGACTGGCCCATCAGAACAGCCACGATTTTGAGCACATCGACGTACCAGGGATCGCCGAGAAACAGCCCGATGCCTATCCCGATGATATTCGTGACGATAATGCCGATGTTCGGGATAAGATTGAGGATACCCCCAAGAATACCGATCACGAGGGCGAACGGCACGTCGAGAAGGGTAAGAACCACCGACACATTGAAACCGGCGATGGCGCAAATGATGAGTTGGCCGCGCAGGTAGTTTCCGACCACCTCGCCGGTTCGGAACAGATAGTCGCGGCGGCCTCCGAGGGTTGGAAACAGTTCGACGATCCGCCTTTTGATGGGCGGGAAATCTTTCAACAGGTAGTAGTGCACGACCGGCAGCACAGCCACGAGCGCCACAGCGCCAAGCACCGTGCCGATCTGCGTCAGAACGGATTGCAGAAGGGTCGGAATCCTCGTCGCCAGATTCGTAGCCTGTTCCTGCAGGAAACTGGTAAGATCCCGTACGATTTGATCCCGGTCGACCCCCACCTCTTCGAGATTGTCGAGCAACGTGGCAGATTGCAGCCAGGCGCGAAAGTCGTCCATGGTGTCCATCAAACGCAGAAACAGTTCTTCAAACTGGGTTAACAGCGTGGGAACGACCAGAAAGATGAAGGATGCGAAAACCCCGATCAGGGCAGCCGTCACAGCAAGGGAGGAGAAAGCGCGCCGGATGCCGAAACGGTCATGCAGCATGGTGACCAGCGGATCGAAGAGATACGCAAACAGATAGACCACCGCGAAGGGCATCAGAATGATGGCAAGGTCATTGAGCGCCCACAGAAACAGCATGACGGCGCCCGCTACCAGCAGGACCCGCACCGCGCGGATTTTCCGCAGAGGCCACAGCAGAACAGCCCCGGCAAAGGCGACAAGCGGGGGGCCGATAAAATCCTCGCCCATCTGGTAGATCATCCCCAGAAAAAGAAGAACGCCCCCCACGAGAAGTGCAGTCCGGAATGGGGTCAGGCGTTGATCCGGTACGGGCAGGAGCTTCGGCGATTCGTCGGGCATGCTGAATGGGGCCAATGCGGCTTCTATCTTCTACTTCTATGCACTCGCCTTGCGCTTTTCGTAGACGGGCTCGGCGCCGTGCAGCACCGTATCCCGTGTCACCCGGCAGGTCGCGGCATGCGGTTGGGTGTGGAGATCGTACATGATTTCGAGCATGATCTGCTCCATTACGGAACGCAACCCGCGCGCGCCGGTGCCGAGTTTTTTCGCCCGCTGCACGATGAGTTCGATCGCATCGTCGTCGAAGGCGAGTTGCACGCCGTCCATAGCGAACAGCTTCTGGTATTGTTTCACCAGCGCATTCTTCGGTTCGAGCAGAATCTCCCGCATAGCCTCGTCGGTAAGCGGATCCAGGGCGGCTACGACCGGAACGCGACCCACCAGTTCGGGAATCAGTCCGAATTTCAGGAGATCGTCCGGCTCGACGCTTTTCAGGATCCCAGGATCGTTGCGATCGAACACTTTGCGGCGCTCCGACATGAACCCGATGGTATTGATAGACATCCTGTGCGCCACGATCTCCTGGAGACCGTCGAAGGCTCCCCCCACGATAAAGAGGATGTTCCGGGTGTCGATGTTTATCAGACTCTGTTCCGGATGCTTGCGCCCACCCTTCGGCGGCACTCCGGCCACGGTACCCTCAAGGATTTTAAGCAACGCCTGTTGTACACCTTCTCCGGACACGTCGCGCGTAATGGAAGCATTGTCGCTTTTCCGCGCAATCTTATCGATCTCGTCAATGTAGATGATCCCCTGTTCTGCGCGTTCGACATTAAAATCGGAAGCGTGCAGGAGGTGGGTCAGAATGCTTTCGACATCTTCGCCGACATAGCCGGCTTCCGTCAGCGCCGTGGCGTCCGAAATGGAAAAAGGCACATCCAGAATGCGCGCCAGCGATCGGGCAAGCAGTGTTTTGCCGACCCCGGTGGGTCCGACCAGCAGCACGTTGGATTTTTCCAGTTCCACATGGTCGTACTCGTGCACATACCGGTCCGTGTCTATCCGCTTGTAGTGGTTATAGACCGCGACGGACAAAGCTTTCTTCGCATACTCCTGCCCGATTACGTATTCGTCGAGCGCTCCCTTGATTTCACGCGGGGCAAGCAGGCGCGGCTTGACGGGCGATGTCCGGGAAGCCGTCTGCGCCTCCGGAACGCTGCTGATCACGCTCGCCGCTTCACCGATACAACGGTCGCATATATATACGCCGGGTTCCCGAGCCTGCACCATGGACGCGGCACTGTCCACCGATTGCCCGCAGAAAGAACACTGGATGATGTTATGTCTGGTACTCATACAGGAAGAGAATGTATGCGTGTATGAGGAAGCGCCGGATCGCCGCCAGCCCGCTTTCGCTGCTTGTCTTCCGCTATAGATACCGCTGTTCGATTAGGCAGTGTACGCAAAACCTGTGTACACGCATAATTACGAATAAGGTAAGAGTTCCTGTGGAGCGATGCTGTCAAAAGACATATTACCCCCATATCGGCCAGTGCACGCCGAAACGGAAACGGCCCGCAGGAAGCGGGTATACCGGCACGAGCATGGTCCCTTCCACCAGCGATGCACCCGCCGGTACATGATCGTACACGAAAAAAAGACGGGCCGTGCGCACACGTACTTCCGCCACGATATTGCCTGTGTTCGAGGCGCCGAGCAATAGAGAAGACGCCTCCGGCACGGCAAGCAGCCCGGTGGGCGCATGGAGCGATCGACTGTGAAAAGCGGACCATGCCACGCCTTCCGCGTAAAGATCGAAGCGCAGATCGCCCTGGAAAAGCGCATACCGCACGCCAAGGCGCGCCCTTGCGAACCAGCGGGGAAGCGTACCGGCAAGACGTTTATGCAAAGGCGAGCCGCTCTGTTCGACAATGTGCGTAAAGGTAGGACGCGCCATCGCATAGAACCCGCGCTGGGCATGACGGCGCCAGCCGATATCCGCGTAAACAGCCACCTGTCGGAGGGGTGACGGCGCCATGGTCGTAACGACTTCCTCAGCGGCAACAAACACATCGACCGGATCACGGGCCTGGTACCCGAATGCCCCAAGCGCTATGACAAAGGGGCCTTTCCGTACGGACCCCTCCGTATACATCGAAAAGGTTCGTCCCGGCCGTACGTCGCGTTGTCCGCGCAGGGTGCCGAAACCGGTATCGTATGCGACGGGGGTACGCGGTTTGCCGGTCGAGGCGCCGACGCGCCAGGAAGTTCGGATTCCGCGGCGCGCCAACCGGACCGAACCGGCAAGGCCCCCGCTCCGGTGAAAAAACCAGCCTGCCGCCGGCTCCAGAGTCCATTTCCGTTCCTTTCCATCCTCACCGGGGCGCCCGAAACGCAGCGAATCGCGGGCCTCCACATACATGGCGAAGCGACGTACTGCGGATTCCCGGAATGTCCCTCGAGGCGCCATGTGCTCCGACCACCCCTCCATACGGATCGCAAGCCGGCTCCTGACAGTGCGCATCAGGGGCTGGTGGACACGCACCCCGGTACGCATCGAACGGGTACCGAGCGTGTCCAGGGCGTTGTGGTACCGGAATGTTTCTGTAGAATGATACACCGTCGAAGAAGTGACGCCGGCAGGGAACAACCGGGCGCGCACGATGCCCGCCAAACCGTTGCGCACGATACGCCGCTCGGCTTCCGGCATATCGACCTGGGCGATATCGCTCCGGTAGATCGCGTCGGGATCACCGGGCAGAACCAGGACTCCCTCGTGCGCGCCGATCCGGCGGCGCTGGCTCATATACAGCACCTCTGCCGACCAGGCACGCTGCGTATACCGCACGCGCAAGGTGGTGCGTCGTCCGCGCGCCAGATTGCTGCCCGGATACGGGACCTCTGTGGCCCGCCCGCCGTAGGCCCCGAGCACCTGCAGCAATCCGGGATGTCCCCTGAACGATCGCCGCCGTTGCTGGGCGTGCACTACATCTATGCTCTGGAGTCCCTCCCCATCGCGCCAGTAGGTGGCTTCGGTAAGGGGCGCCGGTCCTTCGTACGGCCGCAATTGGGCATGCACGCCGGCAGGATGCCCCCTCGCCCCGGCGGGGTCAAAACGGGGAGGCGCAACAAGAGCCAACGGAACCAGATCCCAGGCCGGGCGCCCGGTGAAAATGTCCGTAAACGGAATGCCGTCCAGAGTAAGCGGGCGCGTGTTGGGAGAAAGCCCGAACGGACTCCAGCCGTCGGGCCAGCCCGGACGATCGAAAAGGTAGGTGAAGCTGCCGGGCGCACCGGCAACAAGTTCGACAAGACGGATATCGGGCCGGAGCGCCGGGATCGAATCGGAAAGGGCCCATACGCCCCTGGTCTCCTCATGCAATGCATCCCCGAATCCCATCATATCAAGAGGCATCCGGGTAAGGGAATCCAAGGCGGCCGGCGCCGGGTCAATACCCAACGCCGTGGTATCCGGCTCTTGTGCGGCTACGGGAGCACACAACAAGCACCCAACCAGAACGATATACCGGAGGCGCCCGGCCAGAACGATACACCGCAGGTACGCCGTCATGCCGACCCCGATTTTCCGCGCCGTTTCAGGTAGGACAGGTTTTCCGGCGAAAACGGCTTGAATGCGAGGTCAAAATCCTGATAAAAAGCCGTGCTGTCGCAGGTGTTGCCCTCCATGAGCATGTCGAACTGGTCCAGGGAAACAGGAAGGATGCCTGTGCCGTCCAGAAAACGGATCACCGGGCGCACAAGAACGGAAGGGTTCGGGATTTTCAGTTTCCGGGCGTGTCCGATCGCATCCGTTATGCGGTCGAGCAATTCAAGGAATGTGATGCGCTCCTGCCCCCCGGCATAATAGATCTTGCCATGCGCCGCATCCAGCGTGAGCGCCTGCACGAACGCCGCCGCAATTTCCTCGACAGACACCGGCTGCATCTCAAAGCGGCCGTTGCCGAAAACGGGCAGCACCGGCAAGGGACGCACCAGGGTGCGGGCCAACTCGGACGCAAATTCGAAACCGCCCGGTCCAGGGTCTCCGAAAATGAGCGAGGGACGGAAAATCGTCCAGTGGGCAAAACCTGCCTGCCGGACATATTCTTCCGCATGCCACTTCGAGGTCTGATAGGCGGATACGCCATCGCGGCGGGCGCCATTCGCACTCATCTGGATAAATCGGGAAATGCCGGCCTTGCGGGCTTCGTCCACGACGGCTTTCGTGCCCCCAACGTGGATTGCATCGAAGGTAACGCCCCGTGCAGGATGTTCCTGAATAATCCCCACCAGATGAATCACGGCATCGCAGCCGTCCATGACTCCGTGCAACGTATCCGGGGAAGTCACAGAGCCGGATACCTGCTCTACACGGTCCGGCATCGCATCGGCTTTGTTTCGAACCAGACCACGCACGGTGTGCCCCTGCCGGAGCAGTTCACGGAGGATATAGCCTCCCACGAAACCCGTACTCCCGGTAAGAAAAACGGTCATAGTGTCACGAGTGGGGAATAATTCGGAGCCGGACGGACGCCGCTTGCGTCAGGTGACGACATCCTCCATATTGAAACTCTCGATGCGGCAATCGAAGTCGCGCGCACCGAAGGAAGTCCCGGTAGCATGGGCCGTAGCAATCATCGGATGGTCGAGGGGAATCATGCGGGTCTTGTTGGCGACCTCTTCGAAGGGGACACTCGTAAGCCGGTTGTTTTGCAACGCGACCATGTGCCCGAACCGCCCCTCGGCAATCATGGCGGCCGCATAGACGCCGAAGACCGTCGCCAGATCGCGATCATACGCCGTCGGCGTACCGCCCCGCTGCATATGCCCCAGAATCGTGGTGCGCACCTCACTGTCGATCTGCGTACTCAACGCCTGTTCGAGCACCTTGCCAACTCCCCCGAGGCGCACGGGGTCCGGGCTGTTTTCCACGATCTGTTTAACGACCATGTCGCCTCCCTTGGCCCGGGCGCCCTCCGCAATCATGATAATCGTAAAGTGCTGCCCTCTGGCTTCCCGTTGCCGGCAGACCCATGCCACATCTTCCACCGTGTATTCGATTTCGGGGATCAGGATGATGTCGGCGCCGCCCGCCACCCCGGCGTAGAGTGCAATCCACCCGGCGTAGCGTCCCATCGTTTCAATGATCATCACCCGGTCGTGGCTCTGTGCAGTAGTATGAATACGGTCGATTACGTCCGTGACGATCGAAACGGCGGTGTCGAATCCGAACGTGCGCTCCGTCCCCACCAAATCGTTATCGATCGTCTTGGGCACCCCGACGATCTGCATGCCCATCTGCGCAAGACCATTCGCAATGGACATCGAACCATCCCCGCCAATGACCACCAGCGCATCGAGTCCGATCAGGCGGGCGTATTCGAAAACCTCTTCCGAGACATCCGCATCGTCCCGTTTGTAGTACCTGAATGGATTGGCTATGTTACTGGTCCCGAGAATCGTGCCTCCGCGCGTGAGGATGCCGCTGGCGTCACGGTAGTGCAGGGGGCGGGTGCGCCGTTCGATCAGCCCGAGGAAGCCATCCTCGATGCCGATCACTTCAGCGCGATGCTGGAGAATGAGGCATTTCGTGACGCCCCGGATAACGGCGTTGAGCCCGGGGCAGTCTCCCCCGCCGGTAAGGACGCCGACTCGCATGGAAGCGGACATAATGTAAAAAAGAGATCGTGATGAAGGGTAGCGATGAACCCGATGTCCTGCTATAAAAAGAAGAAATGTCCCGTTACGTTCCGCCCCGGCGCATGCCACGGGGCAAACCGGGAAACGTCTCCCGAAAACGCGTCGGAAAAATGAATGCCCGGCAGGTTCCCGATACCCCGGCGCGGCACAGTGTGGTCGCGATTTTCATGGGGGTATCCGGTGTGGGAAAAACGACGGTCGGACAGGCTGCGGCAGAGCGCCTCGGGTGGTCCCTGTTTGACGGAGACCATTTTCATTCGCCGTCCAATATCGACAAAATGCGCCGGGGAATCGCGCTGAATGACGACGACCGTGCAGCATGGCTCGAAGCGTTGCGCACCCGGATCCGGCAATGTCTGGACGAAAAGGAACCGGCAATCATCACATGTTCGGCACTGAAAAAAAAGTACCGGGACCTCCTTCGAAGCGGCAATGAGGGGACGATCTTCGTCTACCTTCAGGCGAAGCGGGACATCGTTTGGAAAAGAATAAGCGCCCGCCGCGGCCATTATTTTGGAGAAGATCTGCTCGACAGCCAGTATGCGGCGCTCGAAGAACCGGAACATGCCTTCACGATCGATGCCGGAAAACCGCTTGACCGGGTTGCTACCACCGTGATAACCCTTCTCGAAAACGCCCTGAAAAACGCCCGCTGAAACGGCGCGGGAAACCGCCGGCCTGTTTTTCAGGCAATTAAGAGCCCCTCCTTTTTACGGAATGCCCCCCGAACCGGTTACGCATGGCCGAAAGAAGGCGGTATGCAAAAGACCGATCATCGCGGGACTGAATGCGCTGGAGCAGCGAGGCGGTAATGACCGGAGCTGGAACGTTGAGGTCAATCGCTTCACGAACGGTCCAGCGACCCTCGCCGGAATCGGGCACAAAGGGAGCGATGTCGTGCAACTCCGCATCCTCTTCGAGGGCGTCCGCCGTCAGGTCCAGCAGCCACGACCGGACCACGCTCCCATGCCGCCAGATCTGCGAGATGGCATGATTATCCAGATCGAAACGGTCGCTTTCCGCCATGATTGCGAATCCCTCGGCATAGGCCTGCATCATGCCGTACTCGATCCCGTTATGCACCATTTTCACGAAATGGCCGGCGCCGGCAGGTCCGACATGACCCCATCCCTCGCTGCCGTCGCACGCCAGCGCATCGAAAACCGGCACGAGCCGTTCGACAGCCTGCTCGTCCCCTCCCACCATCAGACAATATCCTTCCTCGAGGCCCCAAATGCCGCCACTGGTGCCTGCATCGACCAGCATGATCCCCTGATCGTTCAGTTCCCGGGCGCGGCGTATCGTGTTGCGATAATCGGAGTTGCCGCCGTCAATCAGCACATCCCCTTCCTCAAGCATCGGCGTAAGCGCGGCAATGGTGGCGTCCACTGCATCGCCTGCGGGCACCATCATCCAGATATGCCGGGGCAGGGTGCATTGCATCACCAACGTTTCCAGCGAATCGGCGCCGGTCATGCCGGATTGCTCGTATTCCGAAACAACCTCTGCCGAAAGATCGAATCCAATCGCATTGTGGCCATGCCGGAGAAGCCGGAGCACCATGCTGCCCCCCATCTTTCCCAAACCAATCATTCCAAGTTCCATCGTACCGATTATATGGTTGCGTAAGGAGCGCTCTTTGGAAGATAGGATCTTTTAGGGCCTGTTCACACTATGCAGCATGGCCTGTTTGATTCTTCCGTCCCGCCTGCGCTATTTTCAGGCATTCGCTCTTCCGGACCGATCATCGGTCACACCTGTCGAGAATACGCATGGATACCTCTTCTTCCGGAACGAAGTCCCCAACCTTTACGCCGTACATCCCGGCATCGCAATCCTTGCCCGAGATTACGCTCAAGGCAGTGATTCTCGGCTTTATCCTGTCGGCTGTGCTGGCCGGAGCGAATGCCTATCTGGGTCTCAAGGTTGGCCTGACCGTGTCCGCCTCCATTCCGGCGGCGGTCATTTCCATGGCGATCCTGCGCTTTTTCCGCACATCGAATATCCTCGAAAACAACATTGTGCAAACGGCGGCGTCGGCGGGCGAATCGCTGGCGGCAGGCGTGATCTTTACGCTGCCGGCCTTGCTGATGCTGCAATACTGGCAGGGGTTCGACTTTCTGGCCACGATGTCGATCGCGCTCACAGGCGGCGTGCTTGGCGTGTTGTTCACGATCCCGTTACGCAGAGCGCTCATCATCGAGGCCCAGCTGCACTTTCCGGAAGGCGTAGCCACGGGCGAAGTGCTGAAGGCAGGTTCGGAAGGGGGCGAAGGGGCCCGGTATATTGCTCTTGCAGGTGCGGCGGGCGCTGCGCTGAAACTGTGCCAGACGGGATTTCGCCTTGTGGCGGACTCGGCAGCGGGCGCGGTGCAGGCAGGCCGGGCGGTCTTCGGATATGGCACCGAACTGGGCGTAGCCCTGCTCGGCGTAGGGTACATCGTCGGGTTGAACATCGCCATACTGGTGTTTGGGGGCGGCCTGATTTCCTGGCTGTTCGGCATTCCCATCTATACAGCGTTCGCCTCGCCGGAGGAACTGGCGGCGATTACGGGGGAAGCCACGGGATACGAGGCGGCGCTTGCGGTGTGGAGCGGACGCATCCGGTACCTCGGCGTCGGCGCCATGGCCATCGGAGGCATCTGGGCGCTGCTCTCGCTCGTCAAACCCATTAAGGACGGCATTCTGTCTTCGCTGGACGCCGTCCGGCAGGCCCGATCGGGGCACCGTTCGGAAATGTTGCGGACCGACCGGGACACGCCGATTCATATCGTCCTGTGGGGCACCCTCGCCATGACCGTGCCGATTTTTCTCAGTTTCCTTTTCATTGTGGATCAGGAAGCGCTCGGCATCACAGCCGGTTTGTACGGGAGTACGCTTGCGCTCGGCCTGGTTTTCTCCCTCGTGGCCGGATTCGTTTTTGCTTCCGTAGCCGGATATATGGCCGGTCTTGTGGGGTCATCGAATAATCCCGTTTCCGGAGTCACGATCGCTACGATCCTGAGCACATCGCTGTTGCTCCTCTGGGTGCTCGGATCGCAAATCAATTTCGCCGTCGACGCGACGCAAGCCACCACGGCGGCAGCCACCGCCATTCTGGTCGGTGCGGTCGTATGCTGTGCGGCGGCGATCGCCGGAGATAACATGCAGGACCTGAAAGCGGGGTATCTCGTAGGCGCCACCCCGTTCAAGCAACAAATCATGCAGGTGGTGGGCGTCGTGGCCGCCGCCTTGGTGCTGGCGCCTATTCTGGACCTGCTGTTCCAGGCATACGGCCTCGGCGATGTGTTCCCGAGAGAGGGTATGGACCCGTCGCAGGCGCTTCAGGCTCCGCAAGCCACGCTCATGAGTTCGGTCGCGGACGGCGTATTCCGGCAGGACCTGCCGTGGAACATGATCATAGCCGGCGCGCTCATTGCCGCGATCATCATTGCCATGGACAAGTATCTGGAGCATCGCGGCGCCGAATTCCGCATGCCGGTGCTGGCCGTCGCCGTCGGCATTTATTTGCCGCTGGAGTTGACCGTCCCCATCTTCATCGGAGGACTGGTGGCCTTTTTCGCCAACCGTTCGTTGCGCCGGCGCAAGGATCAGATCGGCGGCGAGACCGCGTATGAGGAAGCCGTACAGCGGGCGGGCCGACGGGGATTGTTGTTCGCTTCCGGGCTTATCACGGGCGAGGCGCTCGTAGGCATCCTGCTGGCCATCCCGTTCGCTGCCGCGCAGAATACGTCTGTCCTCCAACTGGCGCCGGAGGGTTTCGAACCGGTAGCCAATGCCCTCGGACTGGTTGCGTTCGGCTGCTTCATTATATGGCTGTACCGCGTGGCCAAACGCGTCTGATCCCTAAACGCACCCACTGCACATCCAACCTTCATCAGGCGCTATCGGCCTTCATCATCACCTGTTTGAACCTATGAAACTCGTTTATTTCGGCCATTCCGCCTTCCAGCTCGAAACAATCGGCGCCACGCTTCTCGTGGACCCCTGGATCACCGGGAATCCGCGCGCAGAAGGCGTTGTATCCCCGGACGAACTGAACCCTGACGTCATCTTTCTTACGCATGCGCACGGGGATCATCTCGGGGATGCGCCGGAGATCGCCAAACGATCGGGGGCGCTCGTGGTCAGCAATTTTGAAATCACCAGTTATTTTTCGAGGGAGCACGGGCACGACCACGTACTTGCCATGAATACGGGCGGAGCCTGGACCTTCGACTGGGGCAAGGTCCACCAAACCTATGCCCGCCATTCGTCGTCCTTTCCGGACGGGGGGTACGGGGGCAACCCCAACGGGTTTGTGTTCGAGGTCGAGGGCAAGTCGGTGTACGCCGCGGGAGATACCTGCGCTTTCGCCGAAATGGAATGGATCGGCGACGACTTCGAGCCGGATCTCGCGCTGCTGCCGATAGGCGATTGCTTTACCTCGGGTATTCGCGATGCAGTGCGCGCAGCCGGGTTGGTGCGTCCCGATCTCACCGTGCCGGTGCATTACAATACGTTTCCGCCCATCGAGGTAGACGTGAGCGAATGGGAGCAACTTATGGACGAAGCGGGTTTCGCTACGCGGGTGCTCGAACCCGGAGATGTTCTCGAAATATAGGATACCCCGTCATTAGCCCGTCAATGCATTGTAACCGGACACGCCTGTGAAGCTTGGCATCATCTCGGACACGCACGGCTATTTTCATCCGGCGATTCCAACCTACTTCGATGGGGTGGACCGCATCCTGCATGCCGGGGATATCGGCGAAACAGACATCCTGGAACGACTCGAAGAGATCGCGCCCGTACAGGCCGTCTGGGGTAATATGGACGGGCCGGGCGTCCGTTACCGTACCGTAGAGGTGTTGCGAACCGAAGTGGAGGGCGTACGCATTTGCATGACACATATCGGGGGAAGTCCGGGGCGCTGGGACTCCCGGATCGCCAAAGCGCTCGCCGCCGACCCCCCGGATATCTTCATTTGCGGACACAGCCACATCCTGCGCATCGAACGGGTGAGCAATCCCCCGAATATGCTGTACCTCAACCCCGGGGCGGCCGGGCGCCAGGGATTGCACCGGGTCAAGACATGTGTGCTGCTGGAAGTAGCTGAGGGCAGCGCCCGGAAAGCGGATGTCGTGCACCTCGACGACAAACCGCCTCAGGATCCTTCCCGCTGATGGGTACTGATTCGGACACATCTCCCATGCGAAGCGAACGGTTCGACCTGCGCGCGCTGTACGAGACGAGCCGCCTTTTGAGCACATCTCTCGATCTGCAGTTCGTGCTGAACAGTTTGCTCCTGACGGTCATGAGCAAATTGCTGACGACCCGGAGCGCTGTGCTGATGTACGATCCGATCGAAAACGGATACCGCGTAGCCGCCACACGCAACGTAAAGACCCTCGCAGAAGGAACCGTCCTCCATATGCCCGAAATGCCGGAGGATGCCGTGCTGACGGGAGATCAGGTACCGGCAGAATTGCTGGAACACGGTCTGGAACTGGCGGCGCCGATACGTTTCGGGAGCCGGGAAATCGGCATCCTGACCGCCGGAAAAAAAGCGACAGGCGAGCCCTACACCCCGTTCGAATTGGAGTTTGTCCGATCGCTGGTGCATATGTCCTCCACGGCGGTGCACAACTCCCTGATGGTGGAAGAACTGCAATTGGCGAACCGCGACCTCGATGCAAAAATTCAGGAGTTGAACACCCTCTTCGATCTGTCGCAGGAATTCAATGCAACCATCGATCGGGAGCGTCTCGTCAAGCTGTTATCTTTTGCCCTGATGGGACAACTCCTGGTATCCCGCCATCTGTTTCTGGTGCGCCGGGACCGGACCAACGAAGACAATCCGGGCCTGTTCGTAACCACCTCCGGAGGCCTGTCGGAGCAGATTGCGCCAGCGCTGGCCGAACAGCTCTGCACGCTGGAGCAACTCGTGCTTCTGGATAACGACTCGGCGGCGTCTGCCGACATCGCTTCTTCTCCTGAAACGGTTTCCGACGATACCTGCCAGGGACTTCGCGACCTCGGGTTGATGCTGGCGCTGCCCCTGAAGCACCAGGGGACGCCTTGCGGCGCATTATGCCTCGGGCCCAAGCGAAGCGGGCAGCCGTATACCTCTGCAGACATCGAATTCCTGTCCGCTCTGGGGAATCTCACCCTTGTTTCGGTGCAAAATTCCTTTCTGGTCGAAGAGCAGATCGAGAAAAAGCGGCTTGAGGAAGAAATGCGTATCGCGCGGCGCATCCAGGAACGGCTCCTGCCGCAACAAACGCCCGATATAGGACACTACGAGGTGGCCGCGCTGGCCAGACCAAGCCGCCTCGTAGGGGGCGACTACTACGATGTCGTTCGAGTCAAGGACGAACGGCTCCTGCTCGCTATTGCCGACGTGACAGGAAAAGGCATGCCTGCGGCCCTGCTCATGGCAAACCTGCAAGCCAGCCTGCATGTCGTGCTGCCCATGGAGATGACGATCGAGCAGGCTGTGGGACATATCAATCGTGTCATATGCCAGAATACCGATACGGACCGGTTCATTACGTTCTTTCTGGCCATCCTGCACCTCGATTCCGGGGAAATGGAGTACGTGAACGCCGGACATAATCCACCCATGGTCTTACGCCAAAACGGCTCCATAGAACTGCTGGACAAGGGGGGGCTGCTCCTGGGCGTGCTCGATCAGATCGGCTACGAGCGCGGCACGGTCAAACTGGATCCGGGCGACATCGCCGTACTGTTTACCGACGGCGTGACAGAGGCCATGGGAGATGCCGGCGAGGAGTACCACGAAGACCGCCTCGAAGCTGTGCTGAGGCGGGTGCAAACACAATCCGCGGCGGACATCGTAGATAGCGTCCATAAGGACATTGCCGAATTCACCGGAAACGTCGAGGAATTGTCCGATGACCTCACCATGTTGATAGTCAAGCGGGTCGTGAAAACGGGGTCATCGGCATAAGGATACTCTGATTAAGTCCGCGAAGTACGAAAAGGCTCGAATCCCAACGCCCCGTTGCGTATCCTATAGGGACAGCCCCTTCTCGTATCTTCTCCGCTCAAACCGTCGCTTGGTCATGAAATTTTTTGTAGACACCGCGGATCTGGAGGAAATCCGCGAGGCCGCATCCATGGGGGTACTGGACGGCGTAACCACGAACCCGTCCCTCATGAAAAAGGCGGGCAACGTCAATTTTCACGAGCACATCTACCGCATTTGCGAACTGGTGGATGGAGATGTCTCCGCCGAAGTTACCGCCGTCGATTACGCCGGGATCATGGAGCAGGCGCGGCAACTGGCCCCCATCCACAAAAATGTGGTGGTGAAAATCCCGCTCATTCCCGATGGGATCAAGGCATTGAAAACCTGTTCGGAAGAAGGCATCCGGACGAACTGCACGCTTTGCTTCTCGCCCACGCAGGCACTTATCGCCGCGAAGGCAGGCGCCAATTACATCAGCCCTTTCATCGGACGCCTCGATGACATTTCCTCAAATGGCATGGAGCTTATCGACCAGGTGGTCCGGATATACAGGCAGTACGGCTTCGCCACAGAAGTGCTGGCTGCATCCATTCGGCACCCGTTGCATGTGGTCGAAGCGGCCCTCATGGGCGCCGACGTAGCCACAATGCCGCTCGGCGTGATCAAGAAGCTGCTCCATCACCCGCTGACAGACATCGGCCTGGAGCGGTTCCTGGCCGACTGGCGGGAGTACGAAGCCGCCTCCGTCACGCCGTAACGCCGGGCACGGATGCAATTCGTTTCTCTGGGGAAAACGGAAGCCATCGGCGCCAGTTGCTATCTTGCGCTGATCGGGAATACAGGCATCCTCATCGACGCGGGAGCCGACCCCGACGAGGAAGGACCGGCCTCGTTGCCGGATTTCGACCTGATCCACAAGCGGTCCGACTGGCATGTGGATCATGTGCTGGTTACGCATGCCCACCATGATCACATCGGCTCGCTACCGGTGCTGGTGCGGCACTTTCCGCATGTGCGCGTCCACATGACACGCGCTACGCGCGACCTGACGGATTTTGTGCTTCCCGCTTCCGCACGGTTGCAGCGGCGCAAACTCCAGGAAGGCAATTCGATCCATGCGCCCCTGTTCAAGGAGGAAGAACTGGAAGAACACCGTTTTCTGTACGCGCCCCACGACCTCAACGCGGATTTCGACGTAACCGGCCTTCGCGGCCAATGCGAAATCACGGCGCGCTTTTACCATGCCGGGCATGTGCTGGGCGCAGCCGGGGTCCTTTTTTCCTGGGAATCGGAAGGAGAAATCCGGCGGGCGTTTTACACGAGCGATACCAATCAGCATCCTCAATCCATTGTCCCGGGGGGAAATTATCCGGAGCCCCCCGTAGATATATTGATTCTCGAATCCACCCTCGGGGCGGATTCCGACGCCGAGTTGACCACACGCAAGTCCGAGGAAAAGAAATTTGCCGACGCCCTGGCGAATGTACTGGCCCGCGGCGGCACGGTGCTCATTCCTTCGTTCGCTTTCGGACGTGCGCAGGAAATCCTTGCCCTTCTTCACCGCTTCAAGGAATTGGGGCGGATTCCTTTCGATATTCCGGTCTATACGGCAGGCTCCATGCGGGCCTTTGCGGATATCTACGACCGCACCCGCTTCAACACGCCGCGCCTCGACGAGGAATTCAGGGTGTTCGACGTAGAGCAGATGCGCCTCCCCAGGAAACCGGGTTCGCTCAACAATGCATTGCAGGGTCCGGCTATTCATCTGGCGGCCAGTGGCATGATGTTCGAACGCACCACATCCAATGACCTTGCTCGGCGGCTGATCGAGGACGAAAAGAACGCGATCTTTCTGGTAGGATTCGCCAAGGAAGATTCTCCGGCGGCCCAACTTCTGGCTGCAGCGGAGGAGGGCGACGACGCCGAGGTGCAACTCGATCGGATGAAACCGGCGCAACCCGTCCGCTGCGAAGTCCGACGGTTCCGCTTCAGCGGACACAGCCACCGGCGCGATCTCATCAAACTGGTCGAACGATTGGCGCCGAAAACCGTCGTACTCGTGCACGGCGAAACGAACGCGAGAACGTGGATGGCCGAAAACATCCGCTTTTTTTATCCGGACATACGCGTTGTGGTCCCTGAAGAAGGGACGCCGGTCGACCTGTAAGATTTGTTCGCAAGGACCAGGGCCTAAATGGAGGGGACACGCATGAACGATGCGTTGCAGGAATTTCGGCACGCACTCGCTCCCCGTATCGCCGGCGAGCTGCTTTTCGACGAGATGTCGCGCGCACTGTATGCGACCGACGCCAGCATATATCGCATGCAGCCGCATGCCGTGCTGGTTCCGCAAACGATGGACGATGTCCAGGCGGCGATCGAGGAAGCCGCCCGTTTCGCCATGCCGATCCTGCCGCGCGGCGGGGGATCGTCGCTGGCCGGACAGACCGTGGCGGAAGCGCTGGTCATCGACTTTACGAAGCATCTCGACCACATCCTTGAGATAGATGAAGAAGCGCGTCTGGTGCGCGTACAACCCGGCCTGGTGTTGGACCGGCTCAACACGGCCCTGCTGCCTGCCGGGCTGATGGTGGGACCGGACCCCGCCAGCAGCAACCGGGCGACGCTGGGGGGCATGGTCGGCAACAATGCGACAGGCACCCATTCCATTCTGTACGGGAATATCGTCGATCATGTGCAGGCACTGGATGTGTTTCTCGACGACGGCGCCTCCGCCCGCTTCCAGGAAACCGGCGCCGAGCGCTGGAACCAGCATATCCGCTCCAAAGGACGCGAGGGAGCCATCTACCAGGGCCTGGACCGGCTCTTGCAGGCAGGGGCGGAAACGATCCGCCGGGACACGCCCCGGCACTGGCGCCGCAACAGCGGGTACCGCCTGGAACATCTGCTCGACAAAGCGGCCCGCAATCCGGCGCGTCTCCTGTGCGGCAGCGAGGGGACCCTCGCGATCACGAAAGAAATCGTGTTGCAGGTGGTCGAGCGTCCGAAGAGGTCGGCGCTCGGCGTGGTCCACTTCAACTCATTACGGGAAGCGCTAGAATCCGTAACGACCATTCTCGAAACAGATCCTTCGGCGGTTGAACTGTTTGACGGCATCGCCATCGAACAAACCCGGCGCGCACCGGGCTTTGCACCCCGCCTCACGTTCATCGAGGGAAATCCGGAGGCGGTGCTCATCACGGAATACTTCGGCGACAGCGAACAGCAGCTGACCGCCCGGCTGAACGACCTGAAGCGGGTGCTCGCACGAAGCAAAGCCGGCTACGCGGTCGTGCCGGCCCGCACGCCGGAAGAGATCGCCAATGTGTGGGCCGTGCGCAAGGAGGGTCTTGGCCTGATCATGGGGGTCGAAGGCGAACACAAGCCCATCGCCTTCATCGAGGACGCGTCCGTGCCGGTCGAGCATCTGGCGGAGTACGTGGCAGCGCTCATGCTGCTTCTGAAAGACACCCGAACCGTTCTGTACGCCCACGCCTCCGCCGGCACTCTGCACATCCGTCCGTTCATCAATACGAAGGACGCGGAAGACGTGGCGAAGATGCACGACATTGCGCAGGGATCGATGGAACTCGTGCGGCGGTTCGGCGGAACGGTCTCGTCCGAGCATGGCGACGGACTGGCCCGCAGCGAATTTCTCGAACCGCTCCTCGGATCGGAACTGTACCGCGTCTACGAGGAAACGAAAAATCTCTTCGATCCGCGCGGCCTGCTCAATCCGGGCAAGATCGTCGGGGCGCCCCCCATGACCGAAAACCTGCGAATGGGGCCGGAATACGAAACGCTTCCGATCATGGAACAGCTGGATTTTTCCGACCAGGGCGGGTTTGCCCGATCCATCGAGTTGTGCAACGGCAGCGGAGCGTGCCGCAAACTCGACACCGGCACCATGTGCCCCCCGTTCATGGTAACGCGAAACGAGGAGGACAATACGCGGGGACGGGCCAATGCACTGCGCGAGGCATTATCGGGCGGGCTTCCCCGGGAAGCGCTGACCGGAAAACGCATGTATGAGGTGATGGACTTATGCATTCAGTGCAAAGGATGCAAAACGGAATGCCCCTCGAACGTGGATATGGCCCGGATCAAGTCCGAGTGGCTCGGCATGTACTGGCAAAAACATGCTCCGTCGCTGCGTACGCGGCTTCTTGCGCACATGCCGCTGATGGCGCGGCGCATGAATGGAAGCGCAGCGCGCCTCGTCAACGGGTTGAACAGGCAGCGGGGCATCCGGCGGCTCCTCGAACGCACCATGGGGCTATCCCCGCATCGCACGCTGCCTTCCTTCGCCGCCGAGCCCTTTACGAAACGGTTTGCGAAACAGGAGACGAAAAACGCTCCTGCGGACGGCCCGCTCGTGCTTCTTTTCGTCGATACGTTCAATAACTGGAATCATCCCGAGACGGCGCAAGCGGCAGCGGAATTTCTGCGCCGCGCCGGCTTCGCCGTACGCGTCGCATCGGAAACGCTCTGCTGCGGACGCCCCCTGTTCACCAAGGGCTTCCTGAAGGAAGCGCGCAAACAGGTCCGGCAGGCCGTGGACGCCCTGTATCCATGGGCCGAACAGGGTATCCCCGTGGTCGGACTCGAACCGAGTTGTATCCTTACGTTCCGCGACGAAGCCCGGGCGCTCCTGCCCGGAGATGCCCGCGTAGACACCCTCGCCGGGCAAGTGTTTACCTTCGAGGAATTCGTAATCGGGAAGGCGGATTCTTTTACCGGAGCGGTGCAATGGACCGACGAAACCCGCGACGTGCTTCTGCACGAGCATTGCCACCAGAAGGCGCTTGCGGGAACGGCCGCAACCACGGCATGCCTTGGCCTGCCGCCGAACTACAAGGTGCACACCGTCGATTCAGGATGCTGCGGGATGGCCGGCGCATTCGGCTACGAGGCGGAACACTACGATCTGTCCATCGCCATGGCGGAGCGGCGTCTTGCGCCGGCTGTCCGGAAAACGCCGGAGGATACGCTGATCGCCGCTGCCGGCACATCGTGCCGCACCCAGATTTTCGATACTACAGGGCGAAAGACATTCCACCCGGCGGAAATTCTGCTGGATGCGCTCCGGTAAGGAGTCAATCGGCCTCTTCGTCCCGGAGCCAGTTATTGTTTGAAATATCCACGTCCGGCAACAGGTTTTCCGGATCGATGACGACGCGCACCACAGGGCTGTCCGTGGCAAGCGTAAAAGAAGCGGTGGTCGCGCCATTCAGCCAGGACGTAACGGGAATCCGCCTCCCGATCACTTCGCCGGACTCCAACTCGATACCGAGGAAAACCGGCATAGGCGCCAGTCCGTTGTCACGCACCGTAATGGTCGTTTCGCCCCCCTCTATCTGCACTGCTTCAATAGCCTGGTCAAGCGTCCAGGTTTCGTAATACCATGGCCGCCAGAACCAGTCCAGATCGCGCCCGGAAACCCACTCGAACGTATTGAAAAGGTCCCACGGGTACGGATGCTTGTACGCCCAGTCGGCGATGAACGCCCGGGTGGCTTCGTAAAACACCTCGTCACCCAGCACCGCGCGCAAGGCGGCCAGCATCGTGGCAGGCTTCATGTAGGAAGCGATCGTAAAAGCAAGCGGCGTGGCGTGATAGCCGGAATGCCGCATGATCGCTCCCTCGATACGCTGCCGGGCTACCGTGGTGTAAATCTGCTGATCGGGGAGATAATGGTTGAGGCCCGGGTGATAGTCCATACGGGCATCGTTCTCGTGGAAGGTCGTGAATCCCTCGTCTATCCAGCTGAATTGCCGCTCGTTCGTACTCACGATCATCGGAATCCACATATGGGCCAACTCATGCGCCGTGACGTTGTACAATGCACTGTCGCCGCGCGCGTTGTAATCCCCCATCAGCGTCATCATCGGATATTCCATCCCTCCGCCGATGATCTCCGCGCCTTCCACGGCAGTCATGTGCGGCCACGGATAGGCAAAGCCGGTATTCGCGGAGTGATACCGGATCGCATGCTGCTGATATTCCGTCACGTTCGCCCAAAGCGGCGCCTCTTCCCGATAGAACGTGTTGATCCTTGTAAAGTCCTCTTCCCCATCCCCGTCACGGTCCCCGACGGATGTGCGGCCTGCCTCCCAGATAGACTGCTTTGTCGCGCTGAACGCGGCATCGCGGACGTTTTCAGCCACAAAACGCCACCGCAGCAAACCATCGTCGGTCATGGCCGTACCCGCCTCGCCGAAATCTTCCGGCCCGATTACCTGCAGGACGCTATCGCTCTCCCATGCCGCATGCGCACGATTGAGGATGTGCGGCGCCAGCACCTCCTCAGGGTTCTGCAATTCGCCGGTCGAAGCCACGATCCACCCTTCGGGAATCTCGACCGTGATGTCGTAATCGGCGAAACCGTGGTAAAATTCGGATATGCCCGTAAACGCCTCGGTGTGCCAACCCGCCACATCGTCGTACACAGCCATGGTCGGATACCAGTAGGCGAGAAAGAGCAGATTATCCCGATCGCGCCCCAGGCGTCCTCCGGCGCCGACGCGCGGAATATCGAAGCGCCATTCGATATCGATCGTCACGGTTTCTCCCGGCGCCATCGGCTGCGGCAGCGTCAGAATCATATTGGTCCCGCTGATCCGGTAATGCGGTCCTTCGGAAAAGGGATCGAACGGCAGTTCTTCTCCCTGTACGACCACGCGCCGGACAAGCATGCCCCCGGTGACCTCCGCCGCTTCGGCGCGGCGCACTCCGGGCAAATGAAAATTCTGCGTGATCTCCATGTAGAGCTGGGCAAGCGTGGCAGGCGAATGGTTCGTGTAGGTGATCGTGCCGCTCCCGTCAAGCACGCCGGACAGGGGAAAAACGCGGGCGTTCAACACATAGTCCGTCTCCTGCACCCAGTGATTCAGGCCGGGTTCTCCGGTAGGGGAACGCGTTCCCTGAAGAACAGCCTGCTGATAATTGATGGGAGGCGTAATCTCCCAGGGGATGGGCCGATTCGCCACCTGCTCGATATGGGTCGTTTGCGCCACCCCGGCAAGGTTGGGCGCCGCGCACCCTGCAAGAAACATGATACCGGCTGCCGCAAAAAATGGAGCGAATGAGAAGCGATAGGGCATAAAACGCGCTCCGGCGGCAGGTTGTATGGAACCGGGGAATGGGGAAATGAAGAACGCTATCGCCGATTTGCCGGACGATCGGTTTCCGGCGGGGGCGATTCCTGCCAGGACGCAAGTCCTTCGGCAAGGCCCCACAAGCCCAGCGCCGCCCTCAGTTCCGGATCGATTTCCTTATAGACGCCATACCACGCCTTGTACCCGAAAAGCTCCTGGGCGATACGTCCGCGCAGATACACCTCCAGTGTCTCGCGATGCGTATGCAATGCGTCCGCCGTAACCCCCCGCGTGCTGTCCGCTTCTTCGGAAGCCTCCGTCGGCGAATCATCGGTATCGGTGGCGTGCGCTACAAAAGCCGCCCAGAGTTCTTCGGACACATCGAACGCGGAGGCGAATTCCGCTTCCCGGTCACGCCATCTTTCCCGTACGGGCTGTTCGTTTTGCCGGAACCACTGCCGGGCAAAACTCCTTGCGAAACCACGTCCCAGTACCGCGCGCAGGGCCGGCGTGGTATCCGGCTTCACAATGTAATCGGGAAGAATGCCGCCCCCGCCGAACACGTCGCGGCCATGAGCGGTTTTGAAACGCAGCGAATCGGGGATGCTGTCCGAATACTCGCCGGGACGATAGGTCGCCTGCTCCAGCGAAGAAAACTTCTCTTCGTAATAATCTTCCTGGTCGCCGTCCTTGTACGGGGTCTGGATGAGTCGCCCTGAAGGCGTGTAATAGCGCGCGACCGTCATTTGGAGAATACTCTGGTCGGGCAGGGAAAACTGGTGTTGAACGAGTCCCTTGCCGAACGTGCGTTGCCCCACGATGAGTGCGCGGTCATGATCCTGCAGGGCGCCGGCCACGATTTCGCTGGCCGAGGCCGAGTAGGCGTTCACCAGTACGATAACCGGTTCCTTTTCGAGAATGCCGGTGCGCCGCGTCCGGTAGGTACTGGTGGTTTCCGGCCGCCGGCCCCGGGTATAGACCACGGTCTTGCGCCCGGGCACCATCTCGTCGACAATCTTTATGGCCTCGCTCATATACCCGCCGGTATTGGACCGGAGGTCCAGCACCAGCCGCTCCATGCCCTCATCTTTCAACGCCCGCACATGCTCTATGAACTCGTTGTAGGTCTCCTGGGAAAAACGCGACACGCGAAGGTATCCCGTCACGGTATCCACCATGTACGAGGCATCCACCGTGTACAGCGGAATCGCATCCCGCGTAAGCGTGAATTCCAGCGGCGCACGGGTTCCATGCCGCTGGATAGTGACCTCTACCTGCGTTCCGATCTCTCCCTTCAACTTCGAGGTAACCTCGTCTTCCGACAGGCCCACCGCCGTGGAATCGTCAATGCGGATAATGCGGTCTCCAGCCATCAAACCGGCCCTTTCGCTGGGGCCGTCCCCGATGACCGACATCACCCGTACCGTGTCGTCACTCAGATCCTCGTCGTTACGGGAAATTTCAAACCAGATACCGATACCGCCGAACGAGCCCTGAAACCGCTCCTGCATATCCTGCGCATCTTCGGCGGAAACATAGACGGAATGCGGATCCAGTTCGTCCAGCATGCTCGTAATGGCTTCTTCCGCCAGGGTCGCCGCGTCGACAGGTTCGACATACTGCTTGTTGATGAGCAGAAACGCCTCTTCGAGTTTGCGAAGTTGCGCCATGGTGTCCTCCCCGATACGTACGGAACTGATCGTGAGCCCGAGAAGCACGCCCGCCAGAAGAAGGGCCGCAACGGGAAAAATCCGAAATCGTTTTGGGGAAACGGACATAATGTCAAGCGTGCTGCGACAAGGCACTTCGCCTCGAATATACCCTGTACGAGACCATTTTCGTAAAGTGCCCATTCGGGCGGGAATAATTTATCATCGCAACTCCGACGGCGCCTTGTCGTACCTTTTTTAGGATACTCTGATCAAAACCGCTTCGATCAGCGCTTCACGTTCGTGCGTGAAGCGCCCTTCGGGAGACTGCGAGAAGCACGCTGACTGCGTCATTCCTCATTATGTGGGACCTGCCACATTGCTTCGTCATTTCTTGACAACGCACTTCTCGCAGCCTCTGAACTTTGCGGACTTAATCAGAGTATCCTATATCGCAGGAACACTCCGGCGTGCCTGCACTCTTTCCTTACCGATCATTAATTCGCAGTGCGATGCGCAGCAAAGGAACGATTGCCCTTCTTCTTGTTCTTCTTATCGTGCTCTTCGGCGGATGCATGGGATGCAATGCATACAATGGCATGGTCGAGAGCGAAGAGATCGTCGAGCAATCCTGGGCAAATGTCGAAACGCAGTACCAGCGACGCGCCGACCTGATTCCCAATCTGGTCAGCACCGTACGCGGGGCCGCCGACTTCGAGCAGGAAACGCTCCAGGCGGTAACGCAGGCGCGGGCCGAGGCCACTTCGATCCGGCTGACCGTGGACGATCTGGAAGACCCCGCCCGCCTGCGCGAGTTCGAAGCCGCGCAAAGCCGACTGGGCGGCGCGCTGGGCCGACTGCTTGCCGTTTCCGAGAATTATCCACAACTGCGCGCCACGGAATCTTTCCGGGATCTGCAGGCACAACTCGAAGGGACGGAGAACCGGATTAACGTGGCCCGGCGCGATTACAACGACTCGGTGCGCCGCTACAACACACAGGTACGCCGCTTTCCCGGCGCTGTGTTCGCCTCCATTTTCGGCTTCGGACGACGTACTCCCTTTGAGGCGGAAGCAGGAGCCGAAGAAGCGCCCACCGTCGACTTTTCCTCCTGAACCGGATGCCCAGGCAGTGCAACACAGCGTGTGTGGAGCAGGGCATCGGGACATATCTCCCTGCCCGGCGCCTGACGCAAGTGCTTCCGCACATGCTGCTTCTTACGGGGTTGTTTCTGGCGGGGTTGTTCCCCCTCGGCGTAGCGCACGCCCAGGGGACCGTGGACGTGATTCCTTCCACGAACCGCCTTGTGACGGATCAGGCTGACCTGCTTACTTCTTCCGAAGAGCAAAGGTTGACCGCCAAGCTGACCGCGTACGAGGATACCACCTCCACACAGATCGTTGTCGTTACGATCCCGTCGCTCGAAGGCGTGCCTGCCGCAGAATATGCGCTGGCTCTGGGCCGTAGTTGGGGCGTAGGGCAGGCGGGGCAGGATAACGGCGTGGTGATCCTCGTGGCCCGTGACGACCGGGAAGTGCGTATCGAAACAGGTTATGGTCTCGAGGGCGCCATTCCCGATGCGGTGGCGGCCCGGATTTATCGCAACGTCATGGTGCCGTACTTCCGCGAGGGACGGTTCTACGAGGGACTTTCCGGCGCTGCGGACCTGCTGATCGCTGCCGCGGCCGGTGAATTTACCGCAGAAGAGGCCGCGCCAAGACGCGCCGGGAGACCCCCGATCGATCCCTCCGCGCTGATGGGATTGTTCTTCCTTTTATGGTTCATCATCTCGTCCATCCGCCGGCGCAAGGGAGGAAACGATGGAGGCAAGCGCTACCGGCGCCATGGGTACGGCCCCCATTTCATTGTCTGGGGAGGAGGATTCGGTGGAAGCGGCGGCGGATTTGGCGGCGGGCTGGGTGGAGGAGGCCTGGGAGGCGGCTTCGGCGGATTTGGCGGAGGAGGGTTCGGCGGCGGCGGCGCAGGAGGCGGATGGTAAACCTGTCCGGTAATTTTTCAAGGCATGGTCGGCCCGGACCTGCCCGGCAAGATTTCTCCCGTCATGATGCAGGCTGACCGGCTACAGGCGCTGCAAGCATTCCACGAAGAAGATCCCGACGATGCATTTGTCCGGTTCGCGCTGGCGCAGGAATATCTCAAGCGTGGAGACATCGAGGAGGCGCTTCGTTTTTTCGAGGGCCTCGTTTCCGAAGATCCCGAGTACGTGGGGACCTGGTACCATCTCGGGAAACTGTACCAGGAACTGGGCCGCAGGGAAGACGCCGTACGGACCTATACGCAAGGCATCGAGGTCGCGGGGCGGCAACGCGACACCCACGCGCAGGCCGAACTCCGGGACGCCCTGATGCAGATAGAAGGAGTGGGGTTCGACGACTGAAATCATGACCGGTGAAGCCATATACCAACCCGGCGTCTGGAACAAGTATCACAACGCCTCCCGCTCGGCCACCTACGGGTTTCTGGCCGCGCTCCCCCTGCTGATTCTGTACGAATTCCTGATCGTTTTTGCGAACCGCAGCGCCGTGGCGCAGGTGCGCGTTTCGTCCGAGATGTGGCTCAAGCAGTTGCTGCTGGTGGTAGGGGACCACGGTCTGACGGCCTTCGGGATTGCCGTCCTGCTCGCCGGGATCGCCGTATTCTGGTACGACCGCAAGAAAAAGGTGCCCTTCAATCCCCGGTATTTCCTGTGGATGTTCCTCGAAAGTACGGTGTATGCGGTAGTGATCGCAGTCATCGTTTCCGGACTGGTCTCCGTGATCCTGCCGGCCCTGGCGCAATCCGGACCCGGGGAGGGACTCTCCATGAAACTGGCGCTTTCGGTCGGGGCGGGCCTGTACGAGGAGTTGCTGTTTCGCGTACTGCTGGTGGGCGCCTTATTCTGGGTGCTGCGCTGGTTCATGGGAGACCGGGTACTGGCCTATATTCTGGCCGCGGTCGCCGGGGCCTTTCTTTTCAGCCTGATGCACTACATCGGGCCTCTGGGCGATGCGTTCCGCCTGAACTCGTTCCTTTTCCGGATGCTTTTCGGGCTGGCGCTGAACGTCCTGTTCCTCGTGCGGGGGTTCGGCATCGCCGCCTGGACGCACGCCCTCTACGATGTGATGGTCATGGTCGTGCTGGACGGGTAGGGTATCCAATAGACGGCGGGCGAGTTTAAGCCAATCATGGACGCATTCGCCAAAACGGATGAGGCAGTTTCGGTCATACTGCCTCTCCCTCCGTGTGAAGCTCTGGGAACGGGTTCGGGAGCACTGCCCAGGCTTTGCTGTCAGCGGCGGCGAGGCGCTCGTCGAGCAGGCACGCGTCTAGGCGAGCGCGCATCGCCGCCTCGTTCATCTGCTGGCCGATGAAGACGAGCTGCTGTGCGCGATCGCCGAAGCGGGGATGCCAGCCCGGCCGCTGATCAGGTCGCTGACCAGCAGGATACCTCCAGTGTTCGCGAGGCACGGCCGCCCACCACATCCCGACGGGGTTCACGTTGCTGACGCCACCGGCTTGAGCCCACTCGTAGGCGACCCGATGGTCAGCGGCGACCCAGAAGAAGCCCTTCGAGCGGAGCACGCCGCGCCAGTTCTCGTCGTCGTGCAAAAACGCCCACAGCTTCTCGGCGTCGAAGGGCTGCGGCGTGCGGTAGGTGAAGCTCGATATCCCGTACTCTTCGGTCTCCGGCGTGTGCTCGCCCTGCAGTTCTCGAATCCAGCCGGCGGAGCTCGCCGCCTTCTCGTAGTCGAACAGGCCCGTGTCGAGCACGCGTTCGAGCGGGACCTGTCCGTGCGTTGTCCCGAGAATCTCCGCGCCGGGGTTGAGCGCCTTCACGATGGCCTCGACTTCGAGAGCCTGATCGTTGCTCGCGAGGTCGAGCTTGTTGAGCACGATGACGTCCGCGAACTCGATCTGGTCGATCAGCAAGTCGGTCACCGTCCGCTCATCTTCCTCGCCCAACGATTCGCCGCGGTCCTGGAGTGCTTCGGCGGCGTTGTAGTCCCGCAGGAAACTCGCCGTGTCCACGACCGTGACCATCGTGTCGAGGCGCGAGACCTGACTCAGGCTCACACCGTTCTCGTCCTCGAAGGTGAAGGTCTGTGCGACGGGAATGGGCTCCGAAATCCCCGTGGACTCGATGAGCAGATAGTCGAAGCGTTTCTCCCGCGCGAGTTGGGAGACCTCGGCGAGCAGGTCGTCTCGCAGTGTGCAGCAGATGCAGCCGTTCGACATCTCGACCAGCTTCTCCTCAGTCCGCGAGAGTTCCGCGCCGCCGCGCTCAATGAGCGCCGCGTCGATGTTGACCTCGCTCATGTCGTTCACGATCACCGCGACGCGACGGCCCTCCCGGTTGTTGAGTACCTGGTTGAGGAGTGTGGTCTTTCCCGCTCCGAGGAAGCCCGACAAGACGGTGACGGGGAGGCGTGAATGGTTGAAACTGGTCTCTTGGTTCAGGGGCATCGTCATGTGGAACGACCGGGCTTGGTGTATTTCGATGACAAACCGCGAATATTACGGACTTTGTTCAGGGTGGGCCAAGGAATGTGGACAAGTTGTTGACAAGTAGGCCGCTTCGCGCAAGGTGGCCAATCGGATGCCCCTTGAGGTTTTCCACCCCAGTTATTTAATGCCAAATTCCTGTCGTTTTACAGCGGGGTGGGAAGATATCCGGTCAGAAGGTCATATTCTTCGCGTTTTCGTGTCTGAACAAGCAATCGCCTTTATGCGCACAGCGTGTAGCATATTTCAGGATCCGGAGCGGCCCGGTCGAGTTTCAGGAAGTCATAGCGGATGTTCGATATCCGGCATTACACCACCGAAGACGCCCGCGATCCGGTGCAGAGCTGGCTGGACGATCTGCGAGATCAGGAAGCAAGACACCGAATTTCATCAAGGATTGGTCGCCTCCAAAGAGGTATTCTTGGCGACTCCAGAGCCGTAGGAGGTGCAATACGGGAACTGCGGATTCATTATGGCCCCGGATACCGGGTATATTTCGCTATGATGGATAAAGAAGTAATCCTTCTTCTGTGCGGCGGCGACAAGAAAACGCAGCGCGCCGACATCGCCCTGGCGCAGAAACGGCTCAGGGACTGGAAATCGAAACATCGAGAAACCAAACCATAACATCTCGGAATCATGAACGACATGGGCGTAGACCACTTCGAATGGCTTCGGGGAGAATTCCGGAAAGATCCTTCACTGGCAATCGGATATCTGAAGGTGGCCACGGAAGAGGAACCTGTTATTCTTCTGGATGCGCTTAAGAACGTCGCCGATGCATACCGGGAACAGCATCCGGATATAGCCAGGAAGGCAGACAATCTGCGGGAGCGTCTGAACGACATGCGGTGGCCGACACTTGCCGTGGGGTATCCGCTGCCGGAAACAGCAAAGAACCGCCGCATCTCCAAAGAGCCCGCTTCCACAAGCGTACGCCGTTCCCGTCGCCGGATGGATCAGGCCCGGACGCCGGCAACGGAAACCGGGGGGTAAGGCATGGTCATTCGTTATCCGATCACGAATGAGGTCCGGAACGCTTTGCAGCGTTTCCCGCGCATTGCGGAGGAGATCAGGAGTAAACTGCCCGGATCCGGCCGGAGCGAACTGGAAATTGTCCGCCTGCTTGGCAACACGCATTACGAACATATCGAAGCGCTCCTGGCCTTCATAGACGACAAACTTCCCACGTCCGGGAGTATTGGCAAGCGCGTTCTCGATGAGAAGGATTTATTGAAATTCCATCGAGCGCTGTCGGAATTCGATTTGCTTGTGCATCTTCAGGATACCGCAGGAACGGCAAGCGCGTATGAAGATAAAGTTTCCCCCCGATCCAACGCCAAACGCTACGACATCGACCTCACCGCCGGCGGATCGCAAATACGCATCGAGGTCTATTGTCCTGCGGATTTTTTCGGCTACCAACTGGTCGGACGGTATCTCCCAATGATGTTCAAGTACCTCGAAGTCGATATGGGCTTCGAGGTAGCGCTTCGGCTCGAACACAAAAACGAAAACCACGGTTCATGGAATCCCTTCTTCGCCAACGATATAGGGGGCCAAACAGATGTCGACCCATGGCTCGACAGTTTGAATGCGGAAGCAAAGCAATGGATAATGGAGGCGAAAGCGGGAGATCATCTTCAATTTCCGGGGCCCATCGAATCGCTTCTATTGTCCGTAACGCTTGAACACAGGGACGAAAATCCCGATTGGCGCCTGGTCAGCTTTCTTCCCCCCGGACAATCGTCCGACACCCGACTGTTTTTCGAGATGGATACGCCAAAAAGCACAGCCGGGACCCAGTGGGGACCTAAACTGCTGGACAAGCTGCAAAAGCGCCAGTGCGGTCCACCCTCGCCCGATTATCTTCGCCTGCTTGTCGTCGACTTTTCGCTGGCCGATACGGGATGGCCGGATTTCATCTGCTGGCCCGATACGGCGAAGCGGCTTGCCGAAACGTTCGACTTGCTTGTCGAGGAAACCGGACCTCCGCTTCCCTATGACGCGGTGCTCCCCGCGCAACTCGGCCGGGAATGCGGCTTCGGGAGGGTCATTCCATTGGACAACCAACGCACGAAGGAAATAGAAAGGGTGGTTCAAGCCGCATCGCTCGATCGTCCTTGCATACCTCACCCTGCAGGAGACCAGAAAAAAAAGATGGAAGAAATGCGGCGTTACGCGGCGTCACGCCAGCGGCCTGCTCCATCCGATCAGCACATCAAGAACGATCCCGACTTCCGGGAGTTGCTCGACAGCATTTCCGCCCTACAGCACGGACATTCCGGATAGTCCGGCAAGGCAAAAACCCCTCTCCTACTCCATTTCTTCCTCGGCCGCTTCCCCAGACGAACCAATCCGATTCCAGACCTCTTCGAGCCGGAAATCGAGAATGTGGCCTACGTGGTACCATGTATCCCCTTCGACGCGGGCTTCAAAAACGACGGACTGCCCCGCCAGCCCCGCAGAACTGTGCCAGGTGATGTGCTCGGTGTAGGTTTCCCCATCGAATGAATAGGTGCCCCCGCCGGCGAACACCTCCTCGTCCAGGATCTGCCGTCCGAAGGCGAAATGCGTGGAGTTGAGGATCTTGATGGTATACGGTATCTGATCGGTCCGGTCCACGGTGCTGTCCGGATACACAACATGCTGGGAAACCATTTCCCACGTTCCTTCGAGCGGGTTGGCCGGAAGCTGGCCCAGCGCTCCGGATACGGCGAACAGGGAAACTATACCGATAAATACTGCGCGTCTCATACAGAAACCTCCATGTCTTTGCGGGGGAGCATTGCAAAGACATATTACGCAAGCATTGCTTCAATAACAATTCACACGAAGGAAAATGGCGCGCTTTGCTATTTCCCGCAATGCAACGGAATCACGAGCCCTGCGGATCGCCGCGGATGCATGACCCGCCGGCGGCTATCCCTTAAGAGTGCAGCGCGAAACGGGCGCCCTGCGGATCCACGCAATGGGCAATCCAGCCCCCGCCGGGCACTTCCATCGGCCCCATGACCACCCTGCCGCCGTGTTCCGCGACATCTTCGACGCTCCGGTCAATGTCTTCCACCGAGATATATAACGCCCACCAGGGAGGCGGCGGACCGGGCATGCTGTCGAGTTTGGTGAATATGCCCCCGTAGACAAGATCGTTCTGACCGTACATGCGATAGATGCCTGAATCGCCCATATCCATTTCGCTCGTGATCTCCCAACCGAACAGGGCCTGGTAGAAATCGAAAGCGGCCTGGTAATCCGAGGTGGCCAGTTCGTGCCAGGAAAACTCGCCGACTCCCGGCTGCGCTTCCATGTCCGGCTCTCCCGTGGTCGATGCGAACACCGCAAAAACCCCGCCCTGCGGGTCGGTGGCTATGGCAAAACGGCCCGCGCCCGGAACGTCCTGCGGCGGAACGTGGATATTCCCGCCCAATTCCTGGATTTGTCCGACCGTCTCATCCACGTCCGGCGTGGAAATGTAGGGAAGCCAGTGGGGCGGAATCTCCCCCATTTCCGGTTCGATCTCCATGAGACCGCCGAAGGGCATCCCGTTATTGGTGAGCATCGTGTAGGGCCCGGGGCCGCCCTCGAATGCCTCGGTTCCCCAACCGATGATGTTTCCGTAAAATTCTATTGCCGCTTCAGTGTCGGTGGTGATCAGGTCGTACCATACGAAACGACCCGACTGCTGGTGTTCTGCCATAATTGCGGTGCCGGACAGCGTTTGGTGAAAGAAATACGGGACAAAAAACAAACCGGACGGATACACCCGTCCGGCTCGACTCATTCCGTGGAGCTAAGCGGAGTCGAACCGCTGACCTCTGCAGTGCGATTGCAGCGCTCTACCAACTGAGCTATAGCCCCATTGATTGTCGCTATCCGAACGAGATTCGCTGCGGTGCGGTTCCGGGGGGAGGGCTATTCTATTCTCCGCAAATTATGCGTAGAATAGGAATATGAGCGCATACCGGCTGCCTCTGAACTGGAGTGTGCCCCTATTCACCGCATATATTGCGTAGAATAAGGTGGTGATACGTAATTTCGATCCATAAATGCATTTTAATCATGAAAATCCATAGTGACATTTTAAATTTTCATGTATATTCAGGGCATGATACCACGCAACGAACACGAAACAGCCCTTCGCGGCCTCCTGCAGCAGTTTCCTGTCGTCGGCATCGTTGGCGCCAGACAAGTCGGCAAAACCACGCTCGCCCGGCGCCTTGTCAGCGACCGGAAGTCTCCGGTCCATTTTTTCGATCTGGAAGACCCAACGCACGAAGCGGCGCTCGCCGACCCGAAGCTCGCGCTCGAATCCTTGCGCGGGCTGGTCGTCATCGACGAAGTGCAACGCCGGCCCGGACTCTTTCCCCTGCTGCGGGTACTCGTAGACCGCCCCGGCAACGCCGCCCGCTTTCTCGTGCTCGGCAGTGCAAGCCCGGACCTGTTGCGCCAATCCTCGGAGACGCTTGCCGGACGCATCGCGTACTATGAACTGCCGCCGTTTCGCATGGACGAGGTCGGCGAAAATATGGCGGAAAGACTCTGGTTGCGCGGAGGGTTTCCCAACTCGTTTCTTGCCGCAGACGACACGCAGAGCTTTGTCTGGCGCACCGCATTCGTCCGCACCTTTCTCGAACGCGACCTGCCGCAACTCGGATTTTCGGTTCCCGCCGAAACCATGCGCCGCTTCTGGACCATGCTGGCGCACTATCACGGCAACCGCTGGAACAGCGCCGAACCCGGACGCGCCCTCGGCGCGACCAGCCCCACAATCAGCGCCTGGCTCGACATGCTCGTCGATGCGCTGATCGTGCGCAAATTGCCGCCGTGGTACGAAAATCTGAAAAAGAGACAGGTCAAGGCGCCCAAAATATATATCGGCGATACCGGACTGCTCCATGCCTTGCTTGGAATCGACGCTAAAGAAATACTCATGGGGCATCCCAAGTCCGGCGCATCCTGGGAAGGATTCGCAATGCAGGAGATCGCCCGCATACTGGGTGTCGCCTGGGACCAGTGTTACTACTGGGCAACCCATCAGGGAGCGGAACTGGACCTTCTGATAATGAAGAACGGACAGCGAATCGGCTTTGAATTCAAGCGCACAAGCGCGCCCGCCATGACGCGCTCCATGCATTCGGCCCTGGACGATCTCAAGCTCGACCGCCTCTTCGTCATCTTCCCGGGAGATACCCGCTTTCCCCTGCACGAACGGGTAGAAGCGACAGGGCTGTCCCTTGCCTGCGCCGAAGGGCTTGGACCGTCTTGATCCATCTTCTCCCCCGAACAATTCGGCCCTCTGGCGAGTATCTGTTTCCTGCGTTAGCATTTGCGGCATGACCGTCCGGAATACCCCCGAATCGCCTCACCCGCCGCTCCGATACCACCTGAAACGGAATTATGAAAAAAGACCCCTTCGGCGCTCGCGAAACCTTCGATACGGGATCGGGCAATGCGTACCTCTACCGGCTCGACCGCCTTGCCGACCATGGCTTCGGCGGACTGGACCGCTTGCCGTTCTCCATCAAAGTGCTGCTCGAAGCGGTGGTCCGGGAATGCGACGGGCGCGCCGTCACGGAACAGGATGTCGAACGCCTCGCCACGTACGATCCGAAGGGGCCGGCCCGCGAGGAGATTCCCTTCGTGCCTGCCCGTGTCCTGCTGCAGGATTTCACGGGGGTGCCGGCGGTGGTGGATCTCGCCGCACTGCGCTCCGCAGTAGCGCGGCTTGGGGGAAATACGGACGCCATCAATCCGAGGGTGCCCGTTCATCTGGTGATCGACCATTCTATTCAGGTGGATCATTTCGGAACGCACGAGGCGCTCCGCCTCAACTCGGACATCGAGTTTCGCCGCAATCGGGAACGGTACGCTTTTCTGCGCTGGGGACAGCAGGCCTTCGAGAATTTCTCGGTGGTGCCCCCCTCCGGCGGCATCTGCCACCAGGTCAATCTCGAATATATCGCCCGGGGCGTCTGGACGCGCCCCGAAGACGGGTTGGAGGTCGCCTACCCGGATTCCCTCGTCGGGACGGACAGCCATACGACCATGATCAACGGGCTCGGCGTGCTCGGCTGGGGCGTCGGGGGTATAGAGGCGGAAGCGGCCATGCTGGGGCAGCCGATCTGCATGCTCATGCCGGAAGTGATAGGATTCCGGATGACGGGCCGCCTTCCCGAAGGCGCTACGGCCACCGACCTGGTGCTGACCGTCACGCGCCGCCTGCGCGCATACGGCGTCGTGGGCCGGTTCGTGGAATTTTTCGGCCCCGGCCTCGATCACATGTCCATCCCGGACCGCGCCACCATTTCCAACATGTCGCCGGAATACGGCGCGACCATGGGATTCTTCCCCGTGGACGGAATTACGCTGGACTACATGCTTCGCACGGGCCGCGAGCCGGCGCTCATCGACATGGTGGAACGATACGCGAAGGAGCAAGGGCTTTTCCGTACCGCAGACACCCCCGATCCGGAATTTCTCGATGTCCTGGAGCTCGATCTCGGGGAGGTCGTGCCCGGCGTCGCCGGACCGAAACGCCCGCAGGACCTGATCCCCGTGCCGGAACTCGGCAAAACCTTCGCCGCTACGCTTACCGCCCCTGCCGGACCCCAGGGATTCGGCCTTTCTCCGGACGCGCTGACGCGCACCGGCCGGTACCGGGACGATCAGGAAAACGACATGCCCCTGCGGCACGGCGATGTGGCCATCGCCGCCATCACCAGTTGCACGAATACGAGCAATCCGTCGGTGATGATCGGCGCCGGTCTGGTGGCGAAACACGCCGTGGAACGCGGGCTTCAGGTGCCGCCGTACGTCAAGACGAGTCTGGCGCCCGGCTCTCGCGTCGTAACCCGCTATTTGCATGAGGCCGGGCTGCTTCCGTACCTGAATCAACTGGGATTCAACCTGGTGGGATACGGCTGCACGACCTGCATCGGCAATTCGGGGCCGTTGCCGGAACCCGTGACCGAAGCGATCCGCGAGGGTGATCTCGTCGTGGCCGGCGTGCTTTCGGGCAACCGGAATTTCGAGGGCCGCATTCACCCGCATGTGCAGGCCAATTTCCTCGCCTCTCCGCCGCTCGTCGTGGCGTATGCGCTGGCCGGTACCGTCGATATCGACCTGATGAACGACCCCATCGGCACGGACTCGGCGGGCAACGACGTATACCTGCGCGACATCTGGCCGTCCTCCGGGGAAATTCTCGATGCGATCCGGGAAGTCGTCACCCCCGAACTGTTCCGGGACGAATACGAAGGCATCGAAACGTCCAGCGAGACGTGGAACGCCATTCAGACGGCCGAAGGCTCTCTTTGCGAATGGGACGACGCCTCGACCTACATTCAGGAGCCGCCCTACTTTGTGGATATGGACCCGGAAACACCTGCCATTCAGGAAATCAGGGGCGCCCGGGTGCTTGCGAAACTGGGCGATTCAACCACCACGGATCACATTTCGCCCGCAGGCTCCATTGCCCGCGACGCGCCTGCCGGGAAATACCTGACGGAGCGGGGCGTGGCGGCGCACGCGTTCAATTCGTACGGATCGCGCCGCGGAAACCACGAGGTGATGATTCGCGGGACGTTCGCCAACATCCGCATCAAAAACCTGCTGGTTCCGGGGACGGAGGGCGGCATCACGCGGTACTTCCCTACGAACGAAACGATGTCCATCTACGACGCCGCGATGAAATACGCCGACGCGGGCGTGCCGCTGGTCGTGCTGGGCGGCAAGGATTACGGGATGGGATCGAGCCGGGACTGGGCGGCGAAAGGCACGCTCCTGCTCGGCGTCAAGGCGACCCTTGTGGAAAATTACGAACGCATCCACCGGTCGAACCTGATCGGCATGGGCGTGCTTCCCCTGGAATTCCGCGAGGGCGAAACCGCTGCGAGCCTCGGGCTGACGGGCGAAGAAACCTTCGACATCCCCGTGAACGACCAGGTGGCGCCCCGGCAGGAATTCGAAGTCACGGCCACGAAACCCGACGGAACACAGACGACCTTCCAGGCCGTGGTCCGCCTCGACACCGACGTCGAAGTCGATTACTACCGGAACGGCGGCATCCTCCACTACGTGCTCCGGGACTATCTGCGGCGCGAGCAAGTAGAGGCATGAGGGGTGATCTTATCGGGGTCGGGCAGCGGCGGAACGATGCGGGCGTTCGCCGGTCAACAGGCCCACGCGGTCCGCACGGATCTTATTGAGGTCAGGCAGCGGCGAAACGATGCGGGCCCGCCTCTACAGAACATTCCGGGAATGTCTGGGGGGCTCCCCCCTCATATCCTGACATCCGGCGCGGCGCGTTCCGCATCCAATGCGGCGCGCCCCGTTTCCACTGCTTCCGTGGCGACCTCCTCCAGGTGCTCGAGTTCGGTCTGCCATTCGCCGTAGGCCCGCGAAGCCGACATCCATGCATGGGGAGCGTACAGCCCCCCCGCGGCTTTTCTGGCGCTTCGCTTCAGCCCCTTGACTTTCCGGGTACCCTCCCGGGCCAATTTCTGCAATTCCAGCATACGATCGGTCCATGCCCGCACGTGGTCCTCGGAACGGTATTGCATATCGGCCATGTTGGCGGTTTCCGAAGCAATGTTCGCGGAGAATTTGCGCGTGTTTTCGGCGGCGAGCCGGGCTATCCGCTGATGCTCTTCCGCCATACGGACATTGTTTTCATCTCTCAGTTGCGCAAGACCCTCAAGGTCCTCCATATACCGCGCCAACTGAGCTATCTGCACCTGTGTCGTATCCTCGACAAAAATATCCGGGGACTGCGCCCGGGTTTCAGGGGCCAGTGCGAAGACGGCAAGCACAGCGATGGCGATATGCCTCTTCATTCGGATCTCGTACGGTTCCGTGAAAGAGCTTGGGGAGAAGCAGCCGGAAATCGTCCGTAAAAACCGGGAAGCGCTCATAAAAAACCGGCCAGGGCATCATCCTGTTTATTGGATGTCCATGCGCGACAGCGGTTCCGGTTGAAGGCCCCATTGCCCAAAGGATACGCGATTACATCCTCGAACATCCGCGCTCCGGACCCGGCGCTGCCTCCATGTTCGCCACATCCACAATCTCCTTTACGCACCCTGTGTATAGTAGCACCATCGGGGCGCCTGCGCAACACTCTATAGACTATTTTTCATTCCCTGCCCCAACCCCCGCCGCCCGGCGTTTCGATCCGCAGCACATCGCCGGCTTCGAGCCGCCGGCTGAACTTCGCGGGCAGCGTTTCTTCCCCGCCGCCGGGCCGTACGAGCGTATTGCGTCCGCAGGCGCCGGGCGCACCGCCCTGCAACCCCCACGGAGGCGTCTCCCGCCGTTCGCTGATTACCGTAACGGTGGCGGGCCGGAGCAACCGGTAGGCGCGAATCAGACCATCTCCGCCCCGTCGCTCGCCCGCCCCGCCGCTCCCCCGGCGCAGCGCATAGGTCTCGATGCGAAACGGAAACGTCATCTCCAGCGCTTCGACCGGCGTGTTCAGCGTGTTGCTCATGTGTACGTGTACGCCGCTCAGACCGTCCGCCCCGGCGGAAGCGCCCATGCCTCCCCCGATGGTTTCGTAGTACGCATAGGGCGACCCGTCGGCGCGGGAGCCCCCGATGGTCAGGTTGTTCATCGTGCCCTGCCCGGCTGCCGACACGCGCGCCGGCATGGCCTGTGCGAGGGCGCCGAAAACCGCATCCACGATGCGTTGCGAGGTTTCGACGTTGCCGGCGGACACCGCATGGGGCGGATCGGCGTGCACGAGGCACCCCGGCGGAGCCGTAACCCGCACGGGCGCAAAACATCCCGCATTCATGGGAATGTCGGAGGCGGCCAGACAGCGCACCGCATAGTAACAGGCGGACTCCGTGATAGGGAGCACCGCGTTCAGCGAACCGGTCACGGCGGGGGAAGTCCCCTCAAAATCGAACGTGACGCCGTCCCCCTCGATACGGGCCGCCACCCGGATAATCGCCTCTTCCCCGTTCGGCGCTTCGCCGGGAGCGATTTCCAAGGTATCCTCGAACCGGAAAACCCCGTCCGGCCATTGCCGGATATGCTCGCGAAGCAGGCGTTCGCTCCAGACCGACAAATGCGCCGCATACGCTTCGACCTCAGCCGCGCCGTGGCGGTCGATCAATGCCGCAAGCCGCGTCTCGGCCACCGAGTGCGCCGCCTGTTGCGCAGCCAGATCGCCGCGCCGCTCTTCCGGCGTGCGGACATTACGCAATACGAGTTTCTCCAGGTCGGCTGCGAGCCTGCCCTCGTTGCGCCATTTCACGGGGGGGATAATGACGCCTTCCTGGTACAATTCGCCCGAAAGCGGAAGCGACCCGGGACTCATGCCCCCCACGTCGGCGTGGTGGGCCCGGCTGGCGGCAAAGAACACGAGGCGGTCGGCCACGAACACCGGGGAGATCATGGTGATGTCCGGCAAGTGCGTGCCGCCTGCATAGGGATCGTTCAGAATGACCGTGTCGCCGGGGCGCCATACATCGATGGCGTCCAGCGCGGCTTCGAGGCTGCGCGGCATGGCGCCGAGATGTACCGGAATGTGCGCCGCCTGGGCCACCATCCCGCCGCGGCTGTCGAACACGGCGCACGAGAAATCCAGCCGCTCCTTGATATTGGGCGAATAGGACGTGCGCTGCAGCGTAACGCCCATTTCCTCAGCGACCCCTGAGAAACGATGCCGGTAGAGTTCGAGGAGAATCGGGTCCATCACATTCTCGAGAAATGCAGATTACGCCAGGCATCCACTTCGACATGCCACGAGGGAGGAACGAAAACGGTCGCATCGTACTGGGCCACTACGGCGGGACCGTCGAACGCATGTCCGCAGCGCAACCGGTCGCGGTCGTACAGCGCCGCCATGACCTCCTCGCCGCTATCCAGCACGACCGGGGTCTCTCCGACCTGCGCGGCTTCGGAGGTCTCCGACGCCCCGGCCCGATCCGTGTCCTGCGGCAGAACAACCTCGGCCCCTGCCGCCGTTCCCCGCACGCGCAGCGTCACGATCTCCACGACGGCGTCCCGCATCGCGTACCCGTACCGGCGGGCGTGTTGTTCATGAAAACGCTCCCGGGCACGCTCAGGGCTCGCGGGGTCCATCGGTACGGTCAATTCGTAGCTCTGCCCCCGGTACCGCATATCCGCAAGGGTTTCGATGGCGGGCGTCCCGCCATCCTCCCCGGCAAAGACATTCAGAATTCGTTCGGTTTCCTGCGCATAGAGGGCTTCGAGGCCGGTCGTGTCGTCGGGAGCCGAAACGGACGTATCGTACACGATATCCGCCATCAACAGGCCCAGCGCGCTCAGTACGCCCGGCTGCGGAGGAAGCAGAATGCGACGGATCGAGAGCGCATCCGCCAGTTCGCAGGCATGCAGCGGGCCGGCGCCCCCGAACGGGACCAGCGTATAGTCCTTCGGATCGTACCCGCGCTCCACGGATACGCGGCGCAAGGCGCGCTCCATCGACGCATTCGCGATCCGGACGATGCCCAGCGCCGTCTGGTGGAGGGACAGCCCCAGCGAACGGCCCAGTTTTTCCACGGCATCCCGCGCCGTGCCGGCGTCAAGGGCGAAATCGCCCCCGAGAAACCGGTCGGGCAGGATCCGGCCCAGCGTCACATTCGCATCCGTGACGGTAGGCGCATCGCCGCCCCGCCCGTAGCATGCCGGGCCCGGTACGGCGCCGGCGCTCTCGGGGCCGACATGAAGCGCTCCCGCTGCGTCGGCATGGGCAATGCTCCCCCCGCCGGCGCCCACCGTATGGATATCGACGGATGGAAGGCGCAGCGGCAATCCCGCAATGGCGCTTTCGGCGGTGCGCGGTATTTCGCCGGGACACAACGCCACGTCCGTACTGGTGCCTCCCATGTCGAGGGTGAGAATCTTCGGAGCCTTTTCGCCGAGCGCGGTTCCGGCAAGCCGGAAGGCCCCCACGACCCCGCCGGCCGGCCCGCTGAGCACCAGGCGGGCGGAACGGCGAGCCGCCTGTTTCGTGCCGATGACGCCCCCGTTCGATTGCATGATGCGCACCCGCCTGGGCGCCACGGCGCGTTCGAGCCGGTCCAGATACCGCGCCACGATGGGCTGCACATAAACATTCACGACCGTGGCGGCCGTCCGTTCGTATTCCCGGTATTCCGGCAGAATATCCGCGCTCAGCGAAAATCGCGCATCGGGAAGGTATCCCTTCAGAATCTCCGCCGCTTTGCGTTCATGTTCCGGATACAGAAACGAGAAGAGAAACACGATGGCCACACCGGCCACGTCAAGATGTTGCAGCGTTTCCCCCAGTTCGGCCACTTCGCGCTCGTCCAGAGGGGTCAGGATCGAGCCGTCGGCGGCCACCCGCTCCGTGACTTCAAACCGGAGGTCCTCCGGCACGAGCGGGGGCGGACGGCGCTGGGAAAGCGCATACAGTGCGGGACGATTCTGGCGTCCGATCGCCAGGACATCGCGGAAACCTCTGGTCGTCACGAGGGCGCACCGCGCGCCGCGATGTTCGAGAAGCGCATTCGTGGCCGTGGTGGTGCCATGCGCAATCGCCGCCGCTTCGCCGGCCCCGAGCAACCGTACGCCTTCCCCCACGGCGCGGCTCTGGTCATCCGGTGTGGTGGCCGTCTTGCGAATGACGGGCGCCCCATCCTTGAGGTGCACGAAATCCGTGAACGTCCCGCCCGTGTCGATCCCGATGCGTTCCGTCATGCCGGATAACTGCGAGGCGGGCCGTACGTATGGTGAATGCCGCTATGGTTCACATGCCCTACGTATCGTCCCAGCACCCGGACTTCCTCGAAAATATCCGGTTTGATGCGGATGTCCTCGTATTCCTCGTTGGCCGGTTCGAGGCGCAACCCGTGCTCATCGTAGTATACCCGCTTCAGAGACGTCTCGCCATTGTAGAGAATGGCGCCGATGCCTCCGTTGGGAATATCGTCGTCTACCAGCAGCACATAATCGCCGTCATGAATGTCGGCGCCGATCATCGATTGCCCCGATACGCGGATCGCAAAAATGCGATCGAGATTGGGAAAGAGCGTCTCGAGCGTAATAGTCCCCAGATCCGCATCGACGGCTTCCTGCAACTGTCCCGCCGATATAATGCCGCGCACGGGAATGCCCGCCGCGCTTGTCAGAAAGTCGTCTTCGTTGATGAGGCGGTATCCCCGGCTACCCCTCGTGAGAAATTCCTTCTTCCAGAGGGCTTCGAGGTTCTGGGTGACGCTGTTGGGGGACCGGAACCCGAAATGCGCGGCAATCTGACGGTAGGTGGGCCACACCCGGTGGACACGCACGTACCCCGAGATATAACGGAGAAATTCGTATTGCTTCGATGTCAGCTTTTTACGGCTCATGACGGTTTGACGCGCCGGTTTTTATGACACGAAGAGGAGTATGGAGACGCCGCGACAGGGGCGATTATACGGCGGAATACCCGACATCTTGTACATATAACGTACAGTATATGATTGTTTCCTTGCAACGTCAAGAGAAACGACAAAAAAAATCTTCCGAATGCGGGGCGCTTTAAGGATACGCTGATTAGGGCCTGTTACCACTGTGCAGCGGCGCTTTGCGGGGCCTGTTTTCCTGCCAGGCCAGGCGCTACGAGGGGTGGTTTTGATCAGCGTATCCTTATTACCTGGGGTTGAGGAGTTGCTTCACCACGCGGCTGCCGCGGGTTGGCCAGGTGTCCTCGACGTGGTATCGCAGAAAATCCTCGATAAGCCGGCCCAGCTCCGCAGCCGTGCGCTCGTCCATGCGCATCTGCATGATCGTATCGGGATCGGCGCAGGCGACGATGGCGAACGCGCGCAGGGTCCGGCGCGTGGCAAAGCGCATGGTTTCGCGGTTCCGGCGCCCCTCGGACGGCTCCACCGAGCCGGTTTCCAGCAGGAGCGCGCCGCCGGATTCAGGGATGCGCTCGACGGCTTCCCGGTCGATGTGCGGCGCAAAACCAAGGATTCCCGCCAGCCGCAACTGAAAAAAATAGAACAGGTGCTCGGCTCGGTCCGCATGACGATTCAGCCGGTCCAGCACATCGATCAGAAGCTGAAACACAAGCAGGTTTTCGTCTTCGTCCTGCATCAGCGCCTGCACGAGTTCGACCACGCGCTGGCCGTACGCAAGCGCCGCAAGATCCTTGTGCAGGTCCCCGAATGTCCGGATGTGGCTGCTTTCGGAAAGGGTCTGCACATGCCGGGTATCCTTCCAGTACAGCACGGCCTGCACATACGACATGGGTTGCAGGGTCGATCCGAATCGGCTTTTGGGCCGCAGCGCGCCCCGGGCCATAACGGCCACCTTGCCCTTCTCCCTGGTGAAAAGCGTGACGATCCGGCTGGTCTCGCCGTACTGGATGCTTCGGAGCACGATGGCCTCAGTACGAATAATCATCACGAACAATCATTTTGAGGGGCCGAAGTTATATTCGCGGCTTCCTTGTGTCTGTGTCAGGAAAAAACCATGCGACTGCTTCATCGCTTGCAGCAACGGCTGAGCCTGACGAGACACGAGGCCATGGCGCTCTCGTGTCTGTCCGGATTGCTCATTATCGGCATTATTGTACGTCAAGTCCAGCAACAGGCCATATTGCTGCCGCCGGATGCCTACGACGAACTGGACCGCATCTTTTTCGAGCGGTCGGGGATGCAAATCGGCGGCGCGGCGGATACGACTTCGCCGGCGCTTGCAGCCTCCGCCAGCGAAGCGGATTCCGGCAAGTACGAGGCCGCAGCGACGGCCTCCTCGACCCGCGAACCCCCCGGCGAGCCATCCGGTTCGGGAGCGCTGCACATCGACATAAACCGGGCGGGCGCATCGGAACTCGAAAAACTGCCCCGTATCGGACCGAAGACGGCCGAACGCATTCTTGCGTTTCGCGACGCCTATGGAGCGTTTCGCTCGGCAGACGATCTGCAACAGGTGAAGGGTATCGGACCAAAAACCCTCGAACTCCTGCGGCCCCATGTTTACGCAGGAGCGCATCCCCCATCCGTCGACTCGTCTTCCGGCGATTCATCGGCCGAACCATAGGGGTCTTCCGTCCAGGCTTCGGCAACCTTTTCCTCGCGCTTCAGAAACCGGTATACCGGCACCAGCAGCAACGCGGCCAGCGCCGCAAAACCGACCAGTGCAAGGAGAATGACCCCGTTATACTCATTCATGGAATCATGCAAAAAGTCATCGAAACAGGAGGTTCGCCCCTATGAATAACGCCTCTGCGCGCATGTTGATCGTCGACGGCGACGTAAAAACGTCTATGAACCTGTGCAGCATCTTCGAACGGCAGGGATATGCCGTAACCGGGGTCCGGGACGGTGAGCAGGGCCTCGATCTCCTGACCGGGACCCCTTCATACGACATCGTACTGCTCGAAACCGCGATGCCGCGAAGGAACGGGTTCGATGTCTTGCGCCAGGCCCGGCTCGCCGGCGTCACCACTCCGATCATCATGCTGACGTTTCGGTCAAACGCCAACGACAAGCTGCGGGCGTTCGATATCGGCGCAGACGATTACGTCACGAAACCGTTTCACATGGAGGAGCTCGCGGCCCGGGTAAAGGCCATGCTCCGGCGCAGCAGCCTGCCGGCCGAACACCCGTTGGATATCTACGATTTCGGGGAGCTGCATGTGAATTTCAGCAGTCACACGGCCCACCGCAACGGCGATGTCGTTCGACTCACCGCCAAAGAGTTCGATATACTCCGGTATTTTATCGAACACCGGGGCCGGACCGTCAGCCGGGGACAGATTTTGCGCAACGTATGGGGCATTCCGTTCGACGTGTCGACGCGGACCATCGACCGGCATGTTTCGGCGCTCCGCAAGAAAATCGAACCCGACCCCGAAGACCCGACGTGGATCAAGACCGTGTACGGCATAGGGTACCGGTTCGTGCAGCGCCCGCGCCATGCGGAAAACGTGAAACAGAACGCCGAAAACGGTATACTAACCTTAAGCCACCCGAAAACGCCATGATCAACACCCTTTCCATCGCCCGCGATCTTTCCGAAGCAGGCATCGAAAGGTCCCACGCCGAAGCGATTGCACACGCTATGGGAACCCGACAAGGAGACGTTGCCACGAAAGATTTTGTGCACGCTGAAATAAGCACGCTCGAAGCCCGCCTTGTGCGCTGGATAGTCGGAACGGTTTTCGCAGCCTCCGGCATGCTGTTCGCCGCCCTGCGGTTCATACCGTAAACCCGCCGTTACCCCGGACTTCCGTGCGGCAGCCGAGGTCCGGAAATTCATGCCGGGCGATCCCGCCGTCCTCCCTGCGGAAACCGTACTCCGTATGGCCGCTATGGATTTGCGAGATCAGCGTTCAGCGCGTCCCGCACGACATTTCATAGCACCCCCGGAATCAGCGCCTTGCGATCGGCGGGGTAGTCGTCGAACCGGTCCCGGTACCACTGGTGGTTGCTGAACGCGCGCGGGCCGAGGTTGGCCACCGCATACACGAAGAACGCGAGCCCGGCTGTGGACCACGTGGCCAGCGCCCAGCCGCCCCATTCAAGAATTTCGCCGAGGTAATTCGGGCAGGAGACGTAGCGGAAGCCGCCGCCCCGGGGGATTGCGTAGCCCCCGCCGTCCTTTCGCAGCCTCAGGAGGATGTTGTCAGATTGGAGGTTGAGGGCGAATCCGCCCAAGAAGATCACGATGCCGGCGACGAACCGGGGGTCGGTGAGCCACTCGGCGCCGTACTCGCCAAGGTGTGAGATGAACCGGGCGTTGATGTACGCATTGAGCACGTTGAATACGAACCCGCTCAGTACGACGATCACCGGCATCCTCTTGCCGGAAGTTCGCGTGCGAAGGGGATACACGAAGGTCCGATTCAGATAGTGGCACTGCCATATGCCGAGCAGTATCAGGGGAATCGTCTTGCCCGCGGCCTGTCCCAATGCGTAGATGCAGGCGAAAAGCACCGGAGCCGGAAATTCCATCACGATCCAGCCGAGCTTGTTCGGAACGGCCGGTCCCCAGCCCTTGCCGTCATAGTGGCGTCCGTAGGGGGCCCTGAAGCGCAGGAGGCTCGCGAAGGTCAGGACCGCCAGGGCGAAAACGGCCCACACGAGCGTGTTGTGCAGTGTTGCCTCGGTCATTCGTTACGATGCCTCCCGACTTGCTATTCACGCCGGCTTCCATGAGGCCGGAGCACGAAGGCCCCGGAAATCCTGTCGTTGGCCTGCCCCGCCCTTCTTACTGCTTCGGCTCGGCGATGCCGTCGCGATGCCGGTATGCAAGCGCGGAGGCAGCCGCTTCGTCCAGCAGAATGTGGGCATGGGGGTGCATCTGCAGCACGGAAGCCGGACACAGGGCGGTCACGGGACCCTCCAAGGCATCGCGGACGGCGGCGGCCTTGCCCGTTCCGCTCGCCAGCATCAGGAGTTTGCGCGCCTCCATGATGGTGCCGAGTCCCATCGTGACGGCCGTGCGGGGCTGCGTTTCCCCCTCGCCGAAAAAACGGGCATTGTCGGCCAGCGTTTTCGCGGTCAGCGTCTGGACGCGCGTGCGGGATCCGAGCGAGGAGCCCGGCTCATTGAACGCAAGGTGTGCATTGGACCCGATACCGAGAATCTGCAGATCGATGCCCCCGGCCTCCTCGATACTTTGCTCGTACGCGGCGCAGGCGGCGTCCAGATCGTCGGCCATTCCGTCCGGAATATGAATCCGGTCGTCGGCGATGCCTACGTGATCGAAAAGATGCTCCCGCATGAAACGCCAGTAGCTCTGCGGGTGCTCGCGAGACAGCCCCACGTACTCGTCGAGATTGAACGTGGTGACCCTGGAGAAATCCGGGCCTTCTTCCCCATCGCCTGCAACCAGGCGCTGGTACAGACCGATCGGCGTACTCCCCGTCGCGCAGCCGAGAACCGCGCGCCCTGTACGTAACGAGCAACGGCGTATCTCTTCGGAGACAAGCCGGGCCGCCCGCTCGCTGAGGGCGTCATAATCCGGAAGTATTTCGACCAGCATGGGAGCCTGAAAACGTCGTTAAGACCCCGTTAAAACGACCCGGTGGACGCCTCGAGTTCAAAGAGGTGATCCGGGAGCTCGACGTTGATCTCGGTCTCCAGTTCCGTAGAACCTGCCGGAGCGCCATCCATATAGGTTTCAAGCCTGCTTGGAAGCCGGACGCCCCCGACCTCCTGCATTTCTGTGATGAGCGCGAGCGCCTGCACGGGCCCCTCGCTATACCGCACCCCGACCGGTTCGTGCGTATCCGGATCAAGCAGCAACTGGATGGGATTCGCCATGCCGGGTACCGTAATGGAAAGCACATCCACTGTCTGCCCCCCCTCGAGTTCTTCCAGCCCCAGATGCTGCACCGTGAGATCGTCGCGGCCCAGTATGGAAATGATGTCGCGATCTATTTGCGCTTTGATCGGTTCGCTTACCATTGGCGGCGCAGGCATCACGCCCTGGGGCGTATCAAGCATTATGTCGTCCCCGTTCACCACGATAGTGATCGGTCCCAGGCCCGGCTGGTTCATTTCCAAGCGCACCCGATCCGGATAGGCCACATACTGCATCATCTCCACCTCGAACTGCTGGCCATCAGGGGTGGACCCTGCCGTCGTAAGAGCCTGACGCAAGGTTTTGATGGCCGCAAAGGCTTCTCGCCCGCCGAGCGTATCCACGGCTTTCTCAAAGAGTTCCTGCCCTTCCGAAAGGGTTTCCTCGGTGGCCTCGGGGGCCGGCTCCAGACCTGTAGGAATGGTAATGTCTATCGTTTCCACCTCGCCGAGATCGGTAAGCGGGCGCCCGAAATCATCCCCGTTGCCGACGGCGATGATCTTCATATCGTCCGGACGGAGGTACTTCTGCGCCACGCGGTGCACCTCGCTCGCATCAACGGCCTGCACGCCTTCCCGCACCTGATTCAGAAAATCCAGCGGATAATCGTAGTACGCATAGGTCATCATGCGATTCACGATCTCCTGGCGCGTATCGAAATTGAAGACGAAACTGTTCAGGTAGTTGTCCTTCGCCAGTTGGAGTTCTTCCTCGGACGGAGGCGCGGCGCGCATCTTTTCGATTTCCTCGCGCACGGCTTCCGTCCCGTCCACCGTCGATTCCGACTTGGTCATGATGCCCGCATAGAACTGCCCGGGCCGCTCGAAATTGGCGGTGTAGGCGCCGAAGACCGCGTAGGCGAGGCCCTTGTCGTCGCGCACGTTCTGGAACAAGCGCCCGGTAAACCCGCTCAGCACCTGGTTCATCACCGTGACCGCAAAATAGTCCGGGTGATTCATGGTGATCTCGCCCGGGTGCCCCATCAGTATGGTGCTCTGCGTCACATCCGCCTTGGGCGCATAGTACACCCCGTACTCGGACCCCGTATCGGGGATCGGCTGCGTCGGACGCACGAAATCCTCCTGCGCTTGCCATGCGGCAAAGGCGCTTTCGAGCTTCGCCACCATCTCGGCCGTATCGAAATCCCCCCATACGCCGAGAATAGTGTTGTTCGGGAGGAAATACTCTCCGTGAAAATCGATCAGATCCTGGCGTTCGATGGCGTCGATGGTCGCGTACTCGGTATGCCGCGCGTACGGGGAATCGGCTCCGTACACCAACTTGTCGAATTCGCGGTTCACGATGGACTGGGCCTCGTCGTTGCGCCGTGAAATGCCTGATTTCGCCTGGGTTTTCGCCAGGTCTATCTTGTCCTGGGGAAACGCGGGATGCATGACCACATCGGCGAAAAGCGGCAGCACCTCATCCACCGTCTCGGTCAGGGAGGACATGAACACCTGGCCCGAAACCGTCCCGATCGAAGCTTCGATCTGGGCGCCCATGTTTTCCAGCCGGAGGTTCAGGGCGTCGGCGTCCACGTTTTCCGTGCCGCCGGTGCGCATGACCTGGCCGGCGATGGAGGCCAGACCGACCTTGCCGGCCGGTTCGTAGACCGCGCCCGCGCCCACGCGCGCCGACATGGAGATGAGCGGCAATTCATGATTCTCGATGAGAAAGACGATCATGCCGTTGGGAAGCGTTACCTGCTCCGGTTCCGGAATGTCGAATTCGGGAAGCGGCGGCGTGTCGATATCCGCATAATGGGATTGCGCGAAGGCGGGCAGCGTGCACAGGGCGGCAACGATGCAGGCGGTCAGAATCCGATACACAGAGCGTGTCATGGCGTCACGGGATTGGGTGCTTGAAACGGGGGTTCCGGGAAAGGGTGTGGTCGGGTGATTCGTGTGCAGTCGCATGTCAGTTCGAGGCCTCCTCGTCCATGTCTTCTTCCATAGCCTCTTCGTCTTCCATTTCCTCCATATCGGGCGTCGTGGTGCTGATCATCGCAACGGTCCGGTTGGACTTCGTAAAGGTTTCTCCAATTACGCGCTGGATATCCTCGCCGGAGACCTGCTCGATCTCATCGAGATAGGTGAAAATGTCGCTCCAGTCGCCGGTCACCGCCTCGTGATAGGAAAAGAGCACGGTCAGCCCGGTGTTCGACTGCAACTGGCGCACCAACTGGGCGCGGGCCTGCGTTTTCGCCCGTTCGATTTCTTCCTCCGTGACACCGTGCTCCCCGATGTCCTCGAGGATCGCATACGCCGCCTCTTCGAACGCTTCCGGCGTATGCCCCTGATTGATCACTGCGTAGATCAGGAACAGGTGCGGATACTTGTTCATGCCGGGGAAACCGTTCAGCGCCTGCGCCTGCAGGGCGATCTGTTTGTCTTCGACGACCTCCCGGTACAGACGGCTGGTCCGCCCGTCGCTGAGGATGCGTTCCAGGATGTCGTACACGGCCTGATCGGGATGATTCACGCTGCCCTTGTGCCATCCGGCGATGACGATCGGCTGGCTCTGCTCCTCGATCACGACGCGCCGTTCGGCAATCTGCGGGGGTTCGACCGTTTCCACGGGATCGGGCCGGTCGCCTTCGGGAAGCCTCCCGAAATAGATTTCGGCCAGCGTACGGATTTCGTCCGGATTCACATCTCCGGCGATCGCCACGATCAGGTTGGCGGGGTTGTAGAATTTATGGAAGAAATCTATGGCCTCGGCCCGCGTGTAGGACTGGATATCCGACATATGGCCGATGCCGGGCTCGCCGTACGGATGGGCCTTGAACGCGGTGGTCCAGAACTCTTCGAGCAGACGTCCGAAGGGATTGCTCTCGGTGCGCATGCGGCGCTCCTCGGCCACCACGTCGCGTTCGATGTAGAACTCCCGCAGGACAGGGTCCAGAAAGCGTTCCGACTCCAGAGAAAACCAGAGTTCGGTCTGATTGACCGGCAGGCTCACGAAATAATCCGTGCGGTCGTTCGCGGTGGTTGCGTTGAGCCCCGTGCCTCCGTTGCGCTCAAGCGCCTCCTCGAATTCGGGGGTGCTGTAGGTCTGCGCTTCGTCGCGGGCCGCAGCGAATGCCGCTTCCAGCTCGGCGATTTTGTCGGGGTCGGCGTGGAGGCCCTTGTGCTGCTCGGTCTTGAGCATGTCGTAGGCGGCATCCACCTTGTCGAGGGCGACCTGTTCCGCGGCATAATCCGTCGAGCCGATGGTGGAGGTCCCCTTGAAGGCCATGTGCTCGAACATGTGCGCAAGCCCCGTAATGCCCTTGACCTCATCCACCGACCCTACGTCGGCATAGGTATAGAACGTGGCGACGGGGGCGTCGTGGCGTTCGATCACGATGAAGCGCAACCCGTTGTCGAGGGTAAACTCCGTGACGCGCTCTTCGAAGCGGGCGAGCAGGTCCGATTCCTGCTCTTGCGCGGGCGCCATGTACACGGGGAGCATACAGGCGAGAATAAGGAAAAAGATGACCAGAATGGTACGGGCGCTCATAGGTAATGGCGGATGAATGATGGAGGCGTGGGTGGGTGGTTCGCGTTGATCCGGATCCCCGGCGGGGGATAGAACTGCTCAGAACGCCGGACAGTGCGGACACAATAATATGGGGCATACGGTACGATTTCGTCAAAGTTTGGGTTTCCGGGTGAATTCGGAGGGGAGAAATCGCGTCCTGACAGGCGGCAAGGGATGCGGGCGCAGCACCCCCCTGTTTCATTTTTCAGGTTCTGCCCACCGCGCGAACCGCACCGCCCGCAAGGACGTACCAAGGCGCATGGGTCCGCTCGCCGATCTAAATAAGTACTACTGGAAGTACAAGCATCTCTTCATTCCGGGATTGCTGTGCGCCATCGTATCCGCCGGGTTTTCCGTCACGGTGCCTATCGTGGTGCGCATCGCGGTCGATAGCATTCCGCGCCTGGTGAACCTGTACCACGTGTACGAGGGGACGCCGGTCCGGGGTTACCTGTATGCGAGCTTCTTCGTGGGATTGCTGGCGTTCGGTCTGATCATCATTGCGTTGAGCCTGCTGAGCGGCACCTTCTCGTTCCTGCAGCGGCAGACGGTGGTCGTGGCCTCGCGGCATATCGAGTTCGATCTGCGCAATGCGCTGTACGATCAGTTGCAGCGGCTGTCGCAGGGATTCTATCACACCTATTCGACGGGAGACGTGATGGCCCGCGCCACGAGCGACATCGAGAGCGTGCGGCGCTACATCGGCCCGGCCATCATGTATATCGTGCGCGCGGGGGTGGTCATTGTCACGGCCATGACGGTGATGTTCATTATTTCGCCGACGCTCACCCTGTATGCGCTGATTCCCATGCCTTTCCTGGCGGTGGCGGTCTTCTTCATGGCAAGCATGCAGCACCGCCGCAGCGATGCGCTCCAGGCGCAGTATTCCCGGCTCACCAGCCGGGTGCAGGAGGCGCTCGCGGGAATCCGCGTCCTGAAAGCCTATACGCGGGAAGACTCCGAGGCCAAAGCGTTCGAAGAGGAAAGCGCGGCCTACCGCCAGCGGAATCTCGATCTGGCCGTGGTCGATGCGGGATTCCGGCCCGTGTTTCTGCTGCTGGTGGGGATGGCGGGCATCATCGTGATCTGGCTGGGCGGGCGGCTGGTCGCCGAGGGTTCCATCACCATCGGCAACATCGCCGAATACATGATCTATGTGGCGTATATGACCTGGCCGGTGGCCTCGATGGGCTTCGTGGTTACGATGATCCAGCGGGCATCCGCTTCGATGATCCGGCTGAACCGCATTTTCGACACGGAGCCGGACATCGCCGATACGGAAGAAATGGTCGCGTCCGTTCGGGAGATTCGCGGCACGATCCGGTTCGACAATGTCTCTTTCCGCTACGGAGAAGAGGGACCCTGGGTGCTGCGGGACGTGTCGTTCGATGCGCCCGCCGGCACCACGCTGGCCGTGGTGGGGCGCACGGGTTCCGGGAAGACGACGCTCATCGAGATGATTCCCCGGCTGCTGGAAGCCACGCGGGGGACGGTGCGCATCGACGACCGGCCTATCCGGCACATTCCGCTGGATGTGGTTCGTTCATCAATCGGGTATGTCCCCCAGGATGTGTTCCTTTTCAGCGACACGGTAGGAAACAACATCGCCTTCGGGGCGCAGGGCGCGGGTGAAGAGCGCATCGAAGAAGCCGCCAGAGAAGCGGCGCTGCTGGAGAATGTGCGCGACTTCCCGGAAGGATTCGAAACGCTCGTGGGGGAACGGGGCATCACGCTTTCCGGCGGGCAGAAACAGCGGGCTTCCATTGCGCGGGCGCTCATTCGCCGGCCCGCCATTCTGATTCTGGACGATGCGCTTTCGGCAGTGGATACGAACACGGAGAGCGAATTGCTGGGGCATTTGCGCCGGTACTACGGCTCCTGCACGGTCGTCATCGTGAGTCACCGTATTTCTTCGGTGATGGACGCCGATCTCATTCTGGTGCTGGAAGACGGGATTATTTCCGAGCGGGGATCGCACGAAGAACTGCTGCGCCGCGAAGGGTTGTATGCGGACCTGTACCGGAAGCAGTTGCTGGAGCAGGAGATTGCGGAGTTGTAGGGGGCGGCGCCTTACGCTTGCGGGCAAACATTGGCCGTTTTACAGGCTATTCCACGATAGCGGCAACCGCCGGGCGATACATCAGGGTTTCCGTGCAAGCGTTGCCGGGGGCGTCGTGCGGCCTTCTTCCTCCGCGGCGCCTATGTCCCGTGCCGGCGCATTCCATTCAACGGACGCAGGTAAAGGCGTCCGGCCCGATCCCCTCGGCGAAAAACGCAAAAACACCGCCCCCTCCTCAGGCAGGCGGTCCAACGGAATGCTCACCCGGCTGCGCGTGTAGACCAATATCTCGGTGCGGCCCAACTCACGACCGTCTCCGTCGTACGCAACCACCTCGCCCGCAAACGGATGATCCGCCGTCTCCAACAGGAATGTCGCGGACAAGGAACCTACATACGAGATCGACGACAGCCGAGCGCGTAGCTGCGATGCCCCTTCCCTGGGTACATACACTCCCGGTACGCGCATCGTCACGCGAGCCGTACGGTCCCCGGTAACCTCCTCAGGCATACGGTCCATATCCGCGTACCGGCGCGGAACGGACACGACATCGAAGAACGCAGCGTATCCCTGCCCCGACATAGCCGCATGCGCCCCTTCCTTCATCCCGTACCGGATGAAACCCTTCTCGCCGGGCATCAGCACCAGCACGCCCGGATGAATGTCCACCACCTCGGACAAATCGCCCAGATCGGAATCTGCAACATCCTCTACCACCACCTCGCGGCCTGTCTCCGTCGCCTCCGTATACCCGAAACGGGCCGACACCGTGACCTCCAGCGGCACAAGCGACGGGTTCGACAGCTCGAACACTCCGTGAGGCTGCTCCCTGGTCAAAAACGCCACGTCGGGATAGATGCTCAGGTTCTGCTCCTCGGTCAACGCAACGGGCAGGGCGCGCGACGTGCTGAAACGCACTCCGCCCGGACCGATCGTAATCACACGCTGCGAAGGAACAACGGTGATGCCCACTTCCACAGTGTGCGTCTCCTCGCGCTCGCCCGAACGGAGAATGAGATCCATATTCCCCGCATACTGACCCGATGGCGCCCCCGTAAGGTCGATCTCGCCTCCGAAGCGAAGCAGCCGGCAGGCATCCTCCGAGAGCGTCATCTCCGTGTACAGACTGCCTACCGTCTGGGACGAAAGCTGCTCGCACGACTCCGCATACGACCATGTGGGGGTAAGCACGAGCGAAGCTGCCTCGATGCCCCCCTCGCGCCGGAGCACGACCGGAGAGGTCAGTTCGATGGACAAGGTCATCTCTCCGTTCTCGCCCGTCGCTTGGCCGCCGCCCGGCGAAAGCGTCATGCGGCCCGCGTGGTACGGACCCGATACGTAGGTCGATATGCCATCGGTCATCGGATCGAGGGACACCTCGGTATCGGCCGACTGCACCCCGAAACGCAGGGGCGAGGCGCTTACCGTTACGCCAAGCGCCGTCGGATCGGAGGGCTCCCGTGCCGGGGAAGACGATGCCAGAGGAGGAGAAGTAGGCTCGGGAGGCTCTTCCGCGGGAGGCGAAACAGGCTCGGGTTCGGGCGTCTGTATCCTGTTCAGCACAGTCACCGCAACCTCCGCGGCGCCGTCTTCTGCGTTCTCCGCGCTCACCGTAAGCAGGTATTCGTACGTCTCGTCTTCGTCTACCTCCGCCGGCACGTAGAAGATCGGCGAGGCAACGTCCGAAGCGCTCAGTAGCGACGTATCCTGTGTATCGCCACTGGCCGTCCAGGCGTATTCATACGCGGAACCCGCAGGCGCCTCCGTAGCCGTGCAATCGAACGCAATGTCGTCCGATCCTTCGTACACCGAACCGGGATCCGCGCATGTCACCGCAAGCGCAGGCTTGTCGAGCACCGTCACCGTGACCTCGGCCGTACCGTCTTCCGCATTCTCCGCACTGACCGTAAGCAGGTATTCGTACATCGTCGTCGCGGCTACCTCGTCCGGCACGTAGAACGTGGGGGAAGCTATGTCCGCCGCGCTCAAAAGCCCCGTATCCTGCGTATCACCACTGGCTGTCCAGGTGTATTCGTAGGCAGAGCCCGCAGGCGCCCCCGACGCCGAACAGTCGAACGCAATGTCGTCCGTGCCTTCGTACACTGAACCGGGATCCGCGCAGGTCACCGCAAGCGCAGGCTTGTCGAGCACCGTCACCGACACCTCTGCCGTACCGTCTTCCGCATTCTCCGCACTAACGGTAAGCAGGTATTCGTACGTCGTCGTCGAAGTTACGTCGTCGGGAACAAGGAAGGTCGGCGAAGCAATGTCCGTCGCACTCAAAAGCCCCGTATCCTGCGTGCCGCCACTGGCCGTCCAGGCGTAGTCGTAGGCGGAACCTGCAGGCGCGCCCGAAGCCGTGCAATCGAACGCAATGTCGTCCGATCCTTCGTACACCGAACCCGGATCCGCGCACGCCACCGCAAGCGCGCCCGTATTCAACACTGTTACCGCCACCCTCGCCGTACCGGATTCCGTATTCGCCGCCGAGACGGTCAGCAGGTACTCGTAGGTCGTCGTTGCAGCCACCTCCGCCGGCACGTAGAACGTCGGAGTCAGAGCGGTCACATCCGAGAGCAGGTTCGTATCCTGCGTATCGCCGCGGGCCGTCCAGGCGTATGTGTAGGCGGTGCCCGCAGGAGCCCCCGATGCCTCGCAGTCGAACACAATATCGTCCGAGCCTTCGTATACCGAACCGGGATCCGCGCATGTCACCGCAAGCGTGCCACGGTTCAGCACCGTCACCGTGACCCTCGCCGAACCGTCTTGCGCATTCGCCGCGCTCGCCGTCAAAAGATATTCGTACCGCGTCGTAGAGGCTACCTCGTCCGGCACGTAGAACGTGGGAGAAGCAATGTCCGTCGCGCTGAGAAGCGACGTATCCTGCGTGTCGCCGCGAGCCGTCCAGATGTATGTGTAGGCGGTGCCCGCCGAAGCCCCCGACGCTGAGCAGTCGAAGGCGATATCCGCCGCGCCTTCGTACACCGAACCGGGATCCGCGCACAATACCGCAAGCGCCCCGCGGTTCAGCACGGTCACCGTCACTCTCGCCGTACCGTCTTCCGCATTCGCCGCGCTCGCCGTCAAAAGGTACTCGTACCGCGTCGTAGAGGCCACGTTGTCCGGCACCGAAAACGTCGGGGTCGGGCCGTCCGTGCCGGCTATCAAAAGCGACGTATCCTGCGTATTGCCCCGAGCTGCCCATGCATAGTCGTAGGTCGAACCCGAAGGCGCCCCCGACGCCGAACAATCCAGAGCGAAGTTCGCCGAGCCTTCGTACACGGGAACAGGATCCGTACAGACGACGGCGAGCGCCCTGCGGTTCAGCACCGTCACCATCACCCTCGCCGAAGCGGCTTGCGCGTTCTCCGCGCTCGCCGTCAAAAGGTATTTGTACGTCGTCGTCGCGGCTACCTCGTCCGGCACGTAGAACGTCGGCGAGGCAATGTCCACGGCGCTCAGAAGCGACGTATCCTGCGTATCGCCCCTGGTCGTCCAGGCGTATTCGTAGGCGGAACCCGCAGGCGCGCCCGACGCCTCACAATCGAACGCAATGTCATCCGATCCCTCGTACACCGAACCGGGATCCGCGCACGACACCGCAAGCGCATCCCGGTTGAGCACCGTCACCGTCACATCCTCCGTCCCGTCCTCCGCATTCTCGGCGCTCACCGTCAGCCTGTATTTATAGTCCGTATCCTCGGACAAATCCCCAAGGTCCGGCACATGGAACGTCGGCTTCGGGATCGTCGGATCGCTTAAAAGCGAAAGGGCGCTCGATGGCGTGTCGCCGCGAGTCGTCCAGACATGGTTGTAGGAACGCATGCCCGACACCTCGCAGTCAATGCGGAAGTCCTCGTCGCCTTCGTACACCGGATCGATGGGCCAGCATGACACCGTCAGCGTCGGCTTGTTCAGCACCTTAACGACAATGTTTTCGGTAACGTCGTTGATGCCCGAAGCCGACATCGTCACCTTGTATTTGTAGTCCGTGTCCGCATTGACATTGTCCGGCACGGCGAACGTGGGCGTCAGACCGTCCGTACCGCTCGTCAACAGGCTCGTATCCTGCGTATCGCCCTGAGCCGCCCACGAGTACGTAGCGTCTGACGGTTCATTCTCCACCGAACAGTTGAGAGTAAAGTCGGCCGCGCCTTCGTATACCGGGTCGGGATTCCTGCATGTGACGACAGGCGGCTCCCTCTCCCCCTTATGCACCTTCACCGTAACCAGTTCGTGTTCGAAATCGCGATATGTCCCTACGTCCGGATCGAAGACGTCGCGAAAGAGGCAAATATCATACTGATAGACAGCGATCTCCACGCCCGGGGGCAAATCATCCGCGGGAAAAACCTCCGGAACAAGAAACCAGGGATCGAAATGCAAAAATTCTCCCGTTGCAGAAAATTCTGTTGCCCGGTCGGGAATATGATCTGCCAGGACCTCTTTAGGGAAATCCGAGGCCGATCCGGGTTCCCACCGCCAAGTGTCGTTGGGATGAGAACCATTGGGCACGCAATCGAATTGAAAATCCGCATCTCCAACATGTACTTCATAGTCTTTCTCGTTACATGTCATAAAATCCGGCGGCTTCAGAGAAGCCGTATCTCTCACCCTCACCGTCACTCTTCGCCTTGCCGTCCGCGGCGCGCCCGAAGCCGAGGTCGTCATGCTCGCGATGTAGTGGTACTCGGCGCCCGCGCTGCCCGGCGGCGCCGTAAACAACGGAGACGAAAGGTCCGTCGCGGCAAGAG